>JAVJTD010000393.1:0-9512 GCA_040219065.1 Planctomycetota bacterium
CGCCAGGGCCACATCGTGCGCTCGGTGTCGTACTGGTATCCGTTGGTGTCGGCATAGCGCGCCGCATCCAGCCAATCGCGGGCGAAGTGCTCGCCGTAGTGCGGTGACCCCAAGAGCCGATCGACCAGGCGCTCGTAGGCGTTCGGCGCGGTGTCCGCCAAGAAGGCGTCGATCTCGCCGGGGCTAGGCGGGAGGCCGGTCAGATCGAAGCTCACGCGGCGGATCAGGGTCTCGCGGTCGGCGGGCGCGGACGGCGCGAGCCCTTCGGCTCGAAGTCGTGCGCTCACGAAGCGATCGATCGGGTGCGGCTCGGAGCCGCCGGGCAGCTCCGGCCGACGCGGTGCCTCGAACGCCCAATGCGCCTCGTACTGCGCTCCGGCGTCGATCCACTGGCCAAGGAGCTCGATCTCTTCAGGAGTGAGCGACTTGCCCGAGCTGTCCGGAGGCATCGGACGGCGATCGGCCGTGATGCGCTGGAACAGCCGGCTGGCCGCGCGATCGAACGGAACGATGGCGGAGCCGCGGCGCCGCTCCGCCACGGCGTCCTCCCGCACATCGAGCCGAAGATCGCGCTTGCGCATCCGCTCGTCCGGGCCGTGGCAGGAGAAGCAGCGGTCCGAGAGCAGTGGCCGAATGTCCCGGCCGAAGTCGATGGCAGGCGAGTCCTCGGCGAAGCCGAGAGCCAGCCAGAGGGCGAGCGAAAGCGACATGATGCAGCCTCGAAGGACTCCCTCCCCGGCAGCGATTGTTCCGGCGGTCACCAGGTGCGGCAAGCACCGTTCGGGCGAATTCTCGCGAGGTCCTGGGAGATCACCGACTCACTGGCCAAGAGGAGCATTCGCCAGGACTCGAAGTGCCCCCTTTTGCATGGCACGATCGAGTCGCATCCTCTCTGGGTCTTGATGCCCACTCTTTGACTGGAGAAGAACGATGCATCGGGCCCTGATGGCCTCACTGACTGCGCTCCTCATTTCGATCGCGGCCTGCCAGGCAACCGAGCCCCCTGCCGACGAGTCCGCTGGTTCAACGGCAGAAGCCCCGGCCCCGCAGGGCTTCGTCGACACGATCGAAGGCCTGACCGCCGCGGATCTCGAGCTCGAGTGGGTGGTACCGCATCGGGACGGTGACTCGTCATTCGTGATCGGTGGCCGCAATGAAACCGTGACGATCCGTTCGCTCGAGTCGATCAACGGCATCTCGATCGCAGAGATCGAGACACGGATGCGACCCGGGGCCGAAGGCGAAGCGGGCTCGACGGCCGGCTTCCTCGGTCCCGATGAGAGCCTGCTCGAGGTGATGGCGACCGACAACGAAACCGTCGTCGAGACCTGGGGCCTCACTCACCAAGACCTCGCCCGCTCCCTGAAGCTGCTCGGCACTTACGGCATGAGGCCACGTGGCGAGATCCGGTACCGAGGCATGCGGTTCACGGTCGAGGCCGCGATGTTCCGAGGCTTTCAGCTCTCGCCATTCCGGGACGGCACGAAGACCAACCTCGACGTGAAGATCGACAACCTCGACAACGGCAAGTCCCTCGAGCTCTCGATGCTCGTTCCCGAGATGATCGAGCGCTACGGATTCTACGAAGGCCACGGCACGCCCTACCGCGTGGATCCGAAGGACATCGTCGAGCTGCTCGGGCTAGCGCCCTAGCCAGCCCACGTGGCGCTGTGAAGAAGGCCGCCCTTGACGCGCTGGCCGGTACCCCGGTCAGACAGCTCGAACGTGTGTTCCGCAAGCGCCGCGCGACTGGCGAGCTCAAGGCGGCCCTCCTCGAATCCATCGCCGAGATCGACCCCGAGACTGCCGTCGACCTCGCACTCGAGAGTTTGACCAAGCGCCATGCCGGCCTGGTGAAGGGCGCGATCGGAGTCTTGTGCGCCCACCCGCTCGAGCCGACCAAGATTTGCAGGGAGCTCAGCCGGGCGAGAAACCTTGCGACGAAGTCATTCCTCACTCCTCAGGGAATTGGTCGTCAACTCACCCTCGCTGCTGCACGTCGAGGTGGAGGGGACAGGGCATGGGAAGGCCGCGCACCTCCAGCAGGGTGGCGTCGCTCGCCTTTGGGTCGGGCTCCTCTCCGAGGGGCATTCCGGCCCGGTGGGTACCGAACGGACTGAGCCAAGCCTGCATCTAGTTGGAGGCGTACGCTGCTTGGTGCGGCAAGTGCGTCTTCAGATTCTGTTGGCGAACCGTGCCGAATCAAACCGTACACGACCGGCAGGTAGCCGGCGCCGCGACCGCTCGGACACCGTACTTGGCGATCGGACCGAATTCGAGCCGAACACTCACCCGTGGACAGCGGTGCCGAATACACACCGCGAGTCTACCGAGCGATGAACCTAGCAAGTGGATCGGCTCCGTCGCTTCCTGTGTGAGCCGACGGCCGCCGCCTCTACTCCAGGAGTCCCCATGGGCAAGCCCCGAGAAGCCTTCCTGATCCTGCTCATGGTCGTGGCCACCGGGCTGGTCTTCTATCTCTTCTCGGCCTTCTTTGCGTCGCTGTTCGCTGCCGTGGTCGTCGCCGCCCTGCTGGACCCCATCCAACATCGATTCAGTCGACGTCTCGGCGATCGGCCACGCCTCTCGGCCGGGCTCCTCACAACAGCTCTCATCTTCATCGTACTGATACCTGCCGCCGTCCTGACCATCCTGGTGATCCAGCAGACGACAGAGCTGATCACCGAAGTACAGAAGATCGTGAGAGAGGACGGACGCGACGGTCTCGTAGCCGGACTTCCCGAGTTTCTGCGACCGATGGCGAGAGAAACGCTCCGGGTGATCCCAGACGACCTGCTCCCGCAGGGCGAAGGCGGCTGGACGGCCCCGGAGCTGAGCCAAGAAGAAGGCGGGAGCATGCCGAGCGTCAGCCAGGTGGCGGGGACGGCCGGAGCTGTCTTCAGTGCCGGCAGCCGAGTGCTCGCCAACATCGGAGTGCTGATCCTGGGTGTCTTTTTCGTCCTCTGCCACGGCCGTCTGCTGGTGGATTACATCGTCAGCCTGCTGCCGCTGGAAGAACGGCGTTCGCGTTCGATGCTCCACGACTTCCGCGAGGTGTCCGTCGGGGTGATCTTCTCGACGTTCGGGACCGGGGCCATCCAGACCGCGACAGCGGTCGTCGGTCACATCATCGCCGGAACCCCGGCCCTGCTGCTGGTGGTCGCCGCCACATTCTTCGCCTCGTTCGTCCCAGTGATCGGTGGTGCAGGAATGACCATCGCCACAGGCTTGATCCTGTTGATCGCGGGCGAGACCTGGCAAGGGGTGTTCATCATCATCTGGGGCGCTGGCCTGGTGAGCACGATCGACAACTTCGTCAAGCCCTGGCTGGCCAAGCATCGCGCGCAGCTTCACTACAGCCTGATCTTCTTCTCGATGATCGGCGGGCTGGCGATCTTTGGCGCGATCGGTCTGATCGTCGGTCCGCTGATCGTCGCGCTCTTCAAGGTCACGGCCGACATGTTCCGGCAGCGCTTCGGAAACCAGCCGCTGCAATCGTCCGCCTACGACCCGAGCCGAGACCAGTCGTCCCTCGTACAATCCTAGCCTGGCTTGCCGGCTTGCCGGGCGCTCCTTGCGTCGTGAACGAGAGCATCCACACTCGACGCAGGCGCCGGCTTCCAGGCAGACGCTTCCGAACTTACGATCACTCGCTCGAAGGCTCTTTCGGTACACCACGCCCCCCTGACGTCGGTCATCCCCTCGTCCCTCACTCACTTCCTCTGAGTCGATCACTGCATCCTCGAGGATCAGAAGTCCCCGGATCTCATCCGCTATGACGTGCAACCGTTCGGACTCGGGATCGATCGTTGCACCCGTGCTGAAACGGGCTATGCCCGGGGCGGCCGAGGCGGGTAGGCTCGGCCGGAACCGCGAGTCGTGAGCCGGCACGCTCCTGCGACGGGCCTGGAGACTGCCGCACGCGACGGAACCTTCTCGTGCTGTCTCCAATTCGAGGCTCGGGTGCGCCCACGCAAGTCGATGGCAATCGTCGGAACGGTCTGGCTCGCCGTCTGGACGCTCGCCGGTTGCGCCAGCCCGGACCCAAAGCCGCCTCTGCCGCTGCAGTCGGCGCCGCCGTTCTCGGCGAGCGGCACGGCGGTCTTGCCCGACCTTTGGTGGACGGCCTTCGAGGATGCCGAGCTCGATGGGCGAGTCGAGCGGGCGCTCGCCTCGAACTTCTCGCTCACCGCAGCTTGGGAGCGGCTGCGCGCGGCGCGCGCTCTGACACGTCGCACGCGCAGCGACCTTTATCCTCGGTTGAACGGCGTGGCCGATGGCGAGCTGCGCGACGGCAGCGATGTCGAGGAGAAGTCTGCGGTCTCTGTCGGGCTCGAGGCCTCGTACGAAGTCGATCTCTGGGGACGAATTCGCTCCACGGTCGAAGCCGATCGACTGCGCGCCGACGCGACCGAGGCGGACTACCGCACCGCCGCGATCAGCCTCTCCGCCGAGATGGCGCTCACCTGGTATCGACTCGCCGAAGCGCGTCAACAGCAAGAGCTCCTCGACTCGCAGCTCGCGACCAACGAGACGGCGCTCCAGATCATCTCCAACCGTTTCGCGGTCGGCCAATCCGGCAGCGCCGACGTCTTGCGTCTCCGCGCGCTGTCGCAAGCGACTCGCGAGCAGGCCATCGTCGTCCGGTCGAGAATCGAAGCCCTCGAGCACCAGCTCGCCGTGCTCGAAGGCATCCCGCCCCAAGCTGACATCGACTCCAGGGCGGCGCGCCTGCCGGATCTCCCGCCTCCGCCCGCCACCGGGCTGCCCGCCGAGCTGCTCGGGCGGCGGCCCGACGTGCTGAGCGCGTTCCTCCGTCTCGAAGCCGCCGACGCCGATGTCGCTGCGGCGGTGAAGGACCAGTACCCACGCGTCACGTTGGCCGGCACTCTGGCGCGACTCGGCGAGAACCCGGCCGACTTCCTCGAGGAGTGGTTCGCCTCGATCGCCGGATCGATCGTCGCGCCACTCATCGACGCCGGACAGCGCCGGGCCGAGGTCGAGCGTAACGTCGCCGTGCGCCGGCAGCGCCTCGCCGAGTACGGCCAGACCGTCCTCTTTGCCTTCCAGGAGGTCGAGGACGCCTTGGCGCTCAGCGACTACCAGGTGCAACGAATCGACAATCTCGAGAGCCAACTCTCCCTGACGCGCGACACCTACCGCCAGCTCCGCTCGCAATACATCTACGGAGCGGTCGATTACCTCGACGTTTTGAGCGCCTTGCGCGACCAGCAGTCGCTCGAGCGCAACCTGCTCTCGGCGCGACTTCAGCTCGTCGAGCTGCGCATCGCGCTCTACCGCGCGCTCGCCGGTGGCTTCGAGACACCCCGCGAGCAGAGTCGCTCCGAATCCGATGATGGTCCCGATGAAAGCTCCGAGGGAGTCGATACCGTTGAGTGATCCGAGTCCCAAGGGCGCGCGCGTGCTCGTGACCGTCGTCGTCTGCATCGCGCTCGCCGGTGCAGCCGGCGGTGCGATCTACTGGATCTTCGCCTCCGAGCCGACAGCACAGAGCGAGGGCGCGACGCGGAAGACGGCCGCTCTCGTCGAGACGATCGTCGCCGAGCGCGGCACGTACCGTCCGCGATTGGAGGTCCTCGGCCGCGTCGATGCCGCTCGCGACATCGTGCTCAGCCCCCGCGTCCGCGGTCAGGTCCTCGCCATCGAATCGGCATTGCTGCCTGGCGGCCGAGTCACCGAAGGACAAGCGCTGCTGCGGATCGATCCCGCCGACTTCCAGCGTGCTCTGACCGCGCGGCAAGGCGAGATGAAGCAAGTCGAAGCCGAGCTCGAGATCGAGAAGGGCTACCAGATCGCCGCGCGCCAGGAGTTCGAGCTGCTCGGCGAGGAGATCGACTCCGCCAACAAGTCGTTGATCCTGAGAGAGCCGCAGATCGACAGCGTCCAGGCGCGTCTGCAATCGGCCAAGGCCGCCGTCGAGCAGGCGCAGCTCGACCTCGAGCGTGCGACCGTCGTGGCGCCCTTCGACGCACAGGTCCTCAGCCGCTCGGTCAACGTGGGCTCTCAGGTCGCCCCCGGCGACCCACTCGCGCGGTTGGTCGGCATCGACGAGTACTGGATCCTGGCGAGCGTTCCGTTACGCGATCTGCGCTGGCTGCGGTTTCCCGACGGCGAGGCTACGGGCTCGAAGGTCATCGTGCGCCACACCACGGCGTGGCCGAAGGGCGCGATTCGAGAGGCTAGCCTGTCGCGCCTGATCGGCACCGTCGACCAGGAGACCCGGCTCGCGCGCGTACTGGTCACCGTGCCGGATCCTCTGGGACGCGAGACCGATGGGCCGCCCTTGATCCTGGGCACGATCGTCCAGTTGGAGATCGAGGGTCGCCCGTTGGAGGACGTCGTGCGAATCGAGAGGGAGCACCTGCGGCAAGACGATACGGTCTGGGTGATGATCGAGGACGCGCTCGAGATCCGCGAGGTCGAGGTCGTCTTCCGCGACGCCGAGCACGCCTTCCTTTCGAGCGGCGTCGAGGCCGGTGAGCACATCGTGACCACCAACCTCGCCACCGTCACCGAAGGGCTCGCGCTGCGGAGGCAAGCGGATGGCGTGGAGGACTCGAAATGAGCGAGACGCCCAGAGCCGAGGAAGCGCGCGGCCCCATCGCCTGGATGGCGCAGAATCCCATCGCCGCGAACCTCCTGATGGTCATCCTCATCACCGGTGGCCTCTGGTCGACGGTCAACGTGCAGAAAGAGGTCTTCCCGCAGTTCCAGCTCGACATCGTCGAGGTCGAGGTCGGCTACCCCGGCGCGGCGCCGACCGAGGTCGAGCAGGGGATCCTGCGCCCGGTCGAAGAGGCGATCCGCGGCGTCGAGGGCATTCGCGAGGTGACCTCGGAAGCGCGTGAGGGACAGGGCTCGGTGAGCATCGAGCTCGTCGCCGGCACCGACCGGATGAAGACGTTCCAGGACATCGACCAAGCCGTCAATCGCATCCGCACCTTTCCCGACGACATCGAGCAACCCGAGGTGCGTCTGCAATCGCGGCAGACCGAGGTCATCACCGTCGGGCTCTACGGTCCCGTCGACATCTGGACGCTGCGCCAGATCGCCGAGCAGTTCCGCGATCAGCTCCTCGCCGATCCGCGCATCACCCAGGTCGAGCTGGGCGGTGTGCCCGACTATGTGACGCACGTCGAGATCCCGCGACAGAGGCTGCGCGAATACGAGCTGACGCTTCCCGAGGTGGCGCGCTTGATCGAATCGTCCAGCGAGGACATCGCCGCGGGCTCGGTGCAGACGAGCGCCGGCGAGATCCTCTTGCGGGTGAAGGCGCGCAAGCAGTGGGCGGAGCAGTTCGGGCAGATCGAGATCGTCACGAGCGATAGCGGTGCGGTCGTCACGCTGGCGGACATCGCGACCATCCGGGACGGCTTCGTCGAGGGCGATCTCCACTCGCAGTTCAACCAGCAGCCCTCGGTCGAGCTGGACGTCTTCCGCGTCGGCTCGCAGTCGCCGCTCGAGATCGCCGAAGCCGTTCGCGAAGCGCTCGAAGTCGCCGAGGCCTCGTTCCCGCCGGGCGTGACGTGGCGCACCGACAACGACAACGCCGAGGACTTCCGGCGCCGGCTGGGCCTGGTCATCGACAACGGCATGCTCGCCATCGTGATCGTGCTGCTGGTCCTCGCGCTGTTCCTCGAGATGCGGCTCGCCTTCTGGGTGATGATGGGGATGGCCGTCTCGTTCATCGGCGGGATCTTCTTCCTGCCGGTGGTCGGGCTGAGCATCAACATGGTCTCGCTCTTCGGCTTCCTGATGGTGCTGGGCATCGTGGTCGATGACGCGGTGGTCGTCGGCGAGAACGTCTACGAGCATCGGCTTCGCGGAGAGGCCCCGCTGCAGGCGGCGATCCGCGGCACCAAGGAGGTCGGCGGCCCGGTCGTCTTCAGCATCCTGACGAACATCGTCGCGTTCATCCCGTTGATGTTCATCCCCGGCGAGACGGGCAAGTTCTGGAAGCCCCTGCCGATCGTGGTGGTGATCGTCTTGACGGTGTCTCTGCTCGAGGCACTGTTCATCTTGCCCGCGCACCTCGCGCACATCCGCAGTCGACCGGAGAGGAAGGGGCTACGCGCCAAGCTGCATCGTTACCAGAGCGGCTTCTCGCGCTTCTTCGAGCGCTGGATCGATCGCTACTACCGTCCCCTGCTCGAGCGAGCGCTGCGCTATCGCTACGTCACCGCGACCGCGGCTGTGGCGCTTTTTGCTGTCGTGGGCAGCTACAGCCTCAGCGCACACATGGGCATGATCCTGATGCCGGAGGTCTCGGCCGACGAGATCGAGGCAGGCGTACGCTTGCCGGTCGGCACGACGCCCGATCAAGCGGCGCGAGTCGCCGAGGCCTTGACGACGGCCAGCCTGAAGATGTTCGAGGAGCACGATCTCCACGAGGTCGCCGAAGGGATCAAGACGAACGTGCGGCGGCAGAGCTTCATCGACGTCGAGATCGTGATGAAGCCGCCGGACGAGCGGGATATGACCGCGGCCCAGGTGATCCAGCTCTGGCGCGACTCGATCGGGGATCTTCCCGGCGTCGATCAGATATCCTTCGAGGCAGAGCGTGGCCCGGGTGGCTACCGTCAGGACATCAGCGTCGATCTCAGCCATGGCGACATCGAGGTGCTGGAGAAGGCGACGCAGGCCCTGGTCGCGCGCGCCGAGCAGTTCACCAACACGCGCGATGTCAACGACAACTACGACAAGGGCAAGACGCAGTTCGACTTCAGCCTGCTGCCGCAAGGCCGCGCGCTGGGACTGACACCGGCCGATGTCGGGGGGCAGCTCCGCGGAGCATTCTTCGGGTCGTTGGCGCTGCGGCTCTTGCGCGGGACGAACGAGATCGAGGTGCGCGTCAAGCTGCCCGAGTCCGAGCGCAAGCGCATCCACAGCCTCGAGGACCTGGTGATCCGAACGCCGTCGGGCGCCGAGGTGCCGCTCTTGGACGTTGCCGATGTTCGCCAGGGCGAGGCCTTCACGAGCATCAATCGCCGCAATGGCCGGCGTATCGTCAACGTCTCGATGGACGTCGAGCCCAAGCGCGCCACCGGCCAGGTGATCGACGTCCTCGAGAACCAGGTCTTGCCCGAGCTGCGCGGCGATTACCCCGGCCTGACCTGGACGTTCGAGGGCAGCGACGCCGAGATGCGCGAGGCGACCGAGTCGCTCTGGGGCGGCTTCGCTCTCGCGATGGTCGTCATCTACACGCTGCTCGCCATCGCGTTCCGCCGCTACGTGCAGCCGCTGATCGTCTTGATCGCGATCCCCTTCGGCATCGTCGGCGCCGTGCTCGGCCACATGCTGCTCGGCTACGACCTGTCGCTGATCAGCCTGATGGGCGTCATCGCGCTGTCCAGCGATTCCGCATGAGGTCGGGCTGAGCGATCGGTAGCTCCTGACCAGAGGTGGAGTTAAGCTCCCGCAGCTCTTAGGGAGCAGATTCGAATCCACTTTTTGGCTATCCCGCCGCGACCAATCTGGTACTCTTGCGTAGC
>JAVJTD010000395.1:0-10741 GCA_040219065.1 Planctomycetota bacterium
GTTCGACGACGAGGGCAACCTCCTGGTCTGTGTCGGCGGGAACACCAACGCCGGGATCCCGAGCTGCCCGATGGGCGATCTGCCCGAGTCACCGCTGTCGGCGGCGATCCTGACGCTCCCGGTCCGCACGCCGGGCTTCAACGGTGACTCGGGCAGATCGCCCATCGGGCAGCTCGGGATCCCGGCGTTGGTGTTCCCGCCGACACAGACCAGGAGGTTGCCCTCGTCGTCGAACTGCATCCCGTTGATGGAATGATCATGGTTCGAGACGGGCAGTCCGCGGACCAAGGGCTGCACGACATCGAAGCTCGGCCCGGTCAGGACCGAGATGCCACCGGTGTACTCCGAAAAGCCCTCGAAGCACCAGCCGCCGTTGTTGAAGATCTCGCCGTGCGCCACGTGGATTCGCACCGGATCGGGATCGTCGTAGGGGCTGAAGGCGATGCCGAGGATCTCGTTGTACGGCTCGGACTTGATCGTATCGATCACCTGACGATCGAGCAGGTTGTAATCGTCGTCGAACCGGTAAGCGATGATCGTGCTCGCCAGCTCGGCCACGTACAGTCGACCGTCCGGCCCCCAGGCGGCGGCCGTCGGCTTCGACTGACCGGCCACGAAGGTCTGATCGAAGTCGATCGGGGGCGGCGCGTCGCTGGTGTACTCGAACTCGAAGCTGTTGCTCACGCCTCCCGGTGTCACCACGAACACGGGCACCGTCCCCGGCGTGCCAGGCGGCACCAGCAGCGTGATCGACTCGGGCGTCACGCTGATCTGGGGCTCCTGCAGCACCTCTTGCCCCCAGTGCACCACCACTTGATCCGAAGGGTAGAAGCCCAGCCCGGTGAGGCCGACGAGGTAGCCGCCGGAGAGTGGACCGCGGTCGGGCCGCTCGTTGATGACCGGTCGCAGCGCGGTTCGATCGTGCGTCACGCGGTCGGCGGGCACGCTCTCGAAGGGGCCTCCGGCCTTCGACCAAAGCACCTCGAGCGGCAGGTCCGCCGTCGATCCCACCGCGAATCGCCCTTCGATCTGATGACGCCCGGGGGCCAAAGTCAGCGGGCCGTTATAGGCTTGCGAGTCGATGAAGAGTCGGAATCCGGCGCCGCAGCTCACTTGGAAGTCGTAGGTGTCGCTCTCGGCGACGTCGACCTCGGCGAGGAGCTGCGCCACGATCGGTGTCGTCTCGAACGGCGAGATCGAATCGATGTGGAGATCGTCGTCGGTCAGGATCCAGTCCGCTTCGGCCGGCAGCGCGTCGAGCAGCGCCTCGGGTCCGCCCGGTCCGTCGGCCACGTAGAGCTCGACCCGAGCGCCGGGCACGCGATCGATCGGCACGACCGAGAAGCTCGCATTGTCGGTCAGGGACTCTGGCGGGTCGTTGTCGTCCCGTATCGTGAGCGAGATGTCGTGATCGCCGAGCGGGAAGGCGTGGACGATGTCAGCCTCGTTGGCGAACGGTACGCCGGCCTCGAGCCACTCGAACTCCGCGATGATGCGCCCCGGCTCGTGGGTGTGGGAGTTGGCGCCATACAAGCTGACACCCGCCTGCCCGTCGCCGTCGTAATCGACCACGACCGGATCGTTCACGATCACGACGTGCAGATAAGGATGCTGTCCGCCCGCCCCGTCGAGAACGACGCTCGCCGTCTGCGTCTCACCCGACACCTCGAGCTGCAATGTATGCTGCGCGTCGAAGCTGGGCTGGAAGGTCGCCGGGATCTCGAGCACACCACCGGGCGGAATGCGGAGGTCGCTCAACATCACAGACGTGTCCTGGTCGCCGCCGACGAGCACCTCGCCCGCGAAGTCGATCGTGAAGTCGCGACCGGATCCCTGCACGACCCGCAAGAGCGCACGGTCGAGGATCGCCGGCCTCGGTGAGTCGTTGATCAGGCGCAACGTCTGGACGACCTCGTTGCCCAGCACGATGTGGCCCCACTCGACCGGGCTCGCCTCGAAGCGCAGTGCCGCAAGGTCATCGAGAAACTCGACCTCGATCGCGTTCACCTGCGAGAGGTCGACGTCGTGCACCAAGGTGATGTCGAGCGTCGCGTCCACCGGCGTCTCGAAGGTGAGTGAGGTTGCGGATAGCGGGCCCGCCGCCGCGATGATGTCGTAGCCCGTCTGGAACCGCTGCCCTTCGAGATCGATGCCGAACACCCGCTCACCGGGACCGCTCTTGAGGTAGTCGGCGAAGTGAAGGGTCACTCGGTAGTAGCCACCCGCGCCATAGACCGGCAGGGACCATGCCTGATCGTCGCCATGCCAATGGTCGATGTAGGCCGACTGGTAGAGCGCCTGCATGTCGGTGCCTTGGATCGGCGAGTCCGTGCTGCTGTCGAAGCCGGAGCCGTTGTGGTATCCCGCGCCGGCGGACCAGAGGTGGCCTCGTGGATCGACGTAATCCGGGCCGCCCGCGTTGAGCCGGTACAAGGTGATCGGTGGCGGCGGTTGGTAGCCTTGGCCCGACAGAGCCACCGTGCGATCCCCGGCCGGGTCGTCGCTGGTGACGATCAACGAGCCGCTGCGAGGACCTCCCGAAGAAGGCCAGAAGGTCACGCGCGCCTCGCGCTGATCGCCGGGCGCAATCGTCCAAGGCAGGTCGTCGGCTTCGACTCGGAAGTCGGGATCGGTGGCTTGCAGACTGGTGACGCTCAGCGCGAGGTCGCCTTCGTTGGAGAGAGTCAATGTCCAGGGGGCACTCTCCACCCCCACCAGGACACTCGGGAACTCCAGCTCGGCCGGCTCGAGCTCGAGCATCGGCAGGAACTTCTCGGCGAGGCCGATCTCGATACCACACAGCGTGGGCTCGCCTTGCCCCGTATCACGAAGCTCGAGGTCCAGGACACCGTCTTCGAGAGTCAGTGCGAAGCGCTCTCGATGAGGATCGTTGCCCGCGGCGGCGAAGAGATCAAAGTCCACCAAGAGCGGCGTCTCGCCCTCGGCGATGACATCGAACCGGCGAGCGCCGACCGAGTGGAATCGTCTCTCGCGAAAGTGAAGCGTCACGACGTAGATGCCGGGACCCGAGCTCACGGGCACGCGGTAGCGCGACGCGCCCGACCGCTCGCTGGCGGTGACGTCGAGCAAAGGCGGCTGACCGGGACGGCCAGTCTCACGGCCGCGGCCCCCTTGGACGAACGGGATGTCCGACTCGAAGCGCTCACCCGAAGGCAGCTCGATCGTGCGACCTCCCGAATTGATCGCCCGCTCGGAGATCGCCGTCGGGAGCCCGACGCCCGAGAGCGTCACCGTCTCGACGCCCTGGTCCTCGTCCGTCAGGGTTCCTTGCACGGTATGCCACGTCAATGAGACGGTCGCTTCGAAAGAGCCGGCCTCCTGCGGAGCGAACGAGACGATCACCGGCGCCGACTGCTGCGGCGACAGCACCAGCGGCAAGATCAAGTCGACGAGTGTGAAGGCATCGTCGCCTTCGATATCTGCTTCGGAGACCTCGATGTCGAGCTCGCCGACGTTGGTGAGCGTCAAAAGGCCCAGCGGCGCCAGCTCTCCCTCGAACGTGGAAGGGAACTCCAAAGAGCCGGGGGCGATACCGAGGTCGCCTTGCAGGTCCTCGAGGTGAAGGATCTCGACACCCGAGACCTTGGCGTTGCCGGCCACCGACTCGAACGCGATCGTGAGCTCTCCGTCGAATACGACCACCTCGAACGAGTGGATGTCCGGGGTCTTGAAGCCAACGGCCGAGAAGATGTCGTAATCGTCCAGTACCACCGCGCCCTCGAGCGAGACGTCGAAGACCCTGGCACCGGGCGAAGCGGCTCTCGGATCGATCTCGGCGAAATGGAGCACGACCTGATAGCGGGCGGGATGCTCACCGACCGGAACACGGCAGTCCATCTGCGGATCCCCGGGCCGGTCACGCATCTCGCTCGAATAAAGGGGGTCGTCGGGACCGGTCATCGGCAAGCGCTGCTGACGCACACCGATCCCGTTGTGGAAGAATCCCAGATCTCGCGTCCAGCGTTGACCGAGCGCGTCTTCGAAGGCCGGTCCACCTGCGTTCAAGCGGTGCAAGACGACGGGATGATCCGCCCGAGCCCAGCCTTCGCTCCCCAACCAACCCGAGGCGAGCCCAGTGAGTACGAGCACGCTCAGGCCACGACGAAATGCCCCCATGCCGTCGGATCCTTCTTCCTGATTGTCTTTCGGGTCCCAGAGCCCAACGGCCATGAACACACTCCGGACCGTGCCCGGTGAGGGTTGGCTCGAATGGCTACGAATTGGTGGTTGGGCTCAGATCCGTGGGCATTCCCCAAGTGGTCGCCGCTAGCGCGACCGCCCACGGATCGACGCTGATTGTGAGAGAGATCGGCAATAGCGTCAAGACGAATGGTGCATGAAGATCTGGCGAATAGGCGACCCGGACTTCTGGTGTTCGCCCAAGTGGCTGCGGCCCATCTCCTTTATGGATGCGACCGGACCGAGGACGCCCTGCCAGCCGTTGACCGGTGACAAGGCATTCTTCATGCTGCGCTCACACCGGCGGCGTACGCTTCCCCTCTTCGTCAGCGCTCACTCCTCGAGGAGACACGGTCCGATGTCAGCTTTCGTTCGACCTTCTCTCTCCGCCTCGCTCTGGCTCGCCTTGGCGAGCGGCCTCTGTCCCGTGGCCGCATCGTCTATGAGCGATGCACCGGACCGCCCGAAGCTGGTGATCTTGATCACGGTCGATCAGCTCCGCGGTGACATGTTGACCCGATTCGAGGACCGATTCGAAGGCGGCTTCAAGACGCTGCTGGATGAGGGCACGCTCTACACCAGCGCCCACTACCCCTACGCGACGACCTTCACCGCGGTGGGGCACGCGACCTTGGCGACCGGGTCCTTTCCGATCGATCACGGCATCGTCGGGAACAACTGGTGGAACATCGAGTCCGGGACCGAGATGTACTGCGTCCAAGACGCCCATCACGGTCAGAGCCCCGCGAATCTCACGACCACGACGCTCGGCGACGAGCTGATGCTCGCAACCGGCGGCGCGGCGCGCTCGTTCAGCATCTCGGTCAAGGACCGCGCCGCCATCCTGCCGGGTGGATACTACGGCAAGGCCTTCTGGTACCAAAGGGACGGCCAGTTCGGCTGGAGCACTTATTACGGCGCAGACTTGCCGCAGTGGCTTCAGGACTTCAATGCCAGAGATATTGCGAGCGATTGCGTCGGAGAGAGCTGGGAGCTGCTCCGGCCTGTCGAGAGCTACGTATTCAAGTCCCAAGACGATCGCCCGTACGAGTCGGGTGACCGGCTGGGTAAGACCTTCCCGCACCCCTTGGGGAGCTCGAAGAGCGAGGTCCACGCCCTCGTCAAGTACACCCCCTACGGCGACGTGCTCCTCGCCGAGCTCGCCAAGGCCCTCATCGAAGCGGAGAAGCTCGGGCAGAAGGACGGGACCGACTTCCTGGCGATCAGCTTCTCGGCGAGCGACTACGTCGGGCACACCTTCGGTCCGAACAGCCTCGAGGCCGAAGACAATCTGCTGCGGCTCGACCGGACGATCGGAGGTCTGCTCACGTTCTTGGACGAGAGCGTCGGGCGCGACCAGATCTTGATCGCCCTCTCGGCAGATCACGGCGTCGATGCCATTCCAGCCCACCGGATCGCCGCGCGAGAGGGTCATCCCCCCCACATCGATCTCGAGGTCAGTGCTTGTGACGACCCGTGCACCATGGCCGGGCGCATCGTGGGTGAAGAGCTGATGCGGCAAGCCAATGAGTATCTGAAGCAACAATTCCAAATCGATCGCGAGCTGATCATCGCCTTCAAGGATCCCGGCTTCTACCTCGACCCGAAGAAGACGGGCGAGCTGGATGTCGCGGTGATCGAGCGCCTCCTCGCCGACTGGGCGCTGTCGAAGCACAGTATCGCTCGCGCGTTCACCCGCACCGACCTCCTGATGGGCAATGTCCCCTCGGATCCTGTCGCGACGCGAGTGGTCGGCTCGTTCCACCCAGAGCGATCTGCCAACGTCACCATCGTCCAACGGTCGGGCTGGTACTTGTGGGAAGGCGCCGGCGGAATCTACGCCGCCATGCACGGCTCGCCATACAACTACGACACCCACGTCCCGATCGTGATCTTCGGAGCCGGCACACCGAAGGGACGCAGCGCGCGGCCCGTCACGCCGCTCGACATCGCGCCGACTCTCGCGAACCGCCTGGGCATCCTCGCCCCGAGTGGCAGCTCCGGTGAGGTGCTCGTCGAGTCGATACCCTCGAGGAACTGAAGGTTAGAAGCCGGCTGAAGCGGGGGATACGAAGAGTGCGGGCTGGAAGCCCGCACTCCGTTCAGCTCAACCGCCGTCGGCGACACGACTGAGCAGGTTGTCCATCTTGCGCTGGACGATCTGCGCGGCGCCTCCGTAGTTCGAGAGCACCACCGTGATCCAGCCGCGATCGAGGTAGATCGAGAGGTTGGCGCTGATGCCGTTGAAGCCGCCGCTGTGACCGACGATCCTGTTCTGGGGTGAGCCAGACAGGCCGAAGCCGTAGCCGTAGGCGTCGGAGCCGATGTCGGGCTTGGCCGACAGTGCCAGAGCGGTGTGCTCGGCGTCGAGGAGCCGCTCGCCGGTGAGCGCGCGCGCGAATGCGTAGAGATCATCGACCGTCGAGAAGCCGCCTCCCGCCGGGCCGCCCCGAATCACGTGCTGGTAGAGGTTGTTGCGCCAGCGAACGCCGCTGGGCGAGTCCTCCTTCTCGTAACCGATGGCCAGGTTGGGCACCGGCTCGTCCATGTCGTAGCTGTCGGAGCTCTGCATGTGCGCCGGCCGGTAGATGAGCTGCCGGATGACGTCGAAGTAGCTCTGCCCGGTGACCTTCTCGATGATGACACCGAGCACGAACATGCCCGAGTTGCTGTACTGCCAGCGCGAGCCGGGCTCGAAGGCGAGGGTCTCCTCCTCGAGGAGCGGACGATAGTCGTCGACCTCCCGGAAGAGCGCGCGCGACGACTCCATGAAGCGCTGGTTGAAGTAGGAGCCCAGTCCGGACGTGTGAGTCAGAAGATGCTCGATCCGGACCTGGCTCTTGTCGACGTTCGGAAGCCAATCGTCATCGAGGTACTTCGAGATCGGATCCTGGAGGGAGAGCTTTCCGTCCTGGGCGAGGCGCGTGATCGCGACACCGGTGAACATCTTGTTCATCGAGCCGAGGTTGAACTTCGTGTCGATGTGGTTCGGCACCGTGAAGCGCTTGCTCGCGAGGCCACAGGCACTGCGAAAGAGGACTTGATCGTCGCGGGCGAGGAGCACGGTTCCCGAGAAGACGTCGGCCTCGGAGACCTTCGCGACGAAGGCCTCCAGCTCGGCGACGACCTCGGCCGGGCTCAAGGGACCGGGCGCGGGTCGATTCGATGGCGCGCGGGCCGGGCTCAGGGAGAGGCCCGCGATGAGGTGCGGTGGCTGCTGCTCGGTCTGCATGACGATCGCCTCGAAGACGTCCGTCAGGCGGTTCTGCAAGATGACGACCACCTCACCGGGATTGCCGCCATCCTCGTACTCGCGAATGGCCACGAAGTCGTATCCCAACGAGCTTCCATGCAGTCGGCTGAGCTGCGCGACGTGACCGCCGTAGGGATCGTCCCCGTGCGGAAAGGCGTCGCGGAAAGTCGGCGCGAACCGCTCCTTCACGAGCTGCCGAATCGCTTCGGGCTCGGGATCGGCCAGCACATCGAGCAGCGCCTGAATGTGCTCCCCGACCGAGCCCTCGGGAAGCTTCCCATTGTCATGATAAGCTCCTCGGGACTGGGCCGAGGTGACTCCGGCCAGGAGTCCCAGCCACAAGAGCAGCATCGAGCTGAAGAGAAAAGGTCGCATCGAACGGATCTCCGCGGAAGGGCGCGAGGTCGGGGTGGATTCAGACAACGGTAAGCTCTTACGCAAAGGAAGGCGCCCCCGTGAGGACATTCCACCGACGGGCAGCCCGAAGGTCATGAGAGAGATCACCGCGACTCTGCCCTCGGGCCGTCTCATCCGAGGCTCGGAGTGGGTGCCGAGGGGCGAGCCATCCGCCGCCGTCGTGATCGTGCACGGCATCGGCGAGCACGTGGGACGCTACGAGCGGTTGACGAGCGCGTGGTCGGCGCGCGGTTGGTGCAGCGTCGGATTCGACCACCTCGGGCACGGTCGGACGCACGGCGCGCGCGGACACGTGCCCCATTTCGGGTGGCTGCTCGATGAGATCGACCTGGCCGTGGCGCGGGCCGGCGAGCTGGCGCCGAGTCGACCGCTCTTCCTTTACGGCCATAGCTGGGGCGGCAACATTCTGGCGAGCTGGCTGCTCGAGCATCGGGCGAGCTTCGACGGTGCGGTGCTCTCTTCGCCGTGGCTGAGGCTCGGGCACCCGCCCGCCGCTTGGCGCGTCGGGCTGGCAAAGCTCCTGAACCCGGTCCTGCCGGGGCTGGGTCAGAAGACGGACATCCCCGCCGACCACCTCACTCGCGACCCGAGGGAGGTCGAAGCCTACCTCGCCGATCCCCTCGTACACCACCGCATCACGCTCCGCACCTTCGTCGAGTCGGCCGCGTCATCCGAGCGCGTGATGAATCACGCCGCCGAATTGCCGGGTCCTCTGCTCGTGATCCAGGGCCGAGACGATGAGGTTTGTGACCCCGAAGGCGCGAGAGCGCTGGCAAAGGCGAACGATCGGATCGTGCTCCGTGAGTACCAGGGCCGCCACGAGCTTCATCACGAGCTGAACGCCGAGACCGTGATCCAGGAGACGGTGGAGTGGATGGCGAAGACGTCTGGCGTTTGAGCGAGGAGTGCCCAAGCCGAGCGAGCCGGTGACCGGGTCTGTCTGCGAGAGCACGCACGAGCGAGCTTGGGCTGGGGTCGCGCGTAGCCACGGAGTCTCGGATGTGAGGTCAGGTCCTCTTCGAGGCGCTCGGAAGGAGGACACGGAGACCGGCTGAAGCCGGCGGTCCGAATGCGGCCCGATGCGGGCGGGACGCCTGGCGGGACGCCCGCGTTCCCAGTGGTTGGTTTCAACTCAGCGGAGCCTCCGGCGGGATGCCGGAGCAAACAGGGGTGAAACGTGCTTGGTGCATTGGAGTGCCCAAGCCGAGCGAGTCGGTGACCCGGTCAATCGGTTGGCGTGCTCTCGAGCGAGCTTGGGCCAGGGCAAATCGTCGCAACGACAGCTCACTCCGAGCGGCCCCTTGCTCAGCACCTCCTGGCTCGATCGTCGGCGATGTCGAGGAAGCAGCTCCCAGTTCAGCAGCCGCTTCCCGTTTCGGTCGCGCGGGCTCTGGCTTCGCCGCGGGTTTCAAGACAGCTCACTCCGAGCGGCCCCTTGCTCGGCACCTCCTGGCTCGATCGTCGGCGATGTCGAGGAAGCGGCTCCCAGCTCAGCAGCCGCTTCCCGTTTCGGTCGCGCGGGCTCTGGTTTTCTTCGGCCTGAAAGGGCAGCTACTCGTCAGCCCAGATGACCGCGTTCCTAGTGGCTTCAGATCAACTCGCTCGCACTCCTCCTCACCGACCGCTTCGAAGCTGATCGGCTTGGCGATCGGCCTGCTGGGCGGCTCGAAGATATTCGGCGCGCTCGGCAGGATCCTGGGTCTGACTGGCTGCCCATCGATACTGCTTCGCGGAGGCACGATAGATCTCCGACATCGATGCTCCTGGCTTCACCGAAGGTGGGGGTGCCGCGCCTCCTCGCTCGGAGGGAAGAGTGTCGGCTCGAATGGAGCCGCGGCGTCTTCCATTCGGCGCACCACTCGTACCCATCGAGCCCGCACCACCGCGGGCCTTCTCCATCTCACGGTTGAAGTGATCCGCCAGCTCGCCGAGCTGCTTCCCCAGATCCAAGTCGGAGGACGAACGGGAGTCCTTGGCTCGGCGGCGCTCGAAATCTCGCGCAAGCTGCTCGTCGAGCCGCCCGAGCTCGGAGTCGATGTCCTCGTGGATCCGGTGACTGTCCTCGCGCATGCGTCCGCCGACGTCCATCTCATTGGCCAAGTCATAGAAGTCCGAGAGTAGATCATCACCCGAGGTGTCCTGGGTCGCGCGCTCGACCACCGATTCGAGCTCGTCATCGAGGAATGACTGGTCGAGATCGAAATCGATGCCCGCTTCCTCGGCTCCCACATCGCCCGGCTCGACCAATGGGTCTTCCCCTTCGAGATCCAGCATTGCGCCCGGGTCCGGGTCCAAAGTCCCTTCTCCTCGCTCGAGCTGCTCGTGGACGTCCTCGTAGGGGCTGGGCTCTTCGGTCTCCGAAGTGACTTCGTCACCGTGCATGCGCTCGTACAGATCGTCGGCCAGCCGATTGATCTCGTCTCGCTGCGAGGGTCCGGCCTCATCGAAGACCTCGTCGAGGAGCTCGCTCACACCCGAGTCCTCGCCGGTATGCCCCTCCTCGATGGTGTCCCCCAGGACGTCCAGCGTGTCGTGCTGCGACGAGATCTCCTCGAGCTCGCTGGAAACGGACTCCAGATCTCGGCTGACTTCCCGCTCCGATTCGAGCAATCGCTCCGAAGCCGCTTCGAGCTGCTCGTCGTAGGGGCGATCGGGATGGAACTCGAACTGGTCCATGCCGGGCACGTCGAGCTGCTCTTCCTGTCCCCGAAGTCGATCGGCTTCGGCTTCACCCGTTTCGACCTTCTCTTTCACCGAGCTCTCTTGCGCCTCGAGGCGATCGAGCTTCTCTTGGAGCTGTTGGTCGTAGGGCACGTCGGGGTCGAGCGAGAAGCCTTCGAGCTCTTCGTCCAGAAGGCGCTGCCGATCTTC
>JAVJTD010000403.1:0-6087 GCA_040219065.1 Planctomycetota bacterium
TTCCGATCTCTGATGCCGCCGCTTCGACATCCAGGCGAGATTGAGCGCAGGCTCCGCCGGTCCGGTCCATTTCCAGTCCCTCGGGTTAAAATCCGCGCTTTTCGGCGTGGGCAAAACATGCGGATTCTCCATCTCTTCAGCAACTGGAAATGGACCGGACCGGCGGAGCCTGCGCTCAATCTCGCCTGGATGTCGAAGCGGCGGCATCAGGTGGTGTTCGCGGGCGGCGCGGCGCCTCCTCATCAGCCGAACCATGTGCGGCTGAAGGCCGAGGAGCGTCACGTCGAGTTCTGGGACGGGCTCGAGCTGAGCAAGCACTTCAAGGTCGGGGCGAACTGGACGGATGTCCGCCGGCTGACGAAGCTGCTCCAGCGCGAAAAGTTCGACATCGTGCACTGCCATCTGCCGAACGACCACCTCGTCGGGTCGATCGCGGTGCGACGAGCGAAGTCGGACGCTCGACTGATCCGCACCTGTTACGAGGGTGACGGTCCCGAAGATCTCTTCCGCGTCCGCGCCGCCTTCCGCGTCGCGACCGATGGCCTGATCACGATCTCCGAGCAAGGCAAGCAGAACGCGCTCGAGGGCTTTCGCCTCCGCGATGAGCGCATCGAGGTCGTGCCCGGCGGCGTCGATCTCGAGCGCTTCGACGCCGAGCGCTTCGATCGCGCGGCCGCGCGCGCCGAGCTCGAGTTGCCCGAGTACGCCTTCGTGGTCGGCATCGTCGCTCGCATCCAGCCGCGTCGGCGCTTCGACGTGTTCCTCGAGGCGGTCAAGCTGTTGCAAGATCGTCTGCCGAACCTCCGCGTCCTGGTCGTCGGCCGCGGCACTCACATGGAGGAGGTGGCGGTGCAGCCCGTCGAGCGGCTGGGCTTGCAGAACGTCGTGAGGTTCCCGGGCTATCGCGTCGGCGAGTACTACGTGAAGCTGCTGCGTGCTTTCGATGCGGGGGTGTACCTCGTGCCGGGCACCGACGGCTCGTGCCGCACCGTCCGCGAGATGATGGCGATGGGCATCCCGGTGGTCGCCGCCGAGCGCGGTGCCTTGCCCGAGATCATCGAGAACGAGAAGACCGGCCTGGTGCTCGAGGACACGCCCGAGAACCTCGCCAATGCGCTGCATGCGCTCTCGCAGGATGCCGACCGGCGCAACTCTCTTGGCACCGCGGCCCGTGAGAAGGCCCGAGCCGAATACTCGCTCGAGCAGCAAGTGTCCCGCGTCGAGTCCTTCTACGAGGAGATTCGCGGGCTCAAACCGCGCCGGGGACGTCAATGAGCTGGAGGATCCTGCTGACGGACTTCCACCGGGTCGGCGGCGGCCAGGTGGAGTACGTCCTGTCCTTGGCCGACCAGCTTCGAGAGGCCGGGCACGAGCCCGCCGTCGCCGCCCGCGCGGACAGCCGCCTGGCGGCCGAGTGCCGCGAGCGCCGGCATCGCGTCTACGACGCGTTCTACTTCTCACGCGGGCTCCGGCCGCTCGAGCTCTGGAGCGATTTGCGACGCGCGTCCCGGCTGCTGCGCAGCGGTGCCGTCGACCTGGTGCACGTCAACGGCTCTCAGGATCACTGGGTCTTCGCCCTCGCGCGCCGGCGCAATCGGTCGAAGATCCCCCTGATCCGGACGCGGCACAACACCTATCGCATCCGGGACAACTTCACCAATCGCCTCCTCAATCGATCGCTGACGACCCGCACGATCACGGTGTGCGAGTGGGTGAAGACGCACCGCCTGATCGGCCCCGGCTTCGACGGCCGTCCCATCGACGTGATCCACAACGGAGTCGACCTCGAGCACTTCGTCGAAGTCGAGCCCGACCCGACCGTGCGCGGTGAGTTCTCCTTGCCCGAGGACGCGGTGCTCATCGGCGTCGTCGCCCGTCTCGTGAAAGAGAAGGGACATCGATACCTCGTCGAGGCGCTCGGCGAGCTGGTGGAGAAGGGGCGCGACCGCCTGCACGTGCTGCTGATCGGCGAAGGCACCGAGGGCGCGGCCATCCTCGAGCAAGCCGAAGCGCTCGGGGTCTCGGACCGGCTCACGTTCACGGGCTTCCGCTCCGACGTGCGGCGGCTGGTATCGGCCTGCGACTTGGGCGTCTTGCCGTCGATCGGCTGCGACACGTCCTCGATCGCGCTCAAAGAGATGATGGCGATGCGCAAGCCGGTCGTGACGACCGATCACGGCGGCTTGCCCGAGATCGTCGACGACGGCGTCAACGGCTTCGTCGTGCCCGCCGCGGACGGCTCCGCCCTCGCCGCCGCCATCGACCGCTTCCTCCAGGACCCCGGCCTCGCCCGTCGCCTCGGCGTCGCCGCGCGGGAGAAGGTCGAGCGGGAGTTCACGCGCCAGCTCGCGTTCGAGCGGACGCTCGAGTCGTATCGCCAGGCGCTCGATGCCGAGCAGCCCGCCTCGGCGCTCGCCAATGCCCACTGAGGTCTCGATCGTCATTCCGAACTGGAATGGCGCCGAGCTCCTCCGAGAGCATCTGCCGGCCTTGAAAGCCGTGCTCGATGAAGAGGCTCCCGATGTCGAGACGATCGTCGTCGACGACGGGAGCCAGGACGAGAGCCTCGCGGTCCTGGAGAACGAGTTTCCCTGGGTCCGAGTCGTCGTGCACGAGCAGAACCGAGGCTTCGGACCGGCTTGCCTGAGCGGAGTGCAGGCTGCCACCGCGCGGCGCGTGTTCCTCTTGAACTCCGACGTCCACGTCTTGCCTGGTTTCTTGCGGCCCTTGGTCGCCGCGTTCGAGGCGGACCCCTCGCTGTTCTCCGCCGCCGCCGTCGCGCTCTCGGAAGATGGCGTCTCCTATCACGACACGCTGCGGCGACCGATCTGGTCGCGGGGCAACATCGCCTTCGAGAAGCTGAGCGAGGAGCAGGTGCGCGAAGAGTTCGCCACCGGCGCACCGCGCCCGACACTGTTCGCGACGGGTGGACACGCCCTCGTCGACCGCGAGCGCTTCCTCGGGCTAGGCGGCTTCTCGCCGCTGTATCACCCCTTCTACTGGGAAGACATCGACCTCGGCTATCGCGCCTGGAAGCGCGGCTGGCCAACGGTGGTCGTCCCGACCAGCCGTGTCATCCATCAAGACGTCGGCACCATCCGCACCCACTTCGAGAAGCGCGGCCTCGACGACGTCAGCCGTCGCAATCGCTACCTCTTCACCTGGCAGAACATCACCTCGAGCAGGATGCTCTGGACCCGGCACCTCTTGCCCCTGAGCCTGAAGGTCCTGACGCGCTGGCTCGTCGGCGACCGAAGGTTTTATCAGGTACTCAATGCTGCAGTCCGGCGCCGACCCGCCGCCCTCCGTGGCCGATCCGACGAGAAAGCCGCCCAGGTGCTCACCGACGAAGAGGTCTGGCGGCGGGTGCGGTGTTGAGGTGTTCAGGTGTTCAGGTGTTCAGGTGACCGGGTAATCGGGTCGTTCGGAGCGCTGGCTTTCAGCCGGTCTCCGTGCTCTCCCTCTTCGCGGACACAAACCTCACATCCGGTGCTCCGTGGCCCGATATTGCGGGCCAGAGGGACGGAGGCTCGCAACAGAACAGGACGTCAGCACTGGGCATGCCTCGGGCGCAAGCTCGCTCGATGTCAGTTCCTCACGAGACAGGAGACGACAGCTCGCTCGGCTTGCGCACTCCCGTCTGGGCCCTCACCAGAACAGACCCAAGTGCCGCCTCCTGAGGTCTTGCCACTTCTCGTCAGCGGGCGTCGTCAGGAGGTCGGCGACGGACTGGCGTGCGCGGATGTCGACGGATTGCTCTCGCTCCAGGGAGTCGAAGGCCTCGCTCGGGGACAGGATCGTCCTCGCCTCGAGGATCCTCCTCGACAAGCCAGGCTCGTCGATCCAGGCGCCAGCCGCGCTGACGACGTCGTCCAGCAGCGCCCTCGCGAGCTCTCCGTCGTAACGGGCGACGAAGAGAGCCAACGAGGCTTCGGCCTCGAGCCGCTCGACCTCGCTGCCGAGGAAGGCCGGCCAGGGCACGGGACGGCGCAGGGCGAGGGACCGCACGAGCAGCTCGGACACGCGCTCGGGTGCTACGCGCTCGGCGATCGGTAAGAGCGCCGCCCCGATGGCGGCCGTCGGCACTCGCGCCATCTCGTCGTTCGAGATCGACACCTTGTCGAGCTCGTCGAAGGCCTCTCCCAGCAAGGACTCCGCCCGCTCGGACGAGTACGGCAAAACGGCCTCGGCGCAGACGGCCAAAGCGCCCGCGCGCTGTCCACTGTCCCCGAGGCTCTCGATGAGCCGCCGCGTGCGAATCAGGTCGCGAGGCGCCATCACGCGCGCCAGCTCGCCGATCCAGCGGTGCCTTTGCGAGTCGGAGCCCAAGGCGCGGAACACGCGCTCGGCGTCGCCGATGCGATCCTCGGCCAACGTTACGGCCATCTCGCCCAGATAGGCATCCTTCGCGGGTGCGCCGTCCCCTACCAGCGCGAGCGCCGCCTCGAGGTCGGTGCGGGCGAGCCGACTGGCGAACGTGCCGCGTGCGAACTGATTGAAGCCGTCGTCCGGAGCCAGCCTCGCCGCCTGCTTCTGTCCTTCGCTGAGCAGCGAGCGAGCGCGGTCGTGCTCGCCGATCGCCCACCATTCCTGAGCGACCGTCGCCGTGCGCATCAGGCGGCTCGCGCCATCGTCGACCTTCGGGAGGAGCGCCTGCGCCTTTTCGAGCAGGCTCGCCTTGCCCTGCACCTCGTCCGCGGGCAATGACCGGGCGGCCGCGACCAGGCCCGCTGTCTGCCACTCGGCCGACTCGGCCTCCTCGATCAAGCGGTGCGCATCGTCGGGCC
Source organism: Planctomycetota bacterium (assembly GCA_040219065.1). GTDB lineage: Bacteria > Planctomycetota > OFTM77 > OFTM77 > OFTM77 > OFTM77. Next base: position 4,788 of record JAVJTD010000403.1, read on the forward strand.
GCTCGAGGAGCCAGTACTGGGCGAGGGCGACCCGGAGGAAGTCGCGCTGCTGCGCGGTGGGCAGCTCGTCGCTCTCGATCAGCTCGAACACGCGCGCCGGGTCGACGCGGGCCATCAGAGAGAAGGTCCGGAGGTTGACCGGATCGGTCGGGTTGCTCAGGGCCGTCTCCCAGCTCGGCTCGAGCAGCCTCGGCACGAGGTCTCGCGCCACCTCGACGCCGGGCCCTTGCAACGCCCGAGTGCCGCGACCGGGCTCGAGGATCAAATGAAGCTTGCCGTCCGCGACGCGGCCGAACGTCACACCATCACGCTCGGCGAACACGAGGCCGGAGCGCGCCGTGAATCCGCCGATCTCGAACGAGCCGGTCTCGTCCGAGCGCGCTCGCGCGGGACGCGGTCCCGAACCGGCCTGGATGATCCAGGCACCTTCGACGGGCACACCTTCGGGGTCCACGACCTGACCGGTCAGGGACTGCAAGGTCGGCAGCGTCAACGCCACCGCTTGCGGCAATGCCTCCCCGGCGAACCATTCGCCAGCGAAGGGCGCTTCTCCGCGCGGATACGCGACGACTCGATACTCGGCATCGACCGGGAGCAGCTCGGCCCAGACGAAGGCACCGCTGGCATCGGTCGCGATCTGCTGGTCGCTGGCAATATCGACCTGGCGATGGTCGAGGTGTACTTGACCGATCGGTCGCGTCCACACCTCGATCCGCGCTCGATCGACGGGTGTCCCGTTCGAGCGAGTGACCCGCCCCGTCAAGGGCTGCCTCACGTGCGGCTGGACCTGGACGGTCAATCGTCCCGGTGATCCGATTCGCCAGGAAGTGGGCTCGCTCGAGACGGCCACTCGGTGATGGACCGTCAGCTCCACCTCTTGTCCGCCGGGGAGACCGGCGAGGAGGAAGGAGCCGCGCGCGTCGGAGCGGAACGCGGCGGCGCGCGGGATCTCCTGCCCTTCGGGTGTGGTGACGGTCCACTGCGCCGAGATCCAGGCATCGGCCACAGCCTCGCCCGCGGGATCGACCACGCGCCCGCTGATGATGCGTCCGCGCTCGAGCCGGAAGTCGGGCACCTCGGTCGCCTCGTGAGCGCTCACCTCGACCCACTGCCGATGCCGCACCCCGAGGTCGACGAAGGAGCGATCGTCGATCGAGACACCGATGGCGTAACGCCCGGGCAAGACGGACAGCTTCCAGTAGCCGCGGCGTCGGCGGGGCGCAGATCCATCTGGTCGGCACTGACGAGCATGCGACCACGACGGCCGGCGGCTACTGGAAGCTGTCCGTCTTGCCCGGGC
>JAVJTD010000406.1:0-5749 GCA_040219065.1 Planctomycetota bacterium
TTCCGATCTCTCGCCCGCGTCCTCGGATCCAGCGACGTGCTGGTCGTGCCATCGGTCTGGTTCGAGAACTCGCCACTGACCCTTCACGAGGCGGCTCTGGCGAGGATTCCGGTCCTGACCTCCGACCTCGGCGGCATGCGCGAGTTCGTCGAGGTCCATCAGAACGGCCTGCTGTTCCGAGAGAGCGATGCCAAGGACCTCCGCGCCAAGATGCTCGAGCTCGTAGAGGATCCGGCGGTGTGCGATCGCCTGCGAGAGCCGAAGCAGCCCATCAAGACACCCGCCGAAGACGCCGAGCAGATCGAAGCGCTGTACCGGCGGATCCTGGGCTGATTCGTCCTCGTATTCGTACTCGTATCCCCTGGCTTCAGCCAGGTTGTTCCCACCGGCTTCAGCCGGTTCCGGATCTTCGTATCCGCTGGCTTCAGCCAGGATGTTCCCACCGGCTTCAGCCGGTTGATGCCTACTTCCCCTCCGACACGTATCCCATCATTTGAAGGGCACGTTGGACGGCAGGGTCGAGCAAGCCCGACGCACTCGCCGGCCGCGGCGTCGCCGCTCGCCAACGCTCGAGAGCCGCGCGGCGCTCCTCGGCACGCTTCGCTTCGCTCTTCGCCACGTCCTCGAGCTCTCCAGGATCGGACGCGACATCGTACAGCTCCAGCCGCCCCTCTTCGTGCTCGATTGCCTTCCACCGAGCGTCGCTCGTCGCCGTCAGCTCGTGGTAGCTCGGCCCTGCCTCACCAGGCTCACGCACCCGAGCCGAGACGAAGCTGAAAGCGGGCCGCCGCGCACCGCGCTCGGGCGAATCCACCTTCAAAGGGCGAGCGCGCCAGGTCTCCGGCACCGTCCGCCCGAGCAGCGAGAGCACCGTCGGCGCGATGTCGGTCATCTCGACCGCCTGTGTCTCGACGAACCCGGATTGTGACCTTGGAGGCACGATGATCAGAGGCACCCGCACGAGCTCATCGTAGAGCGTCTGGCCGTGGGCCAAGTAGCCATGCTCGCCGAAGGCCTCTCCGTGATCCGAGGTGATGATCAGCCAGGTGCGGTCCATGAGGCCGCGCGCCGCGAGCCCTTCGAGCAGCTCGGCCAACTGATCGTCCCAGTATCGAATCTCGGCGTCGTAGAGATCGATCAGGCGATCCCGCAGCCAACGGCTGATCACGATCTCGCCTTCGCCGACCTGCAGGTGTCCCTCCACCTCATCGCGAATCGTCAAGCGATCGGCGAACAGCGCAGCCTCCTGAGCGACCTGGTGGAAGCGCTCTATCACCTCGTCCAGCCGGCCGAGCGCCTGCTCCTCTTCGGGCACGAATCGGCGCGTCTTGGGCGCGGGCGCGGCATACGGCAGGTGCGGATCGTAGTAGTGCACGTAGCCGAAGAAGGGATGCGACCCCACCTCGTCGAGCCAGGCCCGCACTGATCGGTTCAACGATTCCGCCGAGGCGAACGGCAGCGCCTCGAAGCGCTCGAAGCCGCGATCGAAGCCCCCCGCCGGTCCGACGAGGAAGTTTGCCGAGAAGGCGGCCGTCGTGAACCCGGCGGCCGAGAGCCTCTCCGCCATCGTCTCCACGCCGCGCGCGATCTGCAGGCCGCTCGCGGCATCGACGACGCCATGCGCGGGTGGATGAAGGCCGGTCATCAAGCTGGCCACCGAGGGTAAGGTCCAAGAGCTCTGAGCCAGGCATCGCTCGAATCGGATCCCGCGTGCGGCGAGCCGATCGAGCGTCGGGGACGTGGGACGGGGGTAGCCGTAGCAGCCGAGGTGATCGGCCCGGAGCGTGTCGACCAGGATCACGAGGACGTTGGGTGTCTCGTTCGGCCTCGCCCGTGGCGCCGCATGTCGCACGACCGTCTCGATCCGCGTCAGCCCGGTGATCAATCCCCCATCGATCTCGCCCTCGACCGAGAACACGAGGTGCCCCACGCCACTCGGCAGCTCGGCCTCGGCCTCCAAGACCCGCACGCCCACCTCGTCGACATCGAGCGTGCTCGTCTCGAGGCTCGCCTCGAAGAGACGCAGGCGTTTGCCGTTCGCCTCCCAAGAGAGCACCCACGTCACCTTCCCGCTCGGCGCGCGCCGGCCCGGGATCGCAAACGCCTGAAGCTTCACCCACTCGCCGCGGCTCTCGAGCGGGACCCGGACCTCTTCTCCCGGTCGGATGCGCACGGCGTCGACATGGCCCGCCATGCCTGGCAATCGGAGCTGCCACGTCTCTCCGGACGTCGACTCGGTCAGGACGGGCATCCAGTCATGGCCAGGCTCCTGCCAAGTCACAGGGCCCAGACCGCCCGGATCGAGACGACCCCGCGACGTCACCAGGGCGCCGCTCCAGGCCACGAGCGCTCCAGGCCGATCCGCGCCGCCCTCGGCCCGCAGGATCAGATCGATTGGCGAAGCATCTTCCCCAGATCCCGGCAGGTCTGCTTCGAGGCGAATCCAAGTCCGATGTTTTAAGTCGGTCGCGGGCGTCAGCTCGCGCGTGACGAGCACTCGCTCCTCACCTCCTTCGACCTCAGCGATGGTGAGGCGAATCGGCTCGGGATCGGACCACCGCGCCGGCGGGATACCGCACCAGACCTCCAGCCTCGCGCCTTCGTGTCTCGGTACGCCTCGCAGGCGCAGGTACTGGCGCCTCGGCACGACGACGGCCTCGCGGATCGCGTCGCCCAGGGCGAAGGGCAACTGCGGCCTCCAGGTGGAGAAGCCCTCGCCGTGACGGCCGAAGAGCGGGACCGAGGTCTCGGTCCGGACCGGCACCGGTGGCTGCTTCGGCTCCTCCTTCGAGCAGCCCAGGCAGAGCACGGCGAGCAAGAGTGAGCTTCGAATACTCTTTTGCAGGTTAGAAGCTCCGAAGGTCAACTCATCACCTCGCCCGCCCGGCCGTCAGTTCCCAGATGCGTCCTTCTTCGGCTCCCCACCGTCCTCAGGATTCTCGTCCTTTTCCGGACGGTCCTTGCCGCGCTTCTTCGCAGGGCTGACGGAGTTGATGTATCCGAGCTGGATCATCTTCTGACGAGTGGCCTCGTCGAGAGTCGTGACCTCTCGCCGCGAGCTGGGCGTCTCTCGAGTCCACTGATCGAGGGCGGAGCGTAGCGGCGAGGCGTCTGACAGCTCCGACGCATTCAGCGCATTCTGCTCGCCCGGATCCTTCGTCAGGTCGTAAAAGCGCCAGGAGTCGCTGTCGAGCTCGGTCATCACCTTGCGCTCGGCGCTCCGAAGCGCAGCCCTCTCGAGGGTCACGACGTCATCGGACTCGATCGCCCGGCCTCGGACGAATGCGAACCCGGCGCCGCGGTCGTTGCGATCTCCGGGCGCCAGGATACGACCCGGCAAGCCGCTCGGGACCAAAGGGACTTGCGGCTGCGGGAAGCCGTAGATCGAGAGGACCGTCGGCAGGATGTCGACCAGCTCGACGGGCCGCTCGACGATTTGGCCTTTGCGATCCCCGGGCGGCACGATCAAGTACGGCACCCGGATCAACTCGTCGTGCAGGTTGTCGCCGTGCCCGAAGAAGGCGTGCTCGCCGAAGGCTTCGCCGTGATCGGACGTGATCAGGATCCACGTGTCGTCGAGCACCTGCCGTTGCTCCAGGTCATCGAGCAACCGGCCGAGCTCTGCGTCCCAGTAGCGGATCTCGCCGTCGTAGCGATCGATCCAGTGCTGGACGAGCCACTCGCTCAAGATCAGCTCGCGCTCGGGCGTCACCTTGAAGTCGCCCTCGACCTCGGGCACGACCTTCCAATCGAAGAGCAAGTAGAAGGGATTCTCTTCCTCGAGCCTCGCCCAACGGATCGCGACCGAGCGCTCGCGCTCGATGTCGGGCGAGCCGGTGGCGAACTGACGGTCGAACGGCGCCGGTGGCGCGTAGGGCGTGTGAGGGTCGAAGTAGTGGACGTACCCGAAGAACGGGCGCCCGCCCTGCCGGTCGATCCAGTCGAGGAGTGACGCGTTCAGCGCGGCGGCCGGCTGCAGGAACAGCTCGTCGAGCTTTTGGAAGCCGCGAGCGAAGCCGTTCTTCTCGCTGATGATGAAGTTCGCCGCGAAGCCGCCGGTCGCGATGCGCTTCTCCAGCAGCAGCCCGGGCAGGGTCGGCACGTCGTCGCGCAGGCGAATCGTCGCCCCTTCCAACGAACCGTGCGTCTGCGGGTAGAGGCCGGTCAGCAGGCTGACGGTCGACGGCAGCGTCCAGGACGACTGCGCGACCGCGTTGCGGAACAGGATTCCGCGCTCGGCGAGGCGGTCGAAGTTGGGACTGGTGTCGCGGTCGTAGCCGTAGGCGCCGAGGTGGTCGGCGCGCAGCGTGTCGACGAGCAGGACCAAGACGTTCGGCTTGTCGCCGGGCACCCGCCGCTCAGCGCGCGTTTCTTCCAGGACGCGGAAGCGCGAGACGCCGGTCAAGAGCCGCTCGTTCGTCGCGCCGCCCGTCACCTCGACCGACAGCGTCGCGCTCTCGGCGAGGACGGGCAGGGGCAGCTTCTCGCGAAGGGTGCGGAAGCCGAACTCCCAGCGCTCGAGCTCCGCCGCATCGAGCTCACGCTGCGCGACGAGCGTCTCTCGCCCACCGGCCGTCATGGTGATGCGGTAGCGGAGCAGCCCTTGCGGGTCGAGCTTCACACCGATCGCGAACAGCTCGAGGTCGATCAGCGGGCGCTCGGGCAGCGCGACGTTCTCGAAGTCGAGGCGCGCACCGACATCGATCCGGAGCGCCGGGATCTCACCCGGCTCGAACGGCAGCTTGAGCCCGAACGGGACGACGCCCTCTCGGGTCTTGCCGCCTTTTTCGCTGCGATGGGCGAGCAGCTCGTCTTGGAGCAGGTCCTTCACGGGCTCAGTGGAGACGAGCGGATCGCCGCCGACCTCGATCTGGCGACCCCGCGACTCGATGCGCCCGCGGCTCCAGGCGGTGAGCCGTCCCTGCGAGCGGTCTTCGCCATCGGCCGCGAAGGTGACCGTGACGAGTGGCTGGCCCGAAGCCGAACCGCCGGGAAGCGGCACCTCGACCGGGATCCAGCCGCGATCGCCCGGGACGTTCTTCGGGTCGAGCTCGCGGCGATACAGCTCGCGGGTGCCGCTCTGATCCTCGAGCTCGATGCGGAAGGTGACGGGCGACGTCATCTTCTCCCAGTTCTTGCTGGGAACGGCGATGTCCACCGCTAGCCTGGCGTCCTCGAAGAGCGGGACCTGGCGGAACGAGACATGGAAGCGCGGCTCGATGAGGATCGCTTCGCGTTGATCCTCGTACACCGACACGAGGCTCAATGGCACGTACGAGCCGAAGCGCCCATCGCGCCCCCCCATCTCGGCTACCAAGCTCCAGGTCTGATCGACCCGGACGGTGCGCACCTCGGGCGGCGAATCGTCCTCGAACAGACCGCAACCGGCGAGCAGCAGCCCGATCGACGCGGCCAATGCCCGAAGGGCAAGCCCGCGCGAAGCGCTCGACGAGCGCCGGCGTTGTCGCAGCGTCTGGTTCATGAGGACCTGGGGGATCTTCGGCTTCATTCCTTCCAAACCGCCCGGAGAAGGGCCATTCCCGGCATCCTCTCCAAGGCGAAAACTCACCGAGATCCTACCACGCTCCACAGGGCCCGGAGAGAGAAAAAGCCCCTCCAGCAGGATAAACCCAACTCCGCAACTAAAGACATGGCAACGCTTTCTGAACGACCTACGCATCCACAACCGGAGCGCGCGGGCGGGAGCGGGAGACGCCCCTCGATCACGAAAGGGGGTGAGCCGCGAGCG
>JAVJTD010000407.1:0-7501 GCA_040219065.1 Planctomycetota bacterium
TTCCGATCTCTCCGGGTCTCTCGCTGCCGCTCACGGCCGATGCCTGCACGGGCCTTTCGCTTCAGCTCGCGCCGTTCTTGAGCGCCACCGTGGATGCGACCGGCTCCGCGCGAACTCCCGAGATCCTGTTCCCGTCGATCGCGCCCGGCAGCTTGTTCTGGGCCGCGGCGTTCACGATCGATCCGACTGGCCCGGCCTTCGTGAGTGTGACCGGCGCCGAGACGATCGAGGTGCAGTAGGCGCCCAGGCGATCTTATCGATCTCTCTCGCTTCATGCCGCATAGGGCAGACACTCGACCGCTCGGGGCAATCCCTGTCAAGAGGGGCGACTCTGAGTCGGCCGGTCTCAATCGCCCGAGGTCAGCTTTCGTCGAGCGTACTCCAGCTTCTTCCGCTCGGCCGGTGAGAGTACCGACTCGATGGAGGAGAGCTCCTCGGCAACGGTTCTCCAGTCGCCCTTGCGGAACGCTTCGAGGGCTCGGGCCACCATGGATCTCAATGCCAAGGACTCGCTCCTCTTCATCCCGATGGTCTCGAGTCGTCGAAAGACCTCGGCGTCACCCTGTGCCACTGTTCGCCCGTATTGGCGGAACAGCTCGGCAGGTTCGGTGAGGAGGGTCGCGACTCGCGTAGGCTGGCTGGCAAAGCCGGGTTGTCCCCGCTGGGCGGCATCCGGGTCCGTGAGCTCGATCACCGCCGACAGGTCGTGATCGAGCCTGCTGGCATTCCGGAGGAGCCCGACCTCCAGGCCGATCTCGAAGGAAGTCCGGCCGTGGAAGACCTGGATGAACACGCGATCGCTCTCGAACCGGACGAGCGTGTCCTCGGAGCGGACGACGCGGAAGCTCCAGTCGGACAGGTACCGAAAGGCCTCCTGACAAGATTCGGGAAACCTCAGAATTCGCTGGTCGGAAGTTCCTTCCGTTCGTGAGCCTCGCATTCGACCTCGCTCGAATGCGCGCCCATCACTCCGGCAATTCGATCAGCGTGTAATACGCGGCGGTGTGCAATAGGGGCAGAGCGTCCTCCGAGCGGATCGCCATGGCATGGAGCTCGTGGACGTAGCCGCGCCTTCTGTCGGGGACGACGAGCTCGACCGAGAGCCCGTCTCTCGAGACGCGGGCTTCGGACACACTCAGGGTCTGCTTCTCGACCTCGGGGCTGCCGTAGGTGGAATGCAGGAGATACGTGTAGCTCTCGAGGCGATAGCCCGAGAGTTCGCGAGCGGACTCGGCATCGACCGGCCTCGTGAACACCAGACGGAAGCCGTCTCGCGTGACCCGCATCTCGCGGATCTCGAACGGCGTGCGGCCCGTCCAGTCGAGGCGCTGCAATCCCTCGGTGCTGTTGCCTCTCGAGCCCCAGCCGCGGTTGGTCATACCGACGAACAGCTTCGCATCCGGGCTCCAGGCCATCCGCAAGACGCCGCTCTGGAACCCGTAGCGGAAGGGGAAGCAGGCGCCCTGCCAGTGGCCGTTCACTCGCTCCAAGAACACGCGCATGATCGAGGAGTGATGCTGGTCGCCGACGAAGAGCTGACCTTCGAAAGGCCCGAAGCGGCCGCCGGTCTGATCCCAGACCATGCCCGAGGGGGACTTGCCCATCTTGTCGTAGGGGAACCACACCGCCGGGAGCTTGAAGCTGGGGATCTCCTTGTGGACGTCGGGCATCGGGCGACCGCTGACGGGATCGCCCGGATAGGGATACTTCCATTCCTCGCGCTTCGCCGAGGGCAAGCCCCAAGGATGTCCGTGGAAGTCGCCCGGCTCGAGGTGGCTGAGCTTGCTCGCCCCGCACCATTCGCCCTGGTTGTCGGTGTAGAACATCTCGCCCCAGGGACTGGCGGCGAGGCCCGCCGGCGAGCGCAGGCCGCAGGCCGTCGGGATCATCTCGCCATCCGGCGTGATCCGCAGGGCCCAGCCGCGCCAATCCACGCGTCCGAACGGCTCGCCGCCGAACGGCTTGTTGGTCGTGATCCAGAAGTTGCCATCGGGATCGAGCCTGGGACCGAAGTTGTACTCGTGGTAATTGCCGCTCACTCGCCAGGTGTCGCAGATCGTCTCGATCTCGTCGACTCGGTCGTCGCCGTTCGTGTCGCGCATTCGCGAGAGCTCGCCGCGCTGCGCGAAGTAGATCCAGCCGTCTTTGACGAGCAGACCCAAAGGCTCCTGGAGTCCGTGGGCGAATCGCTTGAAGACGACGTCGCTGCCGTCCGGGGAGAGGGCATTCTCGACGATGTAGACTTCACCGCGGCGGGTGGCCGCCATGAGCCTGTCGTCGGGTAGCCAGGTGAGGCCGCTCACCTCGAGCGTGATGTCGTCCGGGTGCTTCAGATCGACGATGCGATACATCGCCTCTTCGTTGTGGAGGTCGTCGTTCGCGATCGGCTCGTCGGGGCCGGGCGTCTGCGCGACGGCGCCCAAGGACAGTGCGATCCAAAGGCCAGAGGTGAAAATCATCGTGCCCATCACCAGGTCATCTCCACTTCGAAGGTCGCGACGACACCGCCGCCCTCGGCCTTGGTCCATTGGATCGGGACCACGAGGTCCTCTTGGCCGTCTCCATTCGCTCGCCAGACCCCTCCGCCCGAGCCGTCAGCGGCGACGGGCACCTGGACCAGGATCGTGTCGTCGACCAGCCAGGCACCGGGCGCGACGGATCGCAGCTTCTGTCCAGTGGCTGCCCGGAAGTACAGTCCGCTCGGCTCACGATCCGCCGAGAGCTCGAACGAGCGCACCAGCCAGGAGCCTCTCCGCTCGAGCTTCGGGTAAGGCTTCTCCTCGATCGTGGCACCTTGGTAGCGGTAACGGAACGCGGGTCGCCGCTCGTCGTCGTAGCGCCGACCGAGCACGCGATACCCCAGCACATCGGCAGGCTCGTCGGGCCAGGGCTGCTCCTCGTTGCGGAGCTCGGCGAAGGGCGCGCCCAGCGGCAGGTCGATGCGATCCTCGCTCGGCGGAGCCTCGAGGGCACCGGCGCGGGCATGCCAAGTGCCCTGCGCGTTGAAGAAGCGTCCCCGCCAGGCCTTGGCGAGCCGAGAGCTCTGCATGTCGAAGGCGTAGTGGAGGCTCTCGGGGAAGCCGACCACGAGGGTGCGCGGGCTGACGCCCGCCATGAAGACGCCGATCATGATCGGCTCGTCGATCACCTCGAGCTCGTACTCGGCCTCGGGGATCACGAGTCCTTTGGGAAGCGGCATCGACTTGCCGAGCGAGAGGTAGGACCACATCGCGTCGATCTGCGCGTCCGGGTCGCCGCCGAGGACATCGACCGGGCTCTTGCCTTCGAGCCAGAACTTGGGCATGCGCGTCGTCATGTTGACCGTCATCGGATCCGCCATCAGCCGATGGAACCATCCGGGGCGAATGCGCTCGGTCATGGTCGCGAGGTCGACGGCGGGTACGCCGAGGGAGTCGAAGCCGGCGAGAGTGTGGCAGTTGATGCAGCCGAGCCCGTCCTCGGTGCCGACGAGCTGGCGGCCGATCTGGACCGCTTCCGGCGTGAACTCGGGCTCGACGTCGTCGGCGGGATCGTGATCGACCTTCGTCAACAGCGCCGCCAATGGCGCGACGTGCTGCTTGCCGTACTGCGGCATGCGGGCAGCCATGTAGGGGCGAACGCGCTCTTCATCGAGGAGCACGGCTTCGAGCGTCCGCTGCCAGAGCTTGGTCCCGACATCATCGAGGTGGGGCGGGATCCGGCCCTCGTCGCCGAGCTCGGCATCTCCCCGAATGACGAAGTACTCGCGGCGATCGTCACGCGGGCCACCCAGTTCATCGCGGCGGTGGCAAGCGAGGCACTGGTGACGGGCGAGGGTCCGAGTCACCTGCTCCTCGGCGGGAAGGGGCTCGGTCCAAGACGAAGCCTCGGCAACCGCATCGCGGAGCGCTTTCCTCTCGGCGTCGGCGAAGAAGTACTGGGGAAGCTCGCCCGGAGGATTCACGGCAAGGCAGCCACGCCTCGGATCGAGGTTGGCAAGGGCCGGACCGGCTTGCCGGGCCGGGGTCTCCTCGCCTCGCCTCACGTCGTCATGGCACGAGGCACATCCGAGCGCGAAGAAGCGTGCGCGTCCGCGAGCGGCACGCTCGGGATCGGGCTGGAAGGATCCGTCGGTCGGGACCTGGAAGGCCAAGGATGCCGTCGTCGTGACGGACTCGTCGATGACCTGCTTCTCGAGACCGGGGCCTTCCCAAGAGACCGAGAGCCCCTCGCCGCCCCCCGCCTCGAAGCAGATCACGGTCAAGCGATGGCTGCCGGCAGTGAGCTCGATCTGACCCGAGCGCTCCTGCATGGGATGAGTGCCGTCGTTCTGTACGACCAGTTGGTCGTCGATCCAGAGGCGCGAGCCATCGTCCGAGGTCGTGAAGAAGCGGTAGCGACCGTCGGCAGGGATCTTCAGAGAGGCGCGGAAGCGAAAAACGAACTGATCCGGTCTGTGCTCGGGAAGGCTGCCGAGATCATCGACTCGTCCGGTGCGAGACGGCGAGAGGCCCTCGACGCTCGGCACGGGGCTCTCGTTCTGCGCCTCGAAGTACTCGTAGCCGATGCCTGGCGCCTCGCTCTTCTTGGCTTGCTGGCGCAAGAGGTAGAAGGCGAGGTCTTTGGCCTCCTCCTCGGTCAAGGACAACGACGGCATGCGCCCGCCGGGCCGGACGGACTCGGGATCGCGAAGAAAAGCAGACAACGCATCGACCGAGGTGCGCTCGGCGAGGTCGGCGAGTCGGATGTCGGTCGGGACCCAAGCTCCGGGAATCGCCGGGATCTCGAAGAGGCCTTCGTCCTCTTCCTCGAAGAAGGCGTTCAGCTCGGCGTCGCTGTAATGGCCGTACGGCCTCTCGAGTGCCTCGACCGGCTCGATGGGTGCATGGCACGCGATGCAGCCGGATTCGTGGAAGAGGCGTCTCCCGCTCTCGAGCTCCTCGAGCCCGCCGGCGGACGGATCGTGATCGATCGGACCACCGAGCGAAGCCAGGAACTGCACGAGGTCCTCGACCGCTGCTCGTCGTTTCGTGTCCTCGAGACCACCGAGCAAGTCCGGCATGCGGGCACCCGGCCGGATGGTGTGGGGAGCTTCGAGGTAGTGACGTAGGTACTGCGGCGTCAGCCGCGCGCCGACGTCGGCCAGCCGCGGCGCGGGATTCGGACTGAGGCGCTCGATGGCCACCGGAGGTGCGGAGTGGCAGCTCAGGCAGCCCCGCTCTGCGAGAAGAGCCTCACCGCGGGGGATGACCTCGTAGAGAGAAGGCGTCTCGTCCGATCCGGGCACCGCTCCGAGAAGGAGCACCCAGAGGAATCCCGTGGCGGTCGCGACCATGCTTTGTCCCGGTGTGAGTGGTCATCGGCGTTGTGTGGGGCGAACGGCGCCTCATGGTCGCGGACTGGCCGCGGTGATGCAAGAGTGGACGACGCATTCGGCACGGGAGGGCAGCGGGGCCCGAGGCGAGGCCGGAAGCCGTGTGTGTCGGCTAGTCGGGAGGCGCTTGTCGTTGCCGCGACGACGCTCGTGCTGTCATCGGCCGGGTCTGCGGTTCTGAAGACTCAGCTCCGGGCTCGACACACCGATGCCGAGGGTGCGGTGCAGCATGATCAGCACCGAGGCGACCTTCTCATAAAAGCGCTGGGAGTGCGCGACCAGGTGGAAGGACGGGTGGTGGCTCCAGATCTTGCGCAAGCGGCGATCCAGCCGCCGGGCTTCGGCAGCATCTTCGATGCGCAGGGAGCCGTCGGCCACGTACTGTGGCTCATCGTAGGCCGACGTCTCGAGGAAGACGACGGCGTCGTAGCGGGCGAGCTCCTTCTCGAGCGTCGTCGACATGGCCTGCACGAACTTCTGCGGCCCCCCTGGCCAGTAAGCGGCGCCGTCGAGGCTGCCTCGGTCGCAGATCTGAGTCTTCTTCGGGTGCATGTCCGAGCACAGGTCTTCGAGCTCGTGCTGCACTGCGAAGATCGCGCGTTGAACGTGACGTCGCCCGCGGGGCTCGCTGGGCCTCGGGAAGCCACCCCCGAATAGGATGGTGGCCGATTCGGGGACGACGGTGACTTCATCGGACAGCTCGCGGCGGAGCACCTCGGTGATGGCGGTCTTGCCGGCGGCCGGACCTCCGGTGAGCACGATACGGCGCGGCCTTTGGTGGCGGCTGGTCACGAGGAAGCAGCTCCCCCTGCCGAAGAGCCGCCGCGGCTCTGGAACGGCTCGGCCTCGATGAAGACGCGCTTGATGTCGGGATGCTCCTTCTTGATGCGGCGATCGAGCCCGGTGATCGTGCTCTCGATATCCTTGGCCTTCATCGTATCGACGAAGTCGACGCTCATCGTCACCAGGATGAACTCGGGGCCCATGTGCAAGGTGAGGACCTCGTTGACGCGCTCGACGAGGTCGGTCGAATCGGCGATGGCACGAACCGATTTGACCACCCGGGGCTCGGCGGACTCGCCGATGAGCAGGCTCTTCGTCTCGACGGCCAGCCAAATCGCGGTGGCGGCGAGGATCAGTCCGATGACGATCGAGGCGGCACCATCGAAGAGGGCGCTCCCGGTGAGCTGACCGAGGAGGACTCCCAGGAAGGCGACGATCAGGCCGAGCATCGCGGCCGTGTCCTCGAACAGCACGACGAACATCGTGGGGTCCTTGCCGGCGTGTACCGCTTCGAAGTAGGTGCGATCGCCCTTGATGGCCTGGAACTCCTTGTAGGCGAACCACCAAGCGCCGGCCTCGAAGATCATCGCGATGCCGAGAACGACGTAGTTGATCGTCGGGTTCTCGACGCCGTGGGGATCGAGCATGTGAATGATGCCCTCGTAGATCGAGATGCCGGCACCGACCGCGAAGATGAGGATCGCGACCACGAAGCTCCAGAAGTAGATCTCCTTGCCGTGGCCGAAGGGGAAGCGGGAATCGGCCGGACGCTTCGCCGCGCGCAGCCCGTGGAGCAAGAGGACTTGGTTACCCGTGTCCACCACCGAGTGGATGCCCTCGGACAGCATGGCTGAGCTGCCCGTGAGGGCGGCGGCTACGAACTTGGTCACCGAGATCAGGCCATTGCCGATCAGCGCCGCGATGATCACCTTCTTCGAAGAGCCGGCCATGGGGAAGTCTTCTCGCTTCGTTCGGGAATCGGGGAGTCTCACTGCCAAGGCGGACCAGGTGTATCGCGGCGCTCTTGGATCGTCAAACGCGCGCCTCGATTCTCGAGGCGGTAAACGCCCGGGTCGATCGTCCGGTCATTGTGGCGGGCGCCCGACTTCACCGAGTCCACGCCCTGTAAAAGAGTGTGTGTCCTCGAATCGCGCCCCGCGAAAGCTTTGCAAAGCCCCACCGGTCCACCGAGAATTGGGCGTCGAGCCGGACCGAGATCGTTCTCACACGGCTCGCGGCCAGAGACGTATGAAGACACTGACACCTCACGAGATTCGCCCAACTTCTCACCAGGCCGAGCTCACACCACAAAAACCTTAAACAAAAAAAAACCCATAATACATCACCATACAATCTCAAATCATT
>JAVJTD010000409.1:0-13335 GCA_040219065.1 Planctomycetota bacterium
GTCCGATCTCACCCGGCAGCATCGTGCCACGGAGCTTCGGACGTGAGATCCAGGTCCCTCCGAGACGCTTGGATGGAGGACACGGGGACCGGCTGAAGCCGGCGCTCCGAATGCCATGTCTCGAGTCTACGGTCGCGAATCGACCGGCGGCTCCGGCGCACCCGAGACGACTGCACCGGTCACACGCACCGTTTTCATCCGGACCAGGGTCAGCGAGAGGTGTGTGATCAGCCAGTCATGGAAGCTCGCGCCCTGAGTGACGCGGAAGCCGACGATGGCCTCGGCTCCAGCCAGCTCCTCCTCGACCATTTCGCCGACGTCGGGAACCGTCTCACCGAAGAGGCCATGGAACCAGAGGACGTTCTTGGCCCGCTCGTCGAACGGCACTCTCATCGCGCTCTCATACCCGGCATCGTTCGCGAGCACCGGGACGCTCACTCCGGTAAGATTGAACTTGGACGTCGAGCATCCGGGCAAGATGAACAGGGCGATCCAAAGACAATGGCGCATGTCGATTCCCTCCTGTGGCGGTTGTTGACGAGGCCTTCGCCGCGATCCGCAGAGCGGATTCCTCACCAGGATCGGCCACCCTCACTGCCAGTACGATTCGGGTCCGGGCGAGACCAGTCGAGCGCGCACTTCCGCCCGAGTCGGAGTCTCCCAGAGACAAGTGAAGCAGACAAAGCCACCGCCCGGGAAACGTCATCGACCCATCGTCCCTCGTGAATCGTCATCGACCGTCGTGCCTCGTAACTCGTCATTGACACATCGTACCTCGTGAATCGTCATCGACCCATCGTATCGAGTCATCGACCATCGTCCCTCGCCCCCCAGAAAAAGCCTGTAACGATCGGGCGGCTCGGGTCCAGTCTCTGTGGTATGGAAAGAACGAACGAGCAACTCTTCGAGCGCTTTCGATCCAAGGGTGATGTCTCGGCCTTGGCGGGAGTCTTCGATCGCACGGCGGCCGAGCTGCTTCGGGTGGCCATTCACTTGGCCGGCGAGGCGAGTGACGCCGAGGATCTCGTGCAGTCGACCTTCGTGACCGCCATCGAGAGCGCGGCTGCTTGGGACCCTCAGCGTCCTTTGATGCCCTGGCTGATCGGTATCCTGAACAATCAGGCCCGTCAGGCGAGGCGACGCGCGAGTCGACCGCTCGATCCGGATCGCTTGCGGGAGCGCATCGAGGCGTCTCCCCTCGAGCAGGCGCAGAGTCAGGAGCTCTCTGGCGAGCTCGCCGAGGCGATCGATGGACTGCCGGAGCCTTACCGGCTCGTGGTCAACCTCAGCCTTCGTCACGGCCTCTCACCGGCTGACATCGCACATGCCTTGGAGCGAAGCCCCGGCACGATCCGCGTGCAGCTCCACCGCGGGCTCGACATGCTCAAGAAGGCCTTGCCCGCCGGTGCGCTCGCGGCCCTCGCCGCTTTCTTCCCCAAGCGGTTGCTCGCGGAGCCCTCGCTCGACACGATCCGCTCCGCCGTTCTCTCCCATGCCGCCAGTGTCACGGTTCCCCTCACTGTCGGTTCGTTACTGGGAGCAGTCGTCATGAGTCCGAAGGTTTTGATCGGCGGCACGTCCGCTCTGGCCGCCCTGACGATCGTACTCGCCGCTACCGGTCTCTTCTCGAGCCCGGACTCCGAGCCGATCGATGTCGAAATGTCGACGCATGCGGAGCTCGAGCCGCTCGAGAGGAGCTCCTCGAGCACGCGCTCGCTGCCATCGACCGACGACGATCCAGTCGCTGAAGATCAACCGACACAGGAGACCGCCCGGCGCCCGACTCCGCCTGAGACGTCGGTCCAAGGCACCGCTCTCCAAGGCCGCGTCGTCGACGCGGAGTCCGGTCAGCCTCTCGGCGGTGTGCACGTCCGCACCGACTCTCCGAAGCTCATGACCGGAACGGTTCGAGAGCAGCGCTATCCGAGTCGACTGCGAAGACGAGGACTGCGTCCGGTGCTCCCGCCGAAGATGTCGGACCTTCAAGCGTTGGGTTACGAGCCCGTGCCCGTGTTCTAGACACCGGACACGTCCGAGGATCCGTTCGCCGAGACGACGACGTCTTCGGACGGTACGTTCACGTTGGACTGCCCGGAAGCGGGAGGCATCCTGACGTGCGAGCTCGAAGGCTACCGCGTGCACTCGATCGCGGTCTTCGACACGCAGGCTTCTCAGGAGATCTTGCTGCATCGCTCGAGCGGAGGCCACCTCGAGGGGCTGCTGATCACGACAGATGGAGAGCCCCTTCACGAGTCTCTCGAGCTGCACTTTCGGGACACGTCTGGCTCGTTGACCCAGAAGCGCATCGTCACCAACGACGATGGAACGTTCGCCTTCGACATCGATGCGCCCCGAGTCCAGGCGCTCTGCCTGACGCCCGGCTGGTACCTTCCTTTCGAGGGAGTCCACCCGCAACACCGGCAGAAGTGGGCCTTTCCGACCCTGTTCTTCCCGGGTCGCGAGGAGGAGGCAATCCTCATCGTCGCGGCCCCTGAGCCCGAGGCCCTGACGGTCTTGAAGGTCACGGACGCGGTGAGCGGCGATCCGATCGAGAGCTTCTCGATGTTCCTGCGCGGACTCGACCACCGGATGCCGTTGATGGCCGATCGCTACTTCGCGCCGAAGGGTGAGCTGGTGCTCGTCGGTGGAGCGGAGCCTTATCCGAGTTGGACGAAGCACGTCGAGCTGCACGTCTGGGCGGATGGCCATGCCCCCTCGACTCGGGAGATCCCCGACATCACGGCCGCCGGTGTGATCGAGTTGGAGCTACAGCCGACGAAGCAATCGCCGCTCGAAGGACGCATCACGAGGTCCGCCGTCCCCGTAGAAGGGGCCGCTGTCTCGCTGAGCTGCTTCTATGCCCTGCAATGGGATCCCGGCAGCCTGGGCAAGCTGGTCGCCACCCGCTCGGCGAGCGATGGAAGCTTCCAGATCAGCGCCCCGACCGGCGAGTACATCCTTCGCGTCGAGCACGAGGGAGCGGATCTCTACCAGCACGTCGTCCTTCCCGGTCCGCCTCTTCAGATCGACCTGGATCACCTGGGCTCGCTCGAGCTCGTCGTCGTCGACGAGGACTCGGTTCCCCAACCGAGCCACCGAGTCTCGGTCCGTGATTCGAGCGGCCGCCAGATGATGGGTGACACGGACGAGACGGGAAGTGTGATCTTCAGCGGACTCGCCCCCGGCCGCTACACGGCCAACGCGCTCTACGAGGTGACTCGCTTCGTCTTGAAGCCGCACGATACGCACGAGGTCGACCTGGGGCCCGGAGCCAATCAACGCGTCGAACTGCAGGTGCCGGTCGATCACGGTGCCGTCTTCGCTCGGGTCGTTTCCGAGGGCGTCGATCGATTCGACGACTGGAAGGTGCGCGCGACCTACAGTGAGAATCGCGACTGGCAAGCAATCGAAGCGAGCGGGCAGATTCCGATCGACGTCAAGAACGGCGCGATGTCGCTCCTGATCGAGGAGCCACGCGGCCAGAGATGGAAGATCTCGATCCCAGCGGCCCCCGGCCCCGACTACACGGTTCGCCTCGACCGAGGAGGACCCGGGTTCGAGGGCGTCCTGCTCGATCGCTCATCGGGCACGCCGGTGACCGGCTTTCGCATCGGCGTCGGCGTTCGCGGTCAGGGAAACGCGATCACCACGACGACCACCGACGACCGCGGCCACTTTCGCTTGCTCGGCGTCCCGAGCGGCGAGGCGTACTTCGTGTTCGGAGATCGGGCGGCCTCCGAGACGCCCTCCAGCGACCAGTGGATCCGCTTCGATGCGCGCGCTCCCTCCAACGAGCCACCGACGCAGCTCACTCTCCATCTCCCCCATCTCGACGGCAGCGCCTACCGCGGGATCGAGAACCGCCCCGTGACGGGCCGCGTCCTCTCGAAGAGCACCGGCGAGCCCGTGACCGACGCGAAGCTGTTCTTGGAGGCCGTCTTCGAGGAGCCCAGCGGGACCTTCTTCTTGAAGCTTCCGAGCTCTGAGCCGAGCACGAACAGCGAAGGCATCTACCGAGCGACCTTGCCCGTCGCCACGGAGTACCGCGGCATGGTGGTCCGATTGTCGGCGATGGGCACGAGCACCACGGATAGATGGTCCGCCCCGCCGAGCACCGGCGAGGTAGTTCACGACTTCCGGCTCGAGGAGTAGGGCCTCTGGAGGCAGCACCTTCGGCGCAGGCCCGAAGGGCCGTCAGCGAATAGCCCCAGGCGGGGCCGGTCCTCCGGCCCAAGCCTGGGGTGGGTATGCAATGATGATGTTTTCATCACGCGCCCTGAAGGGGCGCTGGCGGCTAGGCACGTCGACCGGGACGATGAGCGAAGATCGGCGCCGCCGCCCATTCAGGGCGGGGGAAGACGTTGAATACGGGTCCGAAACCCAGGCCTTCGGCCTGGGCTACACGCTGTCGGGCCTTCGGCCCTAGGCCTAGGGACCCAGGCCTTTCGAATGGCCAAACTCCAAGCGCAGCGCCTTCGGCGCGTGAACGCGTTCATCCCTGTGCTCGAGCCATTCCCTTGGCCGTCATTTTTTCGAGAATCGGGAACGCTTCCCGATCTCGTGTCCAGTGTCGGTCGGTATGGAAAGAACTCTCGAGCAACTCTTCGAACGCTTTCGCAGCCGATCCGATCTCGCAGCTCTGGGCGAGGTCTTCGACCGAACGGCTAGCGACCTGCTGCGAATCGCCGTGCACTTGGCGGGTCCGGCCACGGCCGGGGAAGACCTGGTGCAGTCGACCTTCATGGTGGCGATCGAGCACGCGGAGGACTGGGATGCCAGCCGACCGCTGCGGCCCTGGCTCACGGGGATCCTCAACAACCAGGCGCGAGTGGCCCGCCGCCGATCGGCCCGCCAGATCGAGCCCGGTCGGCTCCGCACGCGCCTCGAGCAATCCCCGCTCGAAGCCGCCCAAGCGAATGAGCTGTCGGGAGAGCTGGCCGAGGCGATCGATCGACTGCCCGAGCCATATCGCGTGGTCGTGAACCTGAGGCTGCGCCACGGACTGCCGCCGGCGGAGATCGCTCACTCGCTGGGCCGAAACCCTGGCACCGTGCGTGTGCAGCTCCACCGCGGGCTCGAGATGCTCCGAAAGGCGCTGCCGACCGGCGCGCTCGCCGTGCTTGCCGTCTTCGTGCCCGAGACCTCCCTCGCCGCCGTTCGGATGGCCGTTCTCTCCCATGCCGCCAGTGTCACCGTTCCCCTCACGGTCACCTCGCTATTGGGAGCCCTCCTCATGAGTCCGAAAGTCCTGATCGGTGGTCTTTCCGCCTTCGCCCTCCTGACGTTGGTCCTGGTCGGCTCGAGGCTCTTGCCGGGCTCTGCCAGCGATACCCATGAGTCCACTCCGGCCGTGACCGAGCTGGAGCCACTCGGTGACTCCGCCTCGAGCAAGCCGGAGCTCGGCGATGATGAGCGTTCGACTGAAAAGCTTCCTTCGCCGGCGGATGACGCCTGGCAAGCGCCTCCCGAGCCAGAAGCCGGTGTCCTCTTGAAAGGGCGAGTCGTCAGTGTTGACTCGGGTGCTCCCTTGCCCGGCGCCGCAGTCCGAATCGACCTGCCGGTCTTTCTGAGTCACCGGGAGCAAGCGATGCGCTGGCCTCGATTCGCGAAGATGCGCGGTTTGCCCGATCCGCCGGTGCGTCACCCGCTCACCGATCACCAGCGCCTCGGGTATCACCCGGCACCGATGTACCTTCCGCCGGACCTCTCGAGCACCGCATGGTCGAGTGCCGAGACCGAGGACGACGGATCGTTCGAGATTCGCTGCCCAATGAACGGCGGTGTGATCTCGGCCCAACTGGACGGCTATCGCGCCTGCTCGCTCGCCGTGACCGATCCGAGCCAGGCGCTCCAGCTCGAGCTCCACCGCTCGGCCGGCGGACTGCTGAAGGGACGCGTGGTCGACTCGGCGGGCGAGCCGATCGGCCTTCCGATCCCTTTGGTCTTCTTGGAGCCTTCCGACAGCAGAGTCGATCCTCTGAAGTCGATGTGGCGAGTCGATACGTCGACGCGAGCGGACGGCCGGTTCTCGGTCCGGCTAGCCGCCGAGGTGGTTCGTGTGATCTCGATGAGCCCTGATTGGAAGCTGATGGAGTCCGAGAGCTCCGACCCGAGTCACCTCCGCCCCGGTGCCGAGGAAACGGAGGTGGTCCTACTCGCCCACGATCGCCGAGACCAGCAGGTGATCCTGCGCGTGTTCGACGCCGAGGATCAGTCCCCGATCGAGACCTTCTCCGTGTTCGCTCGGGACCTCAGTTCCGGTCTTCCTTCGCTTCAGGGACGATACTTCGCCCCCGGTGGTGAATGGGTGCTCTCCGAGGATCGGTATCCCAGCAACTTGGACACAGTCGACGGGCACCTCGAGCTCTTCGTCTGGGCGCCTCACTACCGAGCCCACCGGCTCGAGGTTCAGCAGATCTATCGACCAGGAATGTATGCAGTTCCTCTCATTTCTTCAAAAGAAGCATCCATCCAGGGCCGCGTGACACTTGGCGGGCAGCCGGCCGCAAGTGCCGAGATCTCCCTGCTGCCGTACTGGCCTTCTTCGTGGCAGCCCCACTGGCTGCACCCGATCACCGGCGCGACTTCGGATGAGGAGGGGCGCTTCGAGCTCTGGGCACCGGACGGTGAGCTCGTCTTGCACGTGTCCCACGAAGGGCTGAGCCAGTACCGGACGATCGAGGTGCCGGGGACCGGGTTCCTCGAGATCGAGCTGGAGAATGTCGCCTCCATACGAGCGCTGGTACGGGACGCGACCGGCGTCCTCCGGAACGATGCGCAGGTCAAGTTCTTCGCCGAGGACGGTCGCATGGAGTATCTCCAGACCGACGAGAACGGCGAGGTGGTCTTCGAGGACCTCACCCCGGGGAGTTACACCGTCGAGTCGCTCTATCCATTGGGCCGGAGCTTCTTCCCCCATCAGCGCCTCGCCGTCGTGCTGGGACCTGGCGAGCGCCGATTCGTCGAGCTGACCATCCCCGGCGACGCAGGGGCTCCGGTGCACGCGCGCGTCGTTCATGACGGCACCGAGCAGTACGATGGCTGGCGGGCGAGGAACCCTTGGACCGGCGACCAATGGGAGCCGCTCTCGGTCGACGGGACGATTCCGATCGACGTGCGAGGCGGTGTGCCACGCATGGAGATCGACTCTCCCAGCGGCCAGCGGTGGATCGTCCGCATCCCCTCGAACCCCGGTCCTGATCACGTCGTCCGCCTTGCAGACACGGGCCTTGGCTATCGCGGCGTCGTGCGAGACCGGATCACCGGGCTGCCGATCCCTGGGCTCCGGGTGGCCGTCGACTTCGACAGCGCCGACCTGCAGCGCATGGGCACGGTCACCGACGAGCAAGGCCTGTTCGAGCTGACCGGGTTGCGAAGCGACGTGACCTTGCTCCTCTTCGGGGACACGGCCGGGACCGAGACGGTCTCGCGCGGCGAGTACGTGCGGTTCGAGCCGGCAGCTCCGCCCAGCGATCCTCCTCGCGAGCTGACGTTATCTGTGCCGATGATCGACACCTCGGGTTACGGCCGAATCCACGGGTTGGAGAACCGCCGCGTGCGGGGCCAGGTGACTTCGACGCTAACCGGTGGCCCCGTGACGGGCGCGAAGGTCTCGATCGATGCCGTCTTCCCCGAGACAGGCGGGCGCTTCTTCGCTCGGATCCGGAAGAGCCGGGTCTCGACGAATCAGGACGGACACTACGAGGCGACCTTGCCTCGTGCACCCGAGTATCGTGCCCTCGTGTTCCGAATGGGTCCTGACAATCATCACCCCATCACCGATGCCTGGACGGCGAGCGGTGGCACGGGCGACGAAGTGCGAGACTTCGTGATCGACGACTGAGGCGTGCAACCTACCGAGAGCGTCGTGTAACGATCATTCATCGGAGGAGCTTCTGGAGCTCCGCGGCGTGCTGCTGCGCCGCGGCTGCGTCGCCGCGCTTCTCGGCGAGTCGCTTGGCGACCTGACGGGCCGTGATCAGAAGTGGGCGATGCTGCTTCTCGTCACCTCTGACGATCAGCCGATCGACGAGCTCTCGAGCTCGCCTCCCATCCCCTTCGCCTTCGACGATGAGCGCCAAGTTCGCCACGGCTTCAAGGTGATTCGGATCGGCGGCGAGCGCCTCCTCGAGCAGCTTCTTGGCCCGAGCGGTATCACCGCGCTGCGCCGCGAAGATCGCGAGGTTGCTGAGCGTCGCGGCCGAGCCGGGTAGGAGCTCGTTGCTGCGGATGTAGGCCGCCTCGGCCTCGCCGCTCTGTCCCACCTGGATCAAGAGATCACCGAGCTTGCCCCAGAGAAAGCCATCGCCCGGCCTCTGCTCGACCAGCCGCTTGAAGTGTGGCAACGCCTGCTGAGGGCGGCCCGCGCTCTGATACGCCTGCCCCATGATCAAATGAAACTGCACGCCGTCCCCGTCCTCGGGCTCCACGCGCTCTCTCAGGAACCGGATCGCCTCCTCGAGCTTCCCCTCCCGAATGAGCTGGTTCGCCTTTTGGAACGGTCCGAGCAAGCCGACCTTGTCCTTCGGATCCGGCCCTTGAAAGGGGTCGCTAGCGACTTGCGCCGCGCCCGATGCGCTGAGGTACCCGAGTGCCTGGAGCCGGCGGAGCGTCTCGGGACTCGCCGCCCGAACGGCCGCGTCCGCTCGTCCCCCTTCGGCTGCGATGCGGCGAAGCTCCTCCCAGGTCCGAGTCCACCGGGACAGATCTCCTGACGAGGCAATGTTCTCGGACTCTTCGGGATCGACTTGCAGATCGTAGAGCTCGGGCTTCGGCGCTCGGATGAACTTGCCGGCCACCGTGCGGACTGCTTCGAGGCGACTCCATCCGTAGGTGAGCTCTGCACTCAAAGACTCGAGATAGGCATGGCGCGGATGCGAGGCCGGAGCCGACAGGGCGGGCATCAGCGTCTGGCCATGCAGGTCACCCGGGACAGTCAGTCCGGCGAGGTCGAGCAGCGTCGGCATCAAGTCGACCGTGCGCGCCTGCATCTCTCCGATGCGCTTGCCGCGGGGCAGGCCGGGCCCTGCAAGCAGCAAGGGCACGCGCTGCGTCGCGTCGTAGATGAAGAGACCGTGATGAGGCTCCCCGTGCTCGCCGAGGCTCTCTCCGTGATCGGCGGTCACCGCCACGATGGTGTGCTCGAGATCGCGGGCCTCTTCATAGCCTTCGAGCAGGTCACCGATCGAGGCATCCATGAAGGCGATCTCACCGGCGTACGGGTCGTCCTCGTACTCCGCGTCGAAAGGCGGCGGCGGCTGATATGGCGCGTGCGGATCGAAGTAGTGCACCCATGTGAAGAGTGGCGTCTCGCCGTCTTGCTTCCGGATCCACTCGAGTGCGGCCTGCGTCACGACCGACGCCGACCGCTCGTCGAAGAGGAACTCGAACTTTGGGCGCGTGGGATCCGAGGTGTCGTCGTCGTAGTGATCGAAGCCGCGTGCGAGACCAAAAGCGCTGTCGAGCGGATACGCTGCCACGAACGCTCCGGTTCGATAGCCGCGGGCCGCGAGCCGCGTCGCGAGCGTGGGCACCCCCTCGGGCAGGCGAAAGGCCCCGTTGTCTCGCACCCCGTGCGCGGGCGGGTAGAGCCCGGTCAGGATGGTCGTGTGGGACGGTAGCGTCACGGGCGTCGCACTGACTGCTTGCTCGAACAGCACTCCCCGCCCGGCGAGCGCATCCAAGTTCGGCGACACGGGCCTTTCAAATCCGTAGCAGCCCAGTCGATCCGCTCGTGTCGTGTCGAGTGTGATCAGCAGGATGTCGGGCGGCGGTGGCTCGGAAGAGCAGGCGATGCCACAGCAAGCGATCGTGCCGAGCAAGAACCAACGGCGAAGCACGACAGTCTCCGAGACGATGGACCGGGTCATGGAACGGGCGTGGCACCCAGTGTACCCGGCGGGCGGCCGAGCCGCGCGGCTCGAGTCGTGATTCCCCTCGGCTCGGGAAGAGCGAGGCGTTTGGTGAGGGCACCAGGATTCGAACCTGGGACCTACGGATTAAAAATCCGGTGCTCTACCAACTGAGCTATGCCCCCACCCTCGGGCGAAGGTCCGAGGTATATCGCCAGCGCACGCGAAGATCAAGCACCGCGTGAGTCGAGAGCGCGACCAACGAAAACGTCCGGTGCGACCCAGGGTCACACCGGACGGGATACTTTACTCGGAGCTTCGAGAGAGAATCATCGTCGACCGCGACGAAGGCCACCTCGGTAGGAGCTCATGGCGGCCGCCATCTCGACGCGCTCGCGGAAGCGGCGCGCCTCCGAGCTGCGTCGATCCACCGCCAGGGCACGATTCGCGTACTCCAACGCGCTCACATACGAGCCCGCCACGAGCTCGAGCGATCCGAGATTGATGTACGAGTCGATGATCTCGGACTGCAGATTCTCGTCGAGTCCGCGCAGCGGCGAAGCGAGGCGCGTCTCGTCGTCGAGCTTCTCACGGCGCTTCTCGAGACGTTGACGGGCTTCCTGGTAGGCCGCGATCGCACCGCGGAAGGCGCGCTGAGCGTCTCCGCGCTTGTCGGACATCAGCCCAGCCTGATCGAGCTTGCGCCCCTTCTCTTCCAGCACGGCGAGCTCCTCTCGGATCTTGGTGACCTCCTCGGAGTACTGGGGGGCCGGCGCATCGACGGTCTCCTTTTGGTCCGCGACTGCGGACTTCACGCGCTCGGACTCGACCTGTGACAAGAGCTTCATGGCTTCAGCGCGCGCCACCGCATCGGTCTCGCCAGTGAGCACTCGCGCGCAGCGGCGACGGGCCACGTCGAAGTCCCCGTCCTCGAGTGCGATTCGTGCCGAGTCGAGCGCCTGCCGCGCTGCGCCACGGTTCGCCAGAGCCAGCTTCTTGGACAACGACTCCTCGAGCTCACCCTCTTGCTCGATAGCCCTTCTCAGCTCGGTCTCGGCGAGACGGAAGAGCTCGTGCTCGAGACAGAAGTCCGCCAGTGCGACGTGCTCGTCAGCAGACTTCACATCCTCACGACGTGCGAAGTACCAGGAGGTGGGAGACAGCTCACTCTTGTCGAAGCCGGCGACGACCTCATCCCCGTTCTCACGGAACCGGAACTTCAAGCCATCCTTGGAGGTGCTCACGATCTCGCCGCGGAGCATCTTGTCATGATCCAACACGATGATGTCGGGTCCCGCTGCACCGATCGCGTCGTTCTCGGCCTCTCGAGTGGCATCTTGGCCGGTGGTGACGTCCTGAGCCGACTCGTCCTGCAGCGCCGTCATCGGAAGGGAAACGATCAACATTGTCCAGAGAATCGGCATGTCTACCTCTCGGTTGGGGTCTCGGGCATGCTCTCGGTCAGAGTCTTCTTCCCGGCCCACCAGAGGGCGCAAACCTCGTTCCGCGAGCGACCGAAGACGCAGCGCGACGTCAGGATCGGCCCGTTTGACGGGGCCATCGGTCGATCGATTCGCTCTCGGGGAGACAGAGGGCACCTCATGAAGAAAAGCAATCTTGCAGCCCGATTGCCGATCTTGCATTCGGTCGGCACTTCTCCGGACTTGGCGCCCCGACCCCGCTTTGAGATCCTGGCCGCGATTCTCACACCCGCCGACCGGAGGCCCGCATGCCGTCACATCGCTTGCTTCGACTGCCACTCGCCGTCTGCCTCATCTGGGCTTCGATGTCCCAGGCACTCGCCCAGCCAGCGCCGCTCCAAGGGCTGGATGACACCATCGAGGTCTGGCTGACCGCCTGGGACGTGCCCGGCCTCGCTCTGGCCGTCGTCCAGGACGGGGAGGTCGTCTACGCACGAGGCTATGGCGTGCGTCGCGTCGACACCGACCAGCCCGTCAACGCCGAGACGGTGTTCGCCGTCGCCTCGAACACGAAGGCCTTCACCGCGACGCTGCTCGGGCAGCTCGTCGATGAGGGCAAGCTGAGCTGGGACGATCGCGTGATCGATCATCTCCCGAGCTTCGCGCTCTTCGACCCTTGGGTCACTCGGGAGATTCGGGTGCGAGACCTGTTGTGTCACCGCTCGGGCCTTCCCACTTTCGGAGGCGACCACCTCTGGATCGGCGAGTGCCAGGACCAAGGAACGATCTTGGAGAAGCTCCGCTACCTCGAACCGACGGCTCCGTTTCGAACGCGCTTCCAGTATCAAAACCTCATGTTCCTCGTCGCAGGTCAGGTCGTGGAGGCCGTTACCGGAGAGACTTGGGCTGACCGAGTGCAAGGCAAGATCCTCGAGCCCCTCGGCATGTCTTCCGCGACGACGAGCGTCTCTCGGCTCGATGGGCAGGACAACGTCGCTCACCCTCACGAGGTGCGCGGCGGCGAGCTGAAAGTCGTGGCCTTCGACGCAGTCGACTGCATCGCTCCGGCCGGCGCCTTGAACAGCTCCGTCTTCGACATGGCTCAATGGATGCTCGTCAACCTGAACGGCGGCCGCCACGACGCTGGCGTCCTCTTCTCGCCGTCGGTCCTAGCCGAGATGCAGACCGTCCATACGCCGCGAAGCGTCGGCTCGCGAGAGACCGAGCGGTTCGGAAGACACTTCTCCGGTTACGGCCTCGGCTGGGGGCTGTCTGATTATCACGGCGTCAAGCTGGTGCAACATGGCGGCGGATTGTCCGGGATGAACTCCCTGCAGACCTTGGTGCCAGAGAAGAACCTCGGCGTGATGGTCGCCACGAACTTCGCCCCCAACTCATTGACCGCTGCCGTCACCTATCACATCCTCGACATCTACTTGGGCCGTGAACCTCACGACTGGAACCAGACGTTCGTGGACGACCGGGATGCCGGACAAGTGCGCGCGCAGGGCCGAGAGACAGAGCTCGAAGAGCAGCGCATCCCGGGTACGTCCCCGTCCGGCCCGCTCGAAGACTTCGCGGGCACCTATCACGACGACTTCTCGGGCGACACCGAGGTGCGGCTGGAAGAAGGCGCACTCGTCTTCGACTACAACCCGCGTCACCGCGGACGGCTCGAGCATTGGCACTACGACACGTTCCGCGTCGCCTGGGACGACGCGATCTACGACATGCCGCAGAAGTCGTTCGTGACGTTTCGGCGAGGTGAGAGCGGAGGCGTGTCGGGCCTGACGGTGACCTTCTACGACCCGATCACCTTCGAGCGCGTCGAAGACGACAAACGCTGAGCTGGAATTTGCGGCGTTCGGTCCGAATGCGGCACGTTTCAAGTCAGGTGGTGAAACCCCGAGGGCGATGGAGTGCCCAAGTCGAGCGAGCCGGTGACCGGGTCTGTCTGCGAGAGCTCTCCCAAGCGAGCTTGGGCCTCTTCGAACGTCCAACGGCTCAACTTCCAACTCTCAACTTCGATGCTGACGGGTGCGATCCTACCGCCAGCTTCGAAG
>JAVJTD010000412.1:0-37250 GCA_040219065.1 Planctomycetota bacterium
CTGATCGAGGAGGGAGTCGGGATCGTTGGCGAGCTGCTCGGCGATGTCGGCCGCCTCTTTGGCCTCCTCGGCCTGGCGCTCAGCGCGCAGCTCTCGCCATTCGTGATTGACGATCTCGTCGAACTCCGCCTCGTTCTCGAAGAGCTGGATCCCACCCGAGGCACAGCACGCCAATCGCAGCTCGACGGGCTGGTCGGTCCAGAGGCTCTCCTCATCGACGAGCGGAGAGTCGGTGATGGCGAGCCGGGTGCGGGTCAGCGGCTTCTCGCGCTCGAGTGCGTTCTCGTAGGACGGGTAGATGTCGGCGGTCACGATGAGCTCGCCGTTGACGCCGTCGGGACGAGACTTCTGACTGAGCGCCGCAACGACGGGGCGGCCCTCGCAGAACGCGGGCGAGAAGAACGAGAGCTCGTTCCGAACGACCAGCATGCGCAGCTCGACGCCACCGCCGCAGCGGTAACGCACGAACCCACGACGGGCCCCCAGGCGAAGTCGCTCTCCTCGGCGGAGCGCGCGCTGCACCAGCTCGGAAAACGACTCCGCATTGCGGATGTCGGCGAAGCCAATGCAGCTCAAATTGCTAGCCATGCCCGGTGAGCCCTTTCCCCTTGGAGGGTTCCTCGTAGGAACCTCGCAGAAGCCGAAGACGAGGGGCGACGCTCCTCACGAGCATCGCCTTCCACAGCGTAATGATCGACCGACCTGCGAATCGGTTTATGCCTGGGAGCAGTTTTGCACGGGGATGTCCGGGGTCTCGTCGGACATACAACAGATTCAGGCAAAGTCGTGCAGATGTTGGAGGTCGGGCGCTCTCAGGCCGAGAAGATTCCTGACGCGCTTCTCGGACCTCGAGCGATCACGCTTCGCGAGAGCGTCGGCCCAACCGATCGGCCAGCTCGCGCGCGCCACGCACACAGTCGTTCAAGCCGATCCCGCGATAACCGTTGCCTCCCAGCGCGAGTCCGGGACGCGTTTCGAGCAATGTATCCAGGCGCGCGAGACGCTTCTCGTGACCGAGCTCGTACTGAGGGATGCCACGCGGCCAACGTCGGATCTCGATTTCTTCGGGATCCCCTTCGATCCCCAGCAGACTTCGAAGATCATCGAGCACGACTCGAAGCAGCTCGTCATCGCTGAGCGACACCGCGGCGGGATCTCGGCGCCCTCCCGTCATCACGCGCAGGCTCACGCGATCGCTCGGAGCATGTTCGGGAAAGCAGGTTCCAGGAAACAGGCAGCCCAGGATTCGGCCCGGCTCCTTCCAAGGACGAAGGAAGCCGAAGCCATCGAGAGGGTGAGCGACACGCCGTCTCTCGAATCCCAACCCGACCACCGCGATCGACGCTGCCGGGATCTCCTCGAGCAGCGACGCCAGCTCCCTGTCCCCGGCGAGGATCTCCTTCGCCCGATGCGGCGGAACGCAGAGGGCGAGCTCGGTGGCGATCACGTCCGGCGCACCCTCGAGCCGCAAGCGCCATCCCCCTTCGGCGAGCTCCGCAGACAGAACATCGGTGTCGACGACCAGGCGCTCGCCCAGGTGATTGGCTGCCGCATCGACCAGCTCCTGCAGGCCGGACGGGAACGAGTGGCTGCGCCCTCCGGGACCTGCCGGTCCTCCTGAAGCTTCCGCACGCGAGCGGCGCGCTTCCTTCTTCTTGCGGATCATGCCACGCACCAGGCTCCCGTGCTCCCGCTCGAGGGCTGCCATCTTCGGAAACGCCGAGGGAAGGCTGAGACGCTCCGGGTCCCCTCCGAAGATTCCCGAGACCATCGCGTCGATCAGGACGTCGGCCGCCTCCTGACCCAGATGCCTTCGGGCGAAGTGGGCGACGGATTGGTCATCGGGTACGGGACGGTAAGAGCGCAGCGGCTCGAGCGCGACCCGGAGCCGGCCTTTGAGGGACAGGAGCCGAGAGGAGAAGAAGGCAGGCGGGCTCGTCGGCAAAGGATGCAGCGTTCCGTGCCGAAGGAGGTATCGGTGCCGGGCCGCTTCCGCGGCGGGCTGCAGGCGATCCTCGAGACCGAGGCGAATGGCGAGGTCCTTGGTGTGGGGTACGTTGTCGAGGAAGCCGTTGGCTCCATGCTCCCAGACGTAACCGTTCCGCCGCGTGCTCCCGAGCGTTCCTCCTGGCCGTGGCGCCGCCTCGAAGACCTTCAGGGAGCGCGCCTCATCGTCATCTCGCAAGAAGATCGCGAGGCTCATCCCGAAGATCCCCGCTCCGACGACCGCGACGTCGAGCCGCTCCTCACCGCTCATGCGTCCTCCCCGAGGACGAGGACCGGCAGCGGTCCGCCCGGCCCGGCGTCGGCCGTGCGCGCGCGGTAGCTCGCGAAGTACCGCCGCACGTCCGCGAGGAATCCCGAGATGTCGAGGCCCATGAAGAAGCGACCTTCGTGGCAGCGGCCACTCCGAAGGACCTGCATCAGCTTCTCCTCCCCGCTCGTCGAGAGCCGTGCAGCGCCCTCACCCGACCCGGCGAACGCTTTGAGGAGTGCCGCGGACACCTGGATCAATCCTTGGAGGAACAAGGCCGGCGGACCGACCTTGTCGGTCACCTGCCACAGCCCTTCCCAGACCTCGTGTGCCTCCCACCAGTACGCCAGGTTGAAGAGGTCGACACCGAAGCGATAGTCCTGGTTGCTCGCCCAGCCCTCAGGAGCCCAAGCCGGCAAGGGAGCCGGCAATCCGCCGCCCTCGAAGCTGTGTCCATCGGGATCGTGGATCGGATGCGGCCAGCCCTGACCCGGCACGAACCGGTAGGCAGGGAGCGGGCGATCCGGAGCGTATCGAGGCGGCGCGGATTCCGATGGTCTGGGCTGCGGAGCCGAAGTCATTCGGCAGATCTCCTCGTGGCGGCTGAGTGGGACCGTATTATGGCGCCCGTCCACTCACTCGCAACCGCTCCGGAGGACCCTGATGCCTCGCCGACCGCGACCGGCCCAACGTCATGCCGCTGCCCGTGACCGAGTCGTCTCCCTCAGCTCCGGTGTCGACAACCTCATCGCCGGACATCCTTGGGTGTTTCGCGACGATGCCGTTCGACGGCTGGGCACCTTGCCGATCGGTGCCGAGGTCGACGTCCACGACGCCCGGCGCGGCCGCTTCGTCGCCCGCGGACTCTTCGAGCCCGAGGGACCCGTCGCCATCCGCATCTTCACCCGCTCACAGGAGCAGCACTTCGACGAGCCTTACTTGATCGCGTGCCTGGAGCGCGCGGCGGCGCTCCGTCAAAGCTGGCTCGATGCCGGGGACACGAATGCCTATCGGCTGGTGAACGCCGAAGCCGATGGCTTGCCCGGGCTGGTCATCGAGCGCTTCGGCGCCTTCTGGGTCGTGCAGCCCTACAGCGATCTCTGGAGCACGATCCCCGAGCCGCTCATCGACTGGCTGGAGCCGCGTGCCGAGCGCGGGGTCCTCTTGCGCTCCCGCCAGCGCGGCCAGTCGCCCAAGCTCGCCGTGCTCCGCGGCGAGGGACCGCCGGATGACGCCCGCATCGTGGAGCACGGCCTCGAGTACGTCGCCTTCACCCAAGGTGGCGTCAAGCCCGGCCTCTACCTCGATCACCGCGACACGCGCCAGCGACTCGCCCCGTGGCTCTCCGGCAAGCGATTCGTCAATGCCTTCTCCTACACCGGAGGCTTCACGGTCGCGGCCGCCCGTCAGGATTGCGAGTCGTTCAACATCGATCAATCCGGCTGGTGCCATGACGTCGCTCGCGAGAACCTGCGGCAGAACGAGGCACGCGGGAAGCATCATTTCATCACCGAGGACGTGTTCGAGGCGCTGGAGAGGTGGACCGAAGGTGAGGTGGATGCCGTGCTCCTCGATCCGCCGGCGTTCTCGACGAGCCGACGGGGCGTGCAGAGCAACAAGAAGGACTTAGCCAGGCTGGTCACTCTCGGTTCGAGGCACTTGGTGCCGGGCGGCCTCCTGATGGTCGCTTCCAATGAAGGTCGACTGGCCTGGAACGAATTCCTCTCTCAGGTAGGCCGAGGTGCGCATCGCGCCGAGCGCAGCCTACGGGTGCTCGGGAAGTGGGGATCCTCGGTGGACTTCCCCTCCCTGCCCGCCTTTCCCGAAGGAGATCGCCTGAAGATCCTGGTCGCCACGGCCGATCGACTCTGACAAAATTGACGCGCGTCGATTTTTAAATGGACACAAATCGACATTTGTCTACTTTCGAAGCCATCACTTCGAGGACGATCGCGTGACCGACCTTCCCAAAGCCGAGCTCGAGGTCATGGGCTGCCTGTGGCGGAACGGACCTCTCCTGGTGGCCGAGATTCGAGAGCAGCTCTCGAAGTCCCGTCCGATGTCCCACGCCTCGGTGTCCACGCTGCTCAAGCGGCTGGTCGCCAAGGGACTGGTCGATCGCGAGAAGGCGTCCGCCGGAAAGGCCTTCGTGTATCGCGCGCGGGTCGCCCCCTCGCGGACCCAGCGGCAGATCCTCGGCGATCTGCTGCAACGGGTCTTCGATGGGAGCGGCGTGGCGCTGGTCGCGTCGCTGTTCGAGACGAAGCCCCCCACCCCCGATGAGATCGAGCAGCTCCAAAAGCTTCTCGACGAGCTGAAGTCCGAATCCGAGGAGGATTGACGATGACTCTCTTCGAGCGTTGGATCTCGCTCGCCGAGTGGTGGTGGCCTCTCTTCTGTTCGTGTGCGGTACAAGGGGCCTTGATGGCCCTCGTCGCGATCGTGATCGTCAGACGATCCCGTCGTCTCTCTTCACGCATCGCCTACGGGATCCTCTGCCTGGCCTTGCTCAAGTTTGCCTTGCCGCCGGTATGGAGCTTCCCGACGGGGATCTTCACCCACGCGACCCGGCTCTTGGCGGATTCGGGCGAGACCTCCAGGCAGCCGCTGGGGTCGTTCGAAGGCTCGCAAGGCACGCGCCTGGTCGAGGAGCTGTCATCGCTCGGTACGCCGGTCTCCCTCGAGACCTCGGGACCGGGCGAGCCGGAACATCGGCCGGAGCCGATTCTCGAGGCTTCGATCGAGCAGAGCATTCCGCCGCGCTCCTTCGAGGCAGCAGAGCAAGTCGCCGTCCTCTCGCCCGCCCGGGCCGAAGCTTCTTCGCCACTCTCGGCGCTCCTGCTGGCTCTCTACCTGACGGGCGCCTTCTGGGTCGCGCTCTGGAGCATCCGATCCGGATGGCGCCTTCACAGGCTGGTGCGCCTGACCGAGCCGGCGACCGACCCAAAATGCCGCGCGGCTTATCGGGCGTCGCTCTCGCGGGTGCGTCCCTGGCGGACGCCTCGTCTGCTCGTCGCACCCTATGAGGGTGGCCCCGTCGCCTTCGGAGTGATGCGTCCCGCTGTCCTGATCCCTGAGTCGATGGTCGACAGCCTGTCGATCGACGAGCTCGAAACGGTCTTCGACCACGAGCTCACCCACCATCGACACGGGGACCTGTGGGTCAGCGGGTGTCAGCTCCTCTTGTCCATCGCTTGGTGGTTCCATCCCATGATCTGGATTCTCAACCGCAAGATTCGTGAGACGCGGGAAGACTGGTGTGACGACTCGGTGCTCGATCGGCGCCCCGGACCGACCTACTGCCAGACGCTGCTCCGCGTCGCCGCCAACAGTTCGAAGAGCTCGCCAGTGGCGATCGCCATGTCGAGCGGGCGAGAGTCTCTCGAGAGGCGCTTCCGCCGGATTCTCACGCGGCAGAACGCGCCGAGTGTGTCGACCTGGATCGGTGTGCTCCTGATCGTCGGGCTGGCCGCGCTCTTCCTGCCCGGCTGGTCGAATGGCACCTCGGGTCCCGAGCCGTCGATTCCCATCGCCGACTCTGGGATTGGAAAGGAGGTTGGAGAAGACCTGAGCCGACAGGACGAGACCATCGTCCGCGGATTCCGGCTCGAGAACGTCGACCCGAAGAGCCTCCTGACCACTCTGCAAGAGCTGAGCGACTCCAGTGGCTCGAAGCTGCGCCTGGCAATGCACGGCTCGACGCTGTTCGTCCGCGGTACCCCGGAAGCGGTCGATGACGTCCGGGACATCTTGGAGAAGCTGGACATCGACGAGGAGCGCACCGAGCCACGGCGGGTCGACGCGTCGACGTTCTACTCATCGCGAACGAGCAGCCAGGCCGTCGAGAAGCTCCTCCGTGATCTCGGCCTCGAGGCAGAGGTGCGCGGCAACGGCATCGACGGATTCTTCGAGGTCGTCGGCTCCAAGGAAGCTCGGGCGGCCGCCCGCGAGATCGCCCGGACCATGAAGCCCTCCGGCCCGGTCCCGTTCGATGCGGAGGGCCTGTTCGAGACCACCTACGAGGTCCAAAAGGGAGATACCCTCGCCAAGATCTCCAATCAGCTCTTCGGCACTCCTCGCCACCACACAAGGATCGCTCACTACAACGGCATCGACGCGAAGAACCTTCAAATCGGCCAGACGCTGCGCATTCCCCCACCGAGCGAGGATCCCGTGCTCGTCGGTCTCGAGCTGTCCGGCGCGCTCTTGCGGATGAGTCCGCAGGATCCGCTACGCAAGGCGTCCGCCGAAGTGGAAGCGGTCGAGCTACTCCTCAGCCAGCCGCTGATGAACGAGCTGTCACCGTTGAGACTCACTGCGAACAAGATCCAGGTCGAAGCGAGACAGGTCCGAGCCTCGCTGTGGATCGGGCTTGACCGATCCCCGGTGCGCTTGATGCTGGTCGTGCAGTCCGATAAGGGCCGCCGCTTGAAGATGGAGCTGTATGCCATCGCCTCGACCGACTTCCCCCATCTCGAGTTGACCGCCGATCGCCTCGTGCTCAGCCCGACCGGCGGCGGCCCCTCGACGATCATCGAGAATGGTCGGATCCTCACTCAAGGTGAAGGTCACCGATCCCCGGTCGCCAGCGTCCTGACCATCATCGCCGAGCCGAACACCCTGGACGGCGAGCTCAGCCAGGGCGTCGTACAACTCAGCCTCGGCGCGCACCACGGTGTGGCCGTCGGTGACCGATTCACCGTCTACCGCGAGGATCGCTACATCGCCGACGCCGAGGTCGTCGAGGTCGAGGAGTTCCAGTCCAAGGCCCGCGTCAAGAGAACGGCTGAAGGCCAGAAGATCCAGGTCTACGACTCGGCCTCGAAGGATCTCTGAATGAGCCCCCGCCGGTCCCGGTCCGATCTCGGACCGGGACCGGGCGAGTGACT
Source organism: Planctomycetota bacterium (assembly GCA_040219065.1). Taxonomy (GTDB): domain Bacteria; phylum Planctomycetota; class OFTM77; order OFTM77; family OFTM77; genus OFTM77. Next base: position 7,144 of record JAVJTD010000412.1, read on the forward strand.
ACTTCTTCTCTCCGCGCTCGGCCTCGATCTCGGCGAATCGGTTACGGATGGCGAGCCAGGACGGACGCAGTCTCACTGATCCCGGAAAGATCTCACGCACGATGCCCGAGCGATCGATCAGGTACGTCGTCGTGCGACGATAGCTCTCGAGGGTGACGCCTTCGAGATCGGCCACGATCGCGAAGGGGCGATCGTCACCGAAGTTGGCGTAGAACTTCGCATGCTCCTCGAGCGACTTGTCCTCTTGCGCGACGGCGACCGCGAACGCGCCGTGCGCCGACAGCTCAGACCAGATCTCTGGCAGCTTCACGAGCTGCTGCTTGCAGTAAGGTCACCAGTAGGCCCGGTAGGTCGTCACGATCACCGGACGCTCGCCGAGATGATCGGAGAGATCGACGGTCGATCCATCGGCGCTCGGCAATACGAACGGCTTCGCCTTTTCGCCGATCCGCAGACCCTCTCGCCCCGACCAGGAAGCCTCGCCGATCTCGACCTTCTCAGACCGGGATTCCGGCTTCAACGGCAGGCGATACCGATGCCGAACGAACCAGGCGTTCTTCTCGGGGTCCTGCGTGACGTAGGCGACCACGTTGAAGTACAGAGCCGCATCAGCGGCGACGTCTGCGCCGACGACGAACGCCACGGTCTCGGAGCCGCGCTCGAGCAGCCTTTCATAGGGTGCTTGGAAGAAGCCGTTGCGCATCAGCGCGCGACCCTCGAGCACCTCACCTTCGAGCGTCACGCCATCGGGAACACCGATCTGAAGGACCGGGCTGGTGACGCCCGCTGCCGTCCAGCCGTCCTGGATCGACGACTCGATGCGGAGCTCGTAGCGTCCCGGCTCGAGGGGACCACTCGGCATCCGCGCTTCGAAGCGGAGAACATCGTCGGGTGGCTCGTCGAAGCTGCCGAGCAGCATCGCCACACCCAACACGGGAAGCCAATACATGAAGACCCTCCTCGGGCTCGAGTCTCGGTTCGTGATCACGAGGCGCACAATTCTCGTCGAGCGAAGCCTATTCCCGAGTCGGAGCCGTAGTCCAGTGGTTGCTCGCAAAGACTCCGGGCGCCGGAGGGGGCGAGGTCGATCACGACGCACGAGGGGGTCGAGTACGACGTTCGAGCTTCGATCACGACGCAGGAGGACGAGCTTCGACGACGTACGAGCTGGGTATCGGACTCGGGTGGCCCGGGCGCAAGCTCGGGTCACCTGGCGGATTCGCGTCAGCGGACGTGGAGCTCGGCGTCGCCCCAGACGGCGCGGACGGCTCCTTCGCCCCGAGGCTCGACCTCGAGGGTGAGGCGGGCCGCTTCGGCGGTTGGGACCTCGAAGGACCAGGCCTCGGACTCGGCGGTCAGGGCTTCGCTCTCGGCAGCCATCTGGCCGTCCACCCAGACACGGAAGATCGCGCTCCCGTCGCCGAGCACACCGGCCAGCGAGGTGAATCGCGCATAACTGCCTCGCAGGTCGAAGTGGACCCGTGCGTCGCCGTCGATGCCGATCCCTCGGCTGAACTTTCGGCTCCCGATCGACAGGGGCGTCTCTCCAAAAGATCGCCGAAACACACGACCCGAGCCTTCGAAGTCGACCATGGGCAGACGATCGACCTCGATATCGCGAGGCTTTCCGAGCGAGACGGAGCTGTAGACGCCGGGTGAGCGGCGACCGAGGCTGTCGATTGCGTAGACCTCGTATCGAACTCTCTGGCCCAAGGGCGGGGATCGATCCACGAAGGTCGTGTCGAAGTCCCGAGCGATGCGCTTGCCTTCGCGGAACACCTCGTAGAGGCAGGCGCCGTCGACGCCTCGCCAGCGGAGGACCACCTGGTCTTCGAGAGGCGTGCCGAGGAGCGGCTCGGGCGGCGAGAGAGACGGGATGTCGCGCGGAGTCGCCCGAAGCTGGAGGCGGAAGGTGTTGCGCTCAGGCGGGCGCGGGATCGCACCGAAACGGATGGTCAGGAGACCGGTCCCTTCATCGACGTACGCCGCCGCACCGCGGGCCTGGATCCTCTCGAGCTCCCACTCGACATCGCCTCCTCGCAGCGTGACGTACACCGAGTACTCACGATCGGGCAGGTTCTTGAACGAGCCGATCATCACACCGAGGTCAGTATCCCACTTCACCTCGAGGTCTTCAGGCACACCCGGGATGATATGACGCGTCGTCCCCACGACCTGCGGCTGATTCCGGAGCGGCGAAATCACGTACAGGCGAACCCCGGTCGGGGGGACCGTCGCGATCAAGCTTTCACGGACCTCGCCGAGGTACTGCTGCTCCCAGAACTCGTAGACGTGCCGCGGTGCCTTCGGTCGGTCCCAGCCGAGGCTGGCGAAATCGACGGACCGCAGATCCGCCCGCTCGGTCCAGTTGAACAGCGCAAGGAGGTCCCAGGTCTGGTCGTCGATGCGCAGGCGGAGGTTGAAGATGTTCGGTCGACCTTCCGGCCGATACAGGTCCAGGGGCCGGATCGCCAAAGGAGGCAAGATCGCCGAGAAGGCTTGTCGCTGCGCGTCCGGCATCGAGCGCAGATCTCCGGCGACCATTGCGGCTTGTCCGGTCAGCCCGATCAACGTCACCCAGGCGCGCGCCTGATCTGTCGACAGCTCGTCGCCCAGCCGCACTGCGCCGGGGAAGCGCGCGCGATCGCCCGGCCGGGGGAAGTACCCGGCGAGAGTGTTCTCGAGAGCGTCTTGAACGCCGAACCAGCCCGACGAGCCGTTCCGGTCGTGTCCAATGACATCGAAGAGTCGCTCGAGCTCCGAAGGGAGGCTCCCGTCGATATCGATCAGTCGAGATTCGCCTTTCAGGTGGGCCGACAACCTGGCGACCGACTCGCGGTAGGCCTTGTCGAGCGGGGTCGAGGGCGCACTCAGGCGCGCCTGCTCGCTTTGCCACCGCTCGTAGACCGCTCCCTGGTCGACGAAGGCGAGATCGCGGAATCGAAGCGACACACCGATGGCTTCCCCCCACGCATCGAGGAACTCCCAGGCGGCGCGGCTCGTAGGATCGAGGACGCGCACTGGAGGGCCATTCGGCCGCAGTGGCGCCTCGGCCCCGACGAAGCGGCCGAGCGCTTCGCTCCAGACCGCCTCGTTCGCCTCGACGAATGGGTTGAACACCAGCCCGGGACGGAATTCCAATCGCCGAAGCTGCTCATTGAGCCACTGGATTCCGCGCGGGAATGCCTCGGAGCCCGACAGGCTCGCGCTCGCCGACGAATCCGAGACGACTTGGCGGACCAACGTGTCGAGCTCGCTCGATCCCAGCCAGAGTGTCTCGGCACCCAGGCCGCGCCAGTGCGTCACCAGCCAGATCGCGGTCTCGAGGATCTCCGACTCGGTCCGGCCGTAGGATGCGTCGGCCATCCAACCAGACGGCGCCGACCGGCTCACGGTCTCGGCTTCCCCAAGACTCGCCAATGACGTCGGCAGGCCCGAGACGTAAGTCATCTCGAGGATCCCGATCTGGTCGCTCTCGAGAGTGACGCGGCGATCGAGGAGGATCACGTCCTCATCTTCTCCCGACGTCAGTCCTACATCGAAGCGCACGGCTTGACCCCGGGAACGGTCGTAGACCGAGTCGCAACGTCGACTGAAGTAGCCCCCGAGGCTCGTCTGGAGGATACCGCTCTCATCGGGCTCCAGGCGGACCGGCAGCGGCTGCGGCCCCAAGATCGCCTTCGCCCGCGCATGGATCCGGACCGGATTCTCGCCGGTGCCGGCTCGACGTCTCGCGACCAGGCGGGCCGACTCGGCTGAATCGCCCGCTTCGATCGAGAACTCGAAGCGATCTCCCGAAGCCGTGACTGCGTCGTAGCGCGAGCGGTCGCCACGCTCGATCTCCCAGAGACGTGCCGGCTCGGTCCCTTGCCGCCCCTCGACGAACAGCCGGAGCTCGGTCAAGACTCCCTGAGTGCCGTACAGCACGACCGTCTCGCCGGTGAAGCGATCGACCCGCATGCTCCACCGCGACCTCGGGCCGTCCTGCGCCGTGGCGGTGCTCCCGATTCCCAACGCGATCGCGACCACCCAGGTCGTCAGCATCCTCATGTTCTCGTACGCTCCCCAGGGTCAACGGCTCGAGGGTCCCCCGTGGGTCCCTTCCAGAGGCGCCCAGGGTACCATGGCCGAAAGGCAGGGCAACCCGGGTCGCGCCTTGGACCGTGAACGGTGCGGGATCCTGTCACAGAAATCTCGGAGCCTCTCGGGAGACGCTTCGAGTGTCGACGCTGGCAGCACTCGCCGAGAGACCTGGAGGACCACTCGATGGAACTGGCTGACAGTGTCGTGATCGTCACCGGGGCGAGCCGGGGAATCGGACGGGCCACGGCCTGGGCCCTCGGCGAGAGCGGCGCTCGGCTGGGGCTCGTCGCCCGGGATCCGCAATGTTTGAAGGACTTGGAGGGGAAGCTGCGCTCCGCCGCGGTGGAGAGCCTCCCCCTGCCGATCGATCTGCGTGACCCGGGATCCGCCGAGCGCATCGTCGAGGCAGTCCACGATCGATTCGGCCGCTGCGACGCCGCCATCTCGTGCGCGGGCGTCGCGCGCTGGGGCGCCCTCCTCGAGCAAGATCCTGGCGACTGGCGGGAGATGCTCGAGGTCAACCTGATCGCCCCCCTCGCCCTCGCCCAGGCCATCACGCGGCGATACGGAGCGAAGCACTTCCGTCAGCTCGTCCACGTCTCCTCCGTCGCCGCCCTCAAGCCTCTGACCGGCAACGGAGTCTATGCCGCCAGCAAAGCGGCCTTGCGGGTGGCCGGCGAGTCGCTGAGGCAGGAGCTGGCCTCCTTGGGGGGCGCGTTGCGGCTGACCACGATCGTCCCCGGGCTGGTCGAGACCGACATGACCCGGCAGCTCGGAGACTCGGACGCCCAACGCCGCGTCGACGAGCTGCGCGCGAAGTTCCCCTTCCTCGAGCCGAGTCATGTAGCCGAAGCCGTCGTCTGGGCGCTGCAGCAGCCCCACGAGGTGGTCGTCAACGAGATCGTCCTTCGTCCGACGCGTCAGCCGGTGTGATTCGAGCTCACCTCGGAAGTCCGGGGATCAAGAATCGGATGAGCTGATCGTCGACGCTCAATCTCCGTCCGCCGAGCTTCTCGAAGCGGCTTGCCCAGGTCGGATGGAATGGGCTCGCCAGTTGGCTCCAGGCCTCTGGCGATGTCAATATCGAAGCGCTGCATCGAGCGTGCTCCCGAAAATCTTGCCAACGATCGACGCGGCTCGGGATGACCACTGGTGAGAGAACTTGTGGATCCCAATCGGAGAGACTCATGACGACGCCCCGCCCCATTCCCATCCAAGACCTCCTCGAGCATGCCGACTTCGTGCGCGGCCTCGCCCGCCGGTTGATCCACGATCCCGAGCTGGCGTGGGACGTCGAGCAGGAGACCTGGGTCGCGGCCATGCAGAACCCGCCTCGCGACCGGGCGACGGCCCGCGGATGGCTAGGCGCCGTCTTGAGGAACTTCGTCCGCCGGGCGGCGCGCGACCGCGGCCGGAGGGAGCAACGGGAGCGACACGCCTCGCGCCCCGATCGGCTGTCCCCGACCGATCTCTTGCTCGAGCGCGAGCTCGCCCTCCGCTCGGTCGTCGAGGCCGTCCTCGATCTCGAGGAGCGATATCGCGAGGTCGTGCTGTACCGCTTCTACGAGGACCTCTATCCGCGCCAGATCGCCGAGCGCTTGCAGGTCCCGGTCGCTACCGTGAAGAGCCGACTCCATCGCGCTCTCGAGCAGCTTCGGGGCAAGCTGGAGCAACGCTGCGGAAAGCAGTGGGCCGTCACGATCGCGGCCGCCTCCGGGCTGGGCAAGAACCTGACGCTGGCGAAGGCGGCCGCCCCGCGAGGGCTGACAGCGCTGAAGATGACTGGCGCACTCTCGACGAAGCTCGTGCTGCCCGCCGCAGCGGTGCTGATGCTCATCGCCGGATGGCTGCTGTTCAAAGAAGACGGTTGGCTCTCATCCTCGACGAAGGACCCGAGCGACCCAGGTGTGGTCGAAGTGGCCAGCCAGGAGTCTTCGCGAATGACCCTGACGGATGAGGCGGAGCCGAAGGAGACTCAGGACAACCGACCATCGTCGAGATCGCTTCCGGCGAGCGAATCCGGTGACGGCGCGACGGGCGGCCCTTCGAGAAGAGAAGATCCGGAAACAGAGGCCGGGCCCTCCTTCCGAATTCGCGGGACGGTCGTGTCGACCACCGGTGAACCGATCGCGGGTGCCACCGTCCAACTCGAGCCGCCAGGCCAGAACATCTCCGAGGTGACGGCGGACGACCATGGCGAGTTCTCCTTCAAAGGCTCACAGCTTCAGGGGTCGATACCGCTCGTGGCCTATCACGACGACTATCATGGCCTCGAGATCGAGACTCTCGGCAGGCCTGTCACTCGAACGATCGAGCTGGCTCCCGGTGAGGTCCGGGACGGCGTCGAGCTGGTGCTGGTGCCCGGTGGACGACTGAGCGGATCGATCGTCGATGCCAGCACCGGTGCACCGATCACCGATGCCGTCGCTCGTCTGAGCTGGACAGCCACCGGTGACCAATCCATCGGTCGCACCGACCCCGATGGGGCTTTCACGATTCGGGGAGCCTTGACCGATCGGGATCTGAGGCTCACGGCCTCGGCACCCGGGTACGTGACCGCCGACTACGACGAGTCCGGTGAGCGCGTGTTTCGCTTCCGACCAGGCGAGACCCAGGGCGGCGTGCGAATCGCCTTGAAGGCCGCCGGCCGAATCGAGGTGCTCGTCCTCGACGGTGAAGGAAGTCCCGTCCCCGAGTGCGGCATCTGGATCCTGCCAGCCGAAGCCACCCCAATGGGCGTTCAGGCACAAGTCGACGCGGGAGACTACGAGACGCCGAGATACCGCACCGACTCGACCGGACGGGTGACTCTCGAAGGTCTTCAGCCCAATCCGATGCGGGTCGGAGCCCGTCATAGCAACTTCCCGATGGCGCTCTCCGACGAGCTGGTCGTCGAGCCCGGCCGAACGCACGAGCTGACGCTCGAGCTGTCCATCGGTGCCCGGATCTACGGAGTCGTTCAGAAAGAAGGGCGCCCTCTCGCCGGCGCATGGGTCGAGTCACTCGGAGCACTCCATCACGCTCAGACCAAGGCCGATGAGCACGGCAACTATGTCCTCGACGGTTTCGGTCCAGGCACCTACGTCCTCGCCGCCGGGGATGCCGAGATTCGCCGCCAGGAGGCGATCCCGGCGACGAAGCGCGTGACGATCGAAGAAGGAATGACCGAGCTCGAGGTCAACTTCGGCGATGAAATCGTCACGGGCACCCGGGTCCACGGCCGCGTCCTTCGAGGCACGCGAGCTCTGGGCAACGTCGGCGTCCAGTTTCTCGGGCGAGATGTGAGTGACCCACGGTTCATGCGAGCCACCCAGGCCGATGCCGCCGGGTTCTACGAGTTCGACGCCCTGCCGCCGGGCTCGGGGCTCTTTCTCGTCCTGTCCGATCAGAACCCGGTCGGCGGGTTCGGCTCGAATCCCGTCGTGGTCCCCGAATCCGGAGAGCTCGAGAAAGACCTTCACGTGCCGACGAATCGAGTCACCGGGCACATCGACCTGGGCAACCTGCTCCCTGAGGATGGACTGGCCTGGGTCTCCTTCAATCGCCGGCGGACCGGGGATCGCTCGAGCCTCGTCGATCACTTGCTCGATCACCGGAGCGGCGACTCGACACGGATCGCGGCCGACGGGTCCTTCGAGATCGAATCGCTGTCTCCCGGAACCTACGTCCCGATCGTGTCTGGAGCCTTCCGACAGCAGGATCTCCCCGAGAGTGCTCAAGGCAACGATTTCCGAAGCACGCGCTATCCGGCATTCGAGATCGGCCTTCACTCCCAAATCGACCTCGGCGTCCTCGAGCTCGGTGAAGAGCCCGAGCTCTTGAGCATCGAGCTGCGCGGTCCGGAGGGTACACGGCCGAGCTTCTCGGCGAGGGTCTTCAGCGAGGGGTTCGAAAGTCCCAACACGGCGCTCGGTCGACAAGGATGGATGCAGCTTCCGCTCTCTCCTGGCCGCTATGACTTGGAGATCCACCCCGAAGGCTTCGCGCCCATTCGCGTCGCGGGAATCGAGCAGGCCGAAGGCAAATGGTCCCAGCTCGAGCTGGACGTCGAGGTCGGTGGGACGCTCGAAGTCGTTGTGACCGCTTCGGGTGCTCCCTTGTCTGGAGTGAGAATCGACGTTCGCGATGAGGCCGGGCGTTTCCCGCTCGTGTCATCGAACGACATCGAGCGGCTGTTCGTCAGCGGTGGCTTTCGGACCAATCAGGCGGGCCAGCTCCGCTGGGATCACCTGCCGGCCGGCGAGTATCGAATCCGCGTTGGAGATCGCGAGCAGTCTTGCTCGATCCGAAACGGTGAGACCTCGACGCTGCGATTCGAATGAGCGTGGCCGAGTGGGCGAGCGCGTGTGGAGGGTCGCCGATCATTCCGGCGCAAGCTCGCTCGGCGGAGCGCTTGCCGGGAGCTCGCGCCCTTCGTGCTCGCTCGGCTTGCGCACTCCTTCGGTCGCCGTGCTGATCAATCCATCACGGTAAACGTGATGCCGTTGCTGGTCTCCGATGCGACGGTCACCGTCACGGTGAGAGCTCCACTCTCGGCATTCGGGGGCACCACGACGAACAGCTCACCGGAGGTGCGAATCGGAGCCTCGACGACCTCGGTTCCGCCATTGCCGATGAAAGACACGGTCGGGATCTGACCCGAGAGCCAGAGCCCTTGACCCTGCAATCGGATCGTCTGGCCGCGGACGCCTTCCGAATCGCTCGCCTGCGCATCGAGGAATGGCTCGGGCGCCGGGACGATCGGGAAGTCCGCGAAGATCGCGGGCGTCGAGCCTTCGACGCTCACTTCGACGTCTCCTGTCAGAGCATCCGAAGGCACGATCGCGCGAATGGTCGTCGGCGTGTGCGTCACGACCTGAGCGGGCGTGACGTCCTCGGAGCCGCGATTGAAGCTGACGTCGATCTGCGCTTCGGCGCCGCCGAATCCGATCCCGAAGAAGAAGACTTCGCCGAGCGGCGGAGCGCCCGTCGCCGGCTGGATCGCGAAGACGTCCGGGGCGGCAGGTGCCACGATCTCGAGAGCTTCGCTCGCGAACGCCACGCCCTCGAAGCCTTCGCGCACGACGTTCACGCGCACGTTCGCCGGGCCGAGCTCGATGCCGTAGGGCACCCAGGCAAGGACCCGCTGCTCGCCGAATGGCACGCTGGCGGTTGGCACTCCACCGATGCGAACCTCGGGCGGGTAGCTCGCGTTGCCGAGGAAGTCGCCTTCGATCAATACCGACGAACCGATCGGCACCGTCGTCTCGCCGAGGGGCGAGGCGACCGAGGTGATGTACGGGTTACCGGGAGCGAGGACCTCGAAGAAGGCTTGGCCGGGCGAGTTGGTCTGGCCACCTGCGGTCACTTGGACATCGTAGGTGCCGGCGGCTGCGCTGCCGGGGACCTCGGCGAGGAGGAGGACGTCGCTCCAGGCGATGATGTCGGCGACATTGCCCCCGAGGTTGACGGTCGGAGCGACTTCACCCGAGAGGTTCGTGCCCTCGATCGTCAGGGCGCTGCCGGGTGTGCCGCGCGGAGGCAAAACGGCGACGACCTGCGGCGCCGGGTTGCTGACGTACTCGAAGAAGCCGGGACAGGTGACGGTGTCTTGACCCGGGACCACGACCTGGATGGTCGCAGGACCATCGGGCAGCCCGGCGGGCGCGATCGCGTAGATGCGATTGCCCGTGGAGATCGCCGGCACCGACGTCGGAACTGCCGGAGGGACGGCACTCGAGTCGAAGGTGACGGTCGGCTGGAGCCCGAAAGAGCCCAAGTTCGTTCCTTCGATGGTGACCAGCGTGCCCGCTCCGCCCAGAGCCGGCGAGCAGCCACTGAGGGTCGGAGGGCCGGCCGGCTGATATCGGAGCTCCACGGTATTGGCACCTGGAGCGCCATCGGCAGTGACCGAGACCTGCAGGATCGCGAAGCCGAGCTGGTTGACGTCGGGATCGATATCGGTCGGCGCCGTGGCGATGACCACGTCTTCGTCGCCGGCCCCCGTGCAGAACAGGGGCTCGACCTCGACCGAGCGACCGTCGCCGCCCACCGTGTACACGAAGCGCACGCGGTTGTCCTGCACTTCGGAGAAGCCCGTCCCTCGAATGAGGAGCAGGCCCCCCGCGGGCGCCCCCGTGTCAAAGGTCGCCAGGTCACCGGCATCGAGGATGACAGAGATGCGAGCGCCGGAGCTCTGGGCGTCGACTTGGAGGCCGAAAGCCGCCAGGAGTCCGGTGATGGCGACGATGACGAAGCCGAGGAGGCGAAGCTGCTTCTTCGAGATGGTCTTCATCGTCTCGCCTCAACCGAAGATCAGGAAGTAGAGCCGGGTGCCACCCGTGTCATTGACGCGCAACAGCTCGAGGCCTCGGGCGCGAGCTCGCCCTTTGTTCAAGCGGGCGAGGAGCGCTTGGCTGGCGGCGCTGCTGAGCTCGCGAGTGGTGAGGTTGGCGGTGTTGTCGAGGTAGCGGCCGCGGCCGTCTCCAAACATCGCTTGGACGATGGTGACGGGCTGGGTCTGGGTCGAGACGCGGAGGAGATCGAGGTTTCCGTCGCCGTCGTAGTCGGTGACGACGCCGGCGAGATCGTTGTCCTGGACTGCGGAGACGATCGGGCGCTCGGAGCCGCTTCCCGAGCTACACCCGGCCAGCAGGCAGAGCCCCAGCCACAACAGATCGATTCGTCGAATCCCCGACATTCTCCGACTCCTCTCCAGGATGATGCGCGACAGGTCGAAAGTAGAGACTGCGCAAGCTTCATCGGCCGAGACGACTTTCGAACTTGCGAGGATCCTCGGGAATCGGCTGCGGCCGTCGCGACCGCTTCGGCCAGGGAATGCTTGATCCGGACGAGGGGCTGCGGCTAGAACGCGGCGACCGGTCAACAACGAGAAACGGAAAATGAGGATATCGATGTTTGCTTCGAAGCTGTCTTGGATCGTCGTGCTCGGATTGCTCGCCGCGGCTTGCACCAAGGATCCGGGCCCGCCGCCCGAAGAATCGAGCAGCCGAACGACCGGCAATGCCGGTCTGACTGGGAACACCCCGATGGCGGCTCCGACCGATGTGCAGCCCGGCGATCGCCTCGATCTGGGCGGCATCTCCGTCGAGGTCCCCGAAGGCTGGGTCGTCGAGCGGCCGAGCAGCAACATGCGACGCGCGCAGTTCCGCTTGCCCGGCGAAGGCGGTGAGAGCGCCGAGATGATCGTCTTCTTCTTCGGAGCCGGTCAGGGCGGTTCGGTCCAGATGAACATCGACCGCTGGATCGGTCAGTACGAGCAGCCGGGTGGCCGCTCCTCCGCCGACGCCGCTACGATCGATTCATTCTCGGCCAACGGTATGAAGATCACGACCGTCGAGATCGAGGGTACGCTGGTCGCCCCGACGAACATGAACAATCCCGCCGCCGGCAACCAAAACGTGCCGAATCAGGCATTCATCGGTGGGATCGTCGAGTCCCCCGCCGGCAAGTTCTTCTTCAAGACCGCCGGCCCCCAAGCCGTCGTCGACCAATGGAGCCCGTCGGTGAAGGACTTCCTGAAGTCCGTCCAGTCCAACTGAGTTGGCAATCCGTTCCCGGCACAAATGGCCCACTCTCGTGGAAGTTGGCACTCCGTTCCCGGCACGAATGGCCCACTTTGAATGGCCAGGTCGGAGCAGCTCATGAGCTCACCTGGACCGCAACGCATTCGGATCGGCCCGGCAACCTTCGAGGTGCCGGGCGAGTGGGTGATGAACGCGCGAAAGTATGAGAATCGGCGGTCCTTCCGCATCGGCGAGCTCGACGATCCGCTCAGAGCACACGTGTGGATTGGGCACGACGTCATCTCCGACTCCACGGCGCGAGGTCGGGCCGACATGGAGATGCGCTTCCTACGTGAATGCTGGATCCGAACCGACGGCACCGACTTCTCCGAGCCCGAGACTTACACGCGAGTGGTCGATGGCAAACGCATCACCACCGTCGAGATCCGAGGCGGTCAGCTCCCCGTCAAGACGAAGCCCGATCTCGTGATTCGCGAAGAGGCGTCGATTCGAAGCTTCCTCGACTCTCCCGGCGGCTCGCTGGACATCAAGATCGAAGGCCCGGCCCAGACCGTCGACCGTTGGCGGAGTGCCTTCGACCGCCTCGTCGACGACATCGAGATCGACGACGACTGGAGGCAGCCGAGGCCGGAGGCAGCCAAGAACGTCTCGGCCGGCGATCGCATCGATGTCGGTGGCGTGACGATCGTCGTGCCGAAGGGGTGGATTCTCCTGGCGCCTTACCCGATCGATTCGGTGAACCGTCCATCGCTTCGGGTCGCGGAGCTCTGCTTGCCCGGCGTAGAGGGATCCGACGACGCGACCCTGTCCTTCGGGCCCGCCGTCCACCTCACGCCGGGCAAGATCCGCTGCCAACCGAACATCCTGAAGAACCGCGAGGACTTCCGTCAGCCAGACGGATCGCCGGCCGAAGGAGCCGCCGATGAGCGCGTCGTCTCCGGGGTCAAGATCCAGACACTCTCGGTCGCCGGCACCTACATCGACTCCTCGACGGCACCGGACGGCATCCCGGATCGCGGCTTGATCATCTCGCTGCTCGAATCGCCGACCCACCGCCTGCTCGTCCGATTGAAGGGGTCCCGCCAGTCCATCGAGCACTGGCAGGCCTCCTACTTCGAGATGCTCGATTCGATCGAGCTCGCCGACTGACCACTTCCAAAGTGGGACATCTGTGCCGGGAACGGATTGCCAACCTTCCAAAGTGGGACATCTGTGCCGGGACCGGATTGCCAACCTTCCAAAGTGGGACATCTGTGCCGGGAACGGATTGCCAACCTCGCCACGTTGACACCGGCTCGGAGCACCCTAGAATCGGGCGAAACGCCCCACCTGCCGGAACGGGCGTCCGAACGAGCCGCCGCCTTCACACCAGTTAGCCGCTTCCCGCATGTCCATCGAACTCCCCGCACCGCCCGATGCGCAGAAGCGCGGTGAGATCCTCGACCGTCTCGAGCGCTGCAACGCAGAGCTCACGACCGCCGAGATGATGAAGGTGATCCCGCGTCACTGCTTCGAGAAGAGCGCCTGGCGAGGGGCGCTCGGGATCGCGATCAGCATCGGGGCGTCGATCGGCGCCTGGTGGCTCCTGGCCTGGAACCTCTACTGGTGGCTCCTGCCGGTGCTCTGGTTCCTGGCCGGCACGTCGGTCTGGGGCTTGTACGTGATGGGGCACGACTGCGGACACGGCTCGTTCTCCTCGAGTCGCCGCGTCAACTACGTCGTCGGACACCTGATGCTGACGCCGTTCCTGTACCCGTTCCACGCCTGGCGACTCCTCCATCACCACCACCACTCGAACACCAACAGCCTCGAGCGGGACATCGACTGGCGCCCTTTGCCCGTCGCCGTCTACCGCAAGCTCCCCGGACGGCCTCGCCTCGTCTACCGCATGATCCGCACCTGGTTCTGGTGGGCGGGCACGATGCACCAATGGGCGACGATGGCCTTCGACCTGTCGCGGTTCAAGGCCGGCAAGGACCGAGACGCCGTCCGCTTCTCGATCATCGTCGTCGCGATCTACGCCGCGATCTTCTTCCCGGTCATGCTTTGGACCGTCGGCGTCTGGGGACTGATCAAGTACTTCTTCGTGCCTTGGGCCATTGCGTACGGCTGGTTCAGCACGGTGACCCTGATGCACCACTCCCACGTCGAGGTGCCCTTCCTCGACAAGCAGCGCTGGTCGCAAGCGACGGCCAACCTCGCGATGACCATCTACTGCCGCTTCCCGCGCTGGTGTGAGCTCCTCAGCCACGACATCAATGTCCATGTGCCGCATCACGTCGCACCGAGCATCCCTTACTACCGCCTGCGCGAAGCTCACGAAGCGCTCAAGGCCCGCTGGCCCGACCTCGTTCGTGAGAAGCGCTTCCGCTGGCGCGACCTCGCCCACACCCTGAAGTCCTGCCAGCTCGTCGACCGAAAGAGCGGCTTCTACGTCGGCTTCGAAGCCGCAAAGAAGAAGCGCTGACGCCTGAAATCAGCCCGCATTCGGACCGCCGGCTTCAGCCGGTCTCGGTGTCCTCCATCCAAGCGCCTCGAAGAGGACCGTGACCTCAGATCCGAAGCTCCGTGGCTCGATGCGAACGGGGGCGGAGTGTCGGCTCCACGACGAGCGACCGAAACCAGAGCCCGCGCGACCAAAACGGGAAGCGGCTGTCGAGCTGGGAGCCGCTTCCTCGACAGCGCTGACGAAGGAGCGGAAAGGCGCCGAGCAAGGGGCCATTCGGAATGCGCTTCTTGCCGGCACGGTGCGCCCCGGCCCAAGCTCGCTCGGGAAAGCTCTCAACGACAGATTCGGTCACCGGCTCGCTCGGCTTGGGCACTCCTTCGTATCGAGCACATTTCACTCGCCCCTGATCGCCGATCGCTCCGCCGCTCAGTTCGGATCCCCGCTGAGCACCCACGCCGCCCAGTCTCGCGTCGCATAGAGCGGTTGCCCATTCGCATCCCGCGCGTCACGCAGGGCCCGCTTGGCCAGCCAGAGGGCCTCGGCCTTCGTCTTCTTCTCGGACCACAGCAACCGATAGAGCTCGCTCATCAAGAGCAGGGTGGCCTCGTCCGGCACCTTCCAGAGCGAGGTGATCGTGGCCCGAGCGCCCGCGGCCCGCAGCGATTGTTGGAGTGAGGCCAGCCGCTGGCTCGCCAGCTCTTGGCCAAGGCTGGACTCGCAGGCCGACAGCACGGCCAGCTCGCAGCTCGAGAGGTTCAACGCCCGGAGCTCCTCTCCCGTCATCACCCCGAAGACCCGTCCGAAGCCGTCGCCCGGTCGATTGGCACCTGCGAAGGCGATCCCGCAGAGCAACGAAGGCGCCAAGCCGCGGACCCGATCCCGAAGCGAGCTGCCCCAGATGCCTCCTGGCGCATCGGCGGCATGTGGCGCCTCATCGAAGGCGAGACCGGACGGCGCGAACCATGCATGAGTCGCGAGGTGAACGAAGCGAGCCTGCGGGGCGAGTCGCTCGAAGGCCGAGCGGTTCGCCTCGCGACCATACCGTCCCTCGAGGGAGCCAAAAGGAAAGGCACCCCTAAAGCGCCGCTCGACCTCCTCGGCCTCTTGGAAGGATCCTGGCAACCGCTCGAATCGCGTCGCGGCACCGCTGCGCAACAACGACTCGGACGCGCCCCCGCTCTCATCGCCACTCGCCGGAAACGTCGGATGGGACGCCGGCTCGGTACGACCGAAGTCGATGCCTCCCATCACGACTAGAGACGGCGGAGCCTCCGCCGCTGCGGACGAGCGCCCCAGCAGCTCCGACAGGCTGTTTCGAAGGACCACCTCGAAGCGATCCCCCAGCAGCTCGCCTTCCAAGGGCAATGCGTCGAACGGCAAGGCGTTCAAGTGGCTCGCCGGGACCAACCAGATTCGTCGAGCCTCTTGGCAGTGTTCCCGGAGAGGATCGAAGAGCTGACGCCGAAGCGCTTCTCCCAGTCGAAGAGTCAAGGTCTCGCCGGTCGCACTGGCGACTGTCGATCGCCAGCTTCGAATCAGCTCGTTGATCTCGCGAGCCGACCCGAGATCGATGCGGCCGAGCGGCTGACCGCGGCGCAGGACCCAAGCGATGTAGGTCATTTCGTGCGGCAGGTCGGAGACTGCCGGAGGCGCGTAGCTCCAGTAGGCAACGGCGACCTCGTCCTCGGCCAGACAATCCGCGATCACCTCGGGATCATGCTGGCGAAGGCTGCTCGCGACCTCGTCCCCGAGAGCGACGGCGAGCAGCTCCCGCTCGAGACGATCTCGAGACATGAGCGCTTCGGAGAACGCCCGGTGATCCGAGTGCGTCGTGCCCGCCAATCGGCTCACCTCTTCGGCCGCGGCCAGCACCTTCGCTCGAAGGTCTCTCGACACTTCACTCGCCGCGACGCTTCGTGCCAGCCTAGCCGCGATCATCGCCGAGCTGCGAATCGCATCGCACATCTCGAACGCAGCGCGCTCGCTCTGGGGATCCGCTTCGTCTCGGCCACCGCCCCACGCCAGGGCCAGCACGGCCTCGATCTCGTCGGAAGCGGCGACCGGAATGGCCTCGAGCTCACGAGACGACAGCATCCCGAACTGCTCGACACGCCGTCGAACTGAGCCTGCGAGCTCTCGAATGACCGTCCGGTAGGTCGGATCCTCTTGCAGGTACATCGTTCGGGCCAACGACGAAAGCGCGCTTTGATAGGCGGTACTCTCGAGTGGAACCGTGCGAGAGGCGACGTCGACGATCTTCTCTTGGAGTGCACGGGCTTCTTCCAGCTCGCCGCGTACGGCCAGGGTGAGGGAGACGTTGTATCGCGTGAGCTGGAGATCGGGATGCTCGTCCGGGAGCGTGGCCATTTGCCGCTCCAGCACCTGGCGTTGGATCGCGAAGCCGGCGTCGATCTCACCGAGCGCTTTGAGCGTCGCCGCCAGGTTCAATCTCGCCAGGAGCAGCGTCGGATGATCCGCCGGGAGAGTGCGCTCGTAGACCTCGAGCAGCTTCTCTTCGAGCGCGCGCGCTCGAGCGTGGCGATCCAAGTTCTTCAGGCTGGCCGCGAGGTTGAGACGGGCGATCTGAAGCTGAGGATGGTCATCGGGGAACGTCTTCTCCGCGACGGCGAAGACGCGCTCGAGCAGGGCGAGGGCCCCTTCGAAATCCCCGATCGCGCTCAGGGCGACGGCGAGGTTGCTCCGTACCGAGAGGAGGTTCGGGTCTTCATCCGGAAGCCCCGCGGCCACGAGCTGATCATGGATCTGCTCGAGCAGCTCTCGCCCTTCCTGCACTCGTCCCAACAGGATCCAGGCGCTTCCGAGGCCGTTCTTGGTGGGAAACAACGCGGCCTCATCGGGAACGCTCTCGTCGAGCAATGCCGCGAGGCAAGACTCGAGCAGAGCGGCTGCTTCTTCGAACCGCCCCACCTCCAGGTAGAGCTGGGCCGACGTGCGCTGAATGGCCTGAAGGGAGCGGCTCGACCGAGGCTGAATCCGAGTCTGCACCTCCAGGCAGAACTCCATGGCCTCGAGGCTGGAGTCGATGTCTCCGAGATCCAAGAGCGCATACCCGATCTCCTGGGTCAGGTACTCGACCGGAAAGCTGTGGGCGGCGCCTTTGACGGCACGGAGGTTCTTCAGGGCGTCCTTCAATCGCTGTCGAGCGCCCTCGAGATCGCCCGACGCCTGCAGCGCCTGGGCCTCTTGCAGCGCCTCGATTCCGAGCCGACCCGCCGGCCGCGTCTCCGGTGTCTCGATCGACTCGGCGACATGAATGCGCGCTTGGCCGGACGCTCCCGGCTCCTTGGCGAACACCTCGATCAAGAGCTCGCCACCGTTCGGCATCTCGAGCTGAATCAGGGGAGTGGTGCCGCCACCGGCATTGTCATCCTCGATCCACTCTCCAGCCTCGAGAGTCCGCCGCAAGAGATGCGAGCCCGCGCCCTCCGGCACCTGAATCCGCAGCATCAAGTCGAGCGTCCGGGACTCGGCATAGACCCAGACGAACCCGTCACTCGTCTGCATCTCGTAGCGAAACGAGCGAAGCGGCCCATGCCCTTCTCGGACGGGATCGTCAGCCGTCAGCTCGAACGCGTGGAATTGCTCCGGAGCGAGCAGATCCTGCGGCAAGAACGAGCAGACGAGGGAAAGCAGAATCAGCATCGATGCACCTCATAGGCGAAGCTCCCGGCAGCCCCGATCATTCAACCACGTGTTCGGGTGTTCATGTGTTCGGGTGTTCACGTGCCTACTTGATCACCTGATCACACAGTAACCTCACCCCCAAAGCTCCTTCCAATCGCCGCGCTTCCCCTCGCTTCTCGCGAGGATCCTCTCGAGCGCGGCCCGATCGATCACGATCTCTTCGAGCGCCGTCTCGGCCAAGACCTGGCCACAAGCTTCGTGGATCGAATCCGCGTTCAGCCCGTGATAGCGGTAAACGTCCGAGGGACGTCCACACTTCGAGGGCTTCTCGAGCCCGAGCGCGATCTGCTTCACACCGAGGATGCTGCCGGCATTGTCCAAGAGGCCCGGCTCCCCGTCGCAGACCGAGACGATCGGAATGCGCCGTCCGGCTGCGACGATCGCCTCGGAGCCTTCGACCCGTCCTCCCGGCCGCAGATGCAAGTCCCCATTCAGTCCCAACTGCTTCAGATGCTCATAGCTTCCTGGCCGTGCCAACCTTCCCAGGAGCAAGTCCGCCGAGGTCACGACCAAGACGTTTGCATGAATTCCCCGCTCGAGGAGCCGGTCCGAGGCTTCCACTGCCTCAGGCACGAGCGCTCCCATCACCAGGATCGTGACCACGTTCTCACCCGGCTCGTACCCCTCCGCGCCGCGGTGATCGATCAGCCAGTAGCCGCCCGCCAAGACGTCGGCGCGGAGTGCCTCGAGGATCTCCTCATCGGATCCGACCTCAGAGAAACGCACTTGTTGGCGCACGCGCTCCATCAAGAGCTTCTGTGGCAAAGCGCGCGTGACGCCGCGCACGAGGACGCCACTCCGTCCGGCATCGTCCCTCTGAAAGTGCCTGCGACAGGCATCGGCGAGGATCCAGTCCATCTCGATCGCAAACGCCGGTTCCCAGGTGATCAGGTTGGGGAGCTGGAAGTCCGATTTCCACGAGTGCTGTGCGCCCTCGGGCGCCAAGGTCACCCCCGACGGCGTCCCGATCAGCAGGAAGCTCGCTCCCCAGTACAGGTCGTAGTAGAGCTGATCGAGCGCGCGCTTGATGAAGAAGTCGTAGATCGTCAATGCCGGCAACAGAGGGACGCCGGTCGTGTCCCGGAGCTTGCCGAAGGCCCCCATCGCCAGCACCGCGTTCGACTCGACGATCTCCATGCGAATGTGCCGCGCCTGAGCGCTTCTCGTCGGCGTCAGGTCAGGCCTCTTGGGATCGCGCGCCTCGAAGCGCGCCGGATAGTCGACCGGTGGCGGCGGTCCGTAGACCTTGCCGTCCATCGCAAAGGCGATCTGGGTCGTGGTGCCCACGTCGGGCGAGAGCGTCATCACCAGCGGCGCAGCCGCCGACCAGGACTCCTCCAGGTCGTTCTTCGCCGCACCGGGCTCGCCGCCGAGCCGAATCAGCTTCGCGATGATCTGCCCCCACATCCATTGCGTATGGACCGTCGGCACCATCCGCAGATCGACACCGAATGTCGCAGGGAGGTCGCGAGACAACTCACCGGTCCATCGATCGGCAACCCTCTCTCTCGCACTCGCGCAAGCTTCGATCCCGGAGCGCAGCTCGGCCCCACGCCGCTCGAGCCAGGCGCCTTCGGCCGAGCCCACCTCGAAGTGCGCGTAGGGATCGTCCTGCGCCAATCCGGAACGAGACAGCAGCTCCGCCACCTCTTCCTCACTCGGCAGCGACGAGTGATTCCCGGGCTGAGCGGCCGATGCCAGCCCCCAGCCCTTGAGCGTGTGAGCGATGATGAAGGTCGGTCGATCGGGGTCGGTCTTGGACTCGCGGAGTGCCTCCGCCAACACCTCGATATCGTGTCCGCCGAGGTCGGCCAATAGCTCCTGGACCTCGTCGTCGGTTCGGGAGCTCAGCACCGAGCGAACACTCGCGTCCTTCTCGATCAGATGTCGCCGCGTCAGGCCGCCATCGCCTTTGGCGAGCAGCGTCTGCAGCTCGAAGTCCCCGAGCTCTTTGTCGAAGATCCGCTCCAGCACCTCGCCGCCTGGCTCGAGAAACGCCGCACGACGCCGCGAGCCGTGACGCACCTCGAACACCTTCCAACCGTTGGCGAGGACCGTATCGCAGATGCGGGCCGAATCCGTGCCGCGTAGCCCGACCTCACCGGGCACTCTCGCGCCGTCCAGGCTCTGCCGGTTGTAGTCGAGGATCCAGGTCACGTTGCCGAGCTGCCTCTCGGCCGCTTCCGGTAAGGCCTCGAGCAACGAGCCTTCGCGGAGCTCCGAGTCACCGACCAGGCACCAGAAGTGTGCACCGTCCGGCTCGCGCAGTCCCCGATCTTCGAGGTACCGAAACGCCAGCGCCTGGTACATCGCCGCGACTGCGGGCAGGCCCACCGAGCCGCTCGGGAGCTGGCCGAAGGCGTCCGGGTCCGAGGCGGCGTGATACGACTGGAAGACCGGCTCGCCTTCTTTCGAGAACGAGCGCAGCCGACTCATCACGCGCTTCGAATCCGCCTCCGTCAGCCACTCCCCGGACGCAGGATCCCGCAGCAGTCCCATCAAATGATGCAGCGCGTGATCGGTCGGCGAGGCGTGGGGCTTGGAGGCGATCCAGTCTTGCGACTGACGGACGAAGAGATGCAGCGCGGCGAGAAGGTGCAGGCTGGACGAGGAGGCGGCCGGGTGACCGCCGACCTTGGGATCGCCCGGCTGGACGTCGTCCCGATGGTTCGCCTCGAAGATCATGTGCGTCGCTTGGGCAAGGACGCGGCGGATCACCGCCTGAACGGCTTCGCCCGAGACGATGCCTCCGAGAGCTACCTGGCTACGGGACGACCTCGGCATGCCGGCCCCCGATCAGAGATTCGGCTCGGTCATGGCTCGCAGATCGAGCTGCCGATCGAGCTCTTCCTCGGAGAGCACGCCTTCCTCGAGCGCCACTTCACGAATGTTGCGGCCCTCTTTGAATGCCCGCTTCGAGAGCGCGGCCGCCTTGTCGTAACCGATCGCGGGAGCGAGCGCGGTGCAGACGGCGAGGTTCTTCTCGACGAGCTCGCGGCAACGCTCCTCGTCGGCCTCGATCCCCTCGATGCACTTGTCGACGAAGACGTGGCTGACGTTGGCCAAGAGCTCGATCGACTGCAGGAGGTTGTGCGCCATCATCGGCATGTAGACGTTGAGCTCGAAGTTGCCGCCTTGGCCGCCGATGGTGATCGCCGTGTCGTTGCCAATGACCTGTGCAGCGACCATAGTGACCGCCTCACAGATGACGGGGTTGACCTTGCCGGGCATGATCGAGGATCCCGGCTGGATCGAGGGCAGCGTGATCTCGCCTAGCCCGCAGCGCGGACCGCTCGCCAGCCAGCGAATGTCGTTGGCGATCTTCATCAAGGAGCAGGCGATCACCTTCAGCATGCCGCTCGCCTCGACGACGGCGTCCTTGCCGCCCTGCGCCTCGAAGTGGTTCATCGCCTCGCGGGTCTGGAGGCCGCTGAGCGCGTTGAGGTGCTCGATCACCTTCTGCGAGAACCCGTGCGGTGTGTTCACGCCGGTGCCGACGGCAGTGCCGCCCTGGGCCAGCTCGGAGAGGGTCAAAGACGCCCGATCGACGCGTTGGATCGCGTGCTCCACGTGGCTGGCGTAGCCGGCGAACTCCTGTCCGAGGCGGACGGGCGTCGCGTCCATCAAGTGTGTGCGTCCCGACTTGACGATGTGATCGAAGCGCTTGGACTTCTCGTCGAACGCCGCGTGCAACTTCTCGAGCGCCGGCCTGAGGTCGTCTCGTAGCGCGAGCAAGGCCGCCACATGGATCGCGGTCGGAATCACGTCGTTCGAAGACTGGCTCATGTTGACGTGATCGTTCGGGTGGACCTCCTTCGAGCCGATGGCGGCTCCGAGGATCTCCGAGGCGCGATTCGCCATCACCTCGTTGGTGTTCATGTTCGTCGAAGTGCCCGAGCCGGTCTGGAAGATGTCGAGCACGAACTCGCCGTCCAGCTTTCCTTCCGAGACCTCTTTTCCGGCCTGGATGATCGCCTGGCCGTGCTTCTCGCCCAGCAGGCCGAGGTCCATGTTCGCCAGCGCCGCCGAGCACTTGATCAAGCCGAGCGCCTGGATGAAGCGGCGCGGAAACCGGATTCCGCTGACCGGGAAGTTCTCGACCGCCCGCTGCGTCTGCGCCGCGTAGTAGGCGCCGGCCGGGACCTTCATCTCCCCCATCGAGTCCTTCTCGATCCGATATTCGCTCATGGCTCCTGGTCTCCGAGTCCAAAGGCCGCGCACGCAGCGGCCAAACGGCCAGAGGGTATCGGAAACATGCGCGAGGCGCCACCGCAGTTGACGCGAGGGGCCCCCCTGGCATGATTGGGCGTCGACCGCGCTTCCTCACCGCGACCGAGAGAACCCGATGCGACTGCCCGCCGCCCTGCTCGTCACGATCCTCCTCAGCTCCGCTCCGGCCGCGCTGACCGCTCCTCAGGAGAACCGCCGCATGGACGCAAAGGATCCCGGCCCTTGGACCGACCCTCTGAAGGCGATCGGAGGCCGCTCGGACAAGGGCGCCGCCGGCCAAGGCCGCCAGATCGCGATCTACTGCCGCGAGAATCCCGAGGTCCACTTCGCGACCCACGAGCTCGGGCCGGTCTTCTCCCCGATCCAGGGCAAGGTCTCCGCCTGGTATCCCGACCACGTCGAGCTCGAAGGTGGTCCCGGGCCGGGCCTGCCCGGGACACGCCGCATCGGGGTCACGCAGGATGACGTCGTGGTCATGGCCTGGACGGTCCCGGCGGCTTCGGAGGAGCGCCGCCTGAGCTGGACGATCCATGGGGATGCCCGATCGTCGCAAGCCTGGCGCGGAGAAGCGCAGCCCGATCGCAAGTCGACCGAGCTGCTCGAGACGGGCGCCCTGATTCACGACGCCGCCGTGTATCCCGAGATCACGTCGGGGCTCTTCGAGGTCTTCGGCGCCTCCCTCGAACCGGCCTCCCAGAGCAGCAGTGCTCCGGGAAGCTACCGATGCGACTACGAAGCGACCCTTCCAGCCGGCGAGGAGTGGACCTTCGTCGCGGCGATCGCGTTCGATCCGGATCGAGAGAAGGCCGAGACGCGGCTGAAGGAGGCGCTCGACTCCGAGGATCCGCTTGGGCAGATCGCGGAGCAATGGCGATCGTTCTACTCGAAGTCGATCCCGCGCTTCCAGAGCTCCGACGAGAAGTGGAACCGGCTTTGGCTCTTTCGGTGGTTCCTGCTGCGACTCTCGACCGCCGGCGGCGACCTGGGCTTCTTTCGTTATCCCGTCGTGATGGAAGGCCGAGACGCTTACCAGACCTACTGCTGCTTCAGCGCCCCGTTCATGGCATTGGATCTCAATTGGGCGACGGATCCTCGCGTCGGTGCCGGTCATTGGGAGAACATGGCGCATTGCAGCTACGACGATGGCCGGTTTCCCTGGTACTCCGCCCCCAATACCAATCGCGTCCCGTTGCATCATGCGAGCGCGACGGGTGCTTCGTTCCTCCAGCACGCCGCCTGGCAGCATTACCTGATCCACGGAGACCTCGGACCAATCCGCGAGGTGTACCCGGCGTTCAGGAAGAACTTGCAGTGGTGGTTGAAGGAGCGCGATCCGCAAGGCACCGGGCTGTTTCGGATCGACCATCTGCTCGAGACGGGCATGGACGACCTCGATCGCGGCGAGGCGCCGATCCTGGCCGTGGACGCGACGAGCTATCTCCACGCGAACTTCTTGGCTCTGTCGGGGATGGCACGCGTGCTGGGGCACGAAAGCGAAGCCGCCACCTGGGAGATGCTCGCTGATCGAAGCCGGGACGCCCTCGCTGAGCAGTGCTGGGATGAGGACGCTCAGTTCTACTTCGATCTGGCGGCGGGAGATCGGTCCCCGCAGAAGGTGCGCACCATTGCGGGCTTCTATCCCTTCTTCGGTGGCGCCGCAGGCAAAGAGCAGCTGCCGATGCTGGATCAGCTCTTCGACCCGAAGCGCTTCGCGGCGCCCTACCCGATCCCGGCCTTGTCACGCGACGAGCCCGGCTTCGATCCCGTGTCGTTCTGGATGGGCCCGAACTGGCCGGCCGCGACCTGCCACGTGCTCCAGGGATTTGCGCAGACGGCGAAGACCCTCGACCGGGGCCGCCTGCCCAAGGCCGCCGAGCTTCTCGAACGCTGCGTGAGCGTCTTCTTCACGCCCGAGATCGACTTCTACGAGCGCTATCAGCCGCTCACCGGCCGCGGCCTCAGCCAGTTCCGCGACTACATGCACTCCTGGTGGATCGACCTGATCGTGCGTCACGTGGTCGGGCTCACGCCCCGCGAGGACGGCCGCCTCGACATCGATCCGCTCCCGCTCTCCATCGACTGGTTCGCGCTCGATGGCGTCCACTATCACGGCCGGATCATCGACATCACCTGGCAGCGCCCGGATCAGCCGAAGGCGTTCGAAGACAGACCGAGCGGGCTCTCGGTCCGAGTCGACGGCGAAGTGCTGCTGCAGCGCGAAGGTCTCGGTCGCCTGACCGAGGAGTGAGAAAGAGCGCCGCCCCGATTCCCAAGGACCCACTCGCCACGTCCACCGCCCTCGTTCCGGAGATGTCTCAAGCATGCTGCACTTCCTCATCTCGTCATTGGTCCTCGCCGTCGCCATCCTCATCGTGTCTTCGATGATGGACGGCATCCGCTGCAAGAGCTTCGGAACCGCCTTCGTCGTCGCGCTGGTCATGGCGTTCGTTCAGGCCGGCGCCTACTTGTTCACGTGCGGATTGTCCGAGGGTCTGAAGTGGCTGACCTTGGGGCTAGTGGCCTTCCTGATCAATGCCTTCGGGTTGTTCCTCGCCGATCAGTTCCTGGACGACTTCGAGATCGACAAGCGCCAGTCGATCTTCGTCGCGGCAATCGGCGTGACTCTGGTCAATCTCGGCTTGAGGATACTTCTGCCTGGGGTGTGAGCTGATATGTCGAGCAGCGACGTGACGGGACTTCACGATCCCAGCCTCGGGAATCGCAGCTACGTGCTCCCTCACACCGTTCGGTTGCTCCAGCGGCCGAATCATGATTTCCCTCACGGGATCTCCGGGGTTTCGTACTGCGGGGAGAGTCCGGCTCGACCTGGTGTTATCCCCGGCCGCTTCGGATCGGGCAGGCACTCGACAGGGAAGGCGAATCTGACGACCGCGACATGCGGACGAGGCTGGTGTGCCTGCAACCCACGGCTCTTCGCGTCTCGTCCGAGCGTCTCGAAGAAGCTAGGATGTCCCGAGAACTGACCCCGACACCGTGACTGGAGATGAACAGGTGAAGCTCACGCCGCTCGTAGCACTGGCCATGTCCCTCCTTCTGTCCTCCGTCCAGGGACAAGAAGATCTCTCAAAGCAGGACTCGTGGCCGCGGTTTCGTGGGTCGTCCAATGCGGACCATTCCCCCGACACCGCCCTCCTCGAGAAGTGGCCCGAGAACGGTCCGAAGAGGCTCTGGCTCTATGACAAGGCCGGCAACGGCTACTCGGGATTCTCGATCCAGGGCGACCGGCTCTACACCATGGGGACGCGGGGGGAGAGCACCATCCTCCTCTGCCTCGACGCGACGAGCGGCAAGGAGCTCTGGGCGGCCCAGGTCGGCGAGATCTTGAGCAACGGCTGGGGCGATGGCCCGCGCTCGACACCGACGCTCGACGGCGATCATGTCTACACCGTGAGCGGGCTGGGCGACATCCTCTGCCACGATGCCAAGACTGGCAAGAAGGTCTGGTCTAGCCGGATGTCCAAGTTCGGCGGCGATGTTCCCAAGTGGGGCTACTCGGAGTCGCTGCTCGTCGACGGCAATCGGGTGATCTGCACCCCGGGTGGATCGGACGGAGCCGTCGTCGCGCTCGACAAGAAGACCGGTGAGAAGATCTGGCAAAGCGAAGGATTCACCGGGCCGGCGGAGTACTCCTCGACCGTCGCCGCCGACATCCATGGAAAGCGGCAGTACGTGAGGCTCCTGCAGACTCAGGTGGGCGGCCTCGACGCCGAGACCGGGAAGCTGCTCTGGAGCGCCGAGTGGCCCGGGCGCGTGGCGGTCATTCCGACGCCGATCGTTCACGACAATCAGATCTACATCACCTCCGGCTACGGCGTCGGCTCCATGCTGGTCGAGGTCAGTGACGACGGCCAAGCGAAGCCGGTGTGGCAGAACAAGGTGATGCAGAATCATCACGGCGGCGTCGTGCGCGTCGGCGAATACCTCTACGGTCACGCGGACCGCGGCTGGGCCTGCCAAAAGTGGGACGACGGCTCCGAGGTCTGGCTCCACCGAGAGCTCGGCAAGGGCGCGATCCACTACGCGGACGGCATGCTCTACTGCCTCGAGGAAGGCTCCGGCACCTTGGCCCTCGTCGCGGCGAGCCCCGAAGGCTTCCAGCAGGTGTCCCAGTTCACCCTCTCGCCCCAAAGCGAGATCCGCTCGCGCCGCGGCGCGATCTGGGTCCACCCGGTCGTCGTCCGCGGGCGCCTCTTCCTGCGCGATCAAGAGTACATCTACTGCTACGACGTCCGGAGCGACCAGGGCTGAGGTCCTCTCCGAGTCAACGCAGGCGGCGGGCGGCAGGCTCGCCGCCTGGCTGAAACCAGAGCCCGCGCGGCCGATACGGGAAGCGGTGATCGAGCTGGAAGCCGCTTCCTCGACGTCGCTGACGATCGAGCCAGGAGGTGCCGAGCAAGGGAGCGTTCGAAGTGCGCTGTCTTGCCGGCACAGTGCGCCCCGGCCCAAGCTCGCTCGAGAGAGCCCTTGCTCGGTCACTGACTCGGCCGACTCGGGCCCTCCGGTCCGCTGGCGGCTGAGCCGCGGTCAGGTCTCGTCCAAGAACAGATCGATTTGGGGCTCGAGCTCCGGATCGACGGCGTACTCCGAGAAATCGTCGACGCCTGTCTCCCGAAGCACGTCCTCGTCGATGAGCAGCTCGCCGTTTCGCCGCCGCGGCCGATCCGTCAGGATCGCGTGGGCTGCCTCGGCGACGATCTCGGGACGGCGAGCTCGGTTGCGGTCCACGAATCCTTCGAGCAGACGCAGCGCGGCAGTGTCGATGACGGTCCGCGGCCAGAGCGAGCTCGCCGCGATCCCCTGAGGCAAGAGCTCGGCGGACCAACCGAGGGTGCACATCGACATGCCGTACTTGGACATGGTGTAGGCGAGGTGAGCGGCAAACCAGCGGGGCGAGAGGTCGAGGGGCGGGGACAGCGTGAGGATATGAGGGTCCCTTCCTTCTGCCAGATGGGGGATGGCGGCACGGCCCATCGCGAAGGTCGCGCGCACGTTGACGCCGTGCATCAAGTCGAAGCGTTCGATCGGCGTGTCGGTGGTGCCGGCGAGGAAGATCGCGCTGGCGTTGTTGACGAGGATGTCGAGGCCGCCGAGTCGATCGACGGCCAGGGCTACGGCGCTATCGATCTGGTCTTGGAAGCGCAGGTCACAGGCGATGGGGACCGCTTGGCCGCCGAGCGCCTCGACTTGGCTGGCGACGGAGTGGATCGTGCCGGGCAGCTTCGGATGAGGGGCCTCCGTCTTCGCGACGATCGCGATGCGGGCACCGTCCCGAGCGGCTCTCAGGGCGATCGCTTCGCCGATGCCGCGGCTGGCTCCCGTGATGAGTAGCCGCTTGCCTTCGAGCGTCGACATGGTCTCCTCCTTCAATGCGGGCCAGCGCTCTCTTGGACGCGGACGACCACCTTGCCGGTCGTCTCGTTCCGGGCGAGCTTCTCGAGCGCGCGGGGAAGGTCTTCGAATCGCCAGGACGAGTCGATCACCGGGCGGAGACGACCCGCTGCCACGGACGGCATCATCGTGCGCTCGAAGTGACGAACGAGGTCGATCTTCTCTTCGAGTGGCCTGCTTCGGAGGACCGATCCGATCAAGCGGATCCGCCGAGTCATCAGCCGTGCCAGATCCAATTCACCGGCTTGCCCCGCGAGCAGGCCAAGGAAGACGATGCGCGCTCTCGTTGCAGCGAGCCGCAGGTCACCGGGCAACGTCGAGCCACCGAGCACGTCGAGGATGACGTCGAAGCCGCCCGGTCGATGCTCCTCGAGCGCGTCGATCCAGCCGTCGTCGCGGGTGTCGACGGAGACGTCCGCGCCCAGCTTCAGAACGGCCGATCGTTTCGCCGGCGAGCAGGTCGCCGTGACCTGGCACCGGTACTCCCGGGCAATCTGGATCGCAAACGTGCCGACACCACTGGCGCCGGCATGCACGAGGACACGCTCCCCCGGCTCGATCTTCGCCAAGCGGACCAGCGCATCGTATGCAGTCAGCGCGGTCTCGGGCAGGGCACCGGCCTCCTCGATCGAGAGCTCCTCGGGAGCCTTCATCAGGAGCCTCTCGGGCAAGGCGATGCGCTCGGCGAATGCGCCACCCGCCACCAATCCGCAAACGCGATCGCCCGGGCGCACCAGCGAGGTCTCGGTCCCGCATTCCGTGACCACTCCCGCCAGCTCGAGCCCGGGGATCTCGTGCTGCATCGGCGGACCCGGATACTTGCCCAGCGTCTGGAGGAGATCCGCTCGATTGAGCGCTGTCGCCTGGATCTGCACGACGGCTTCTGTGCGATCCGGAACGGGGTCAGGAAGGTCTCGGAGACGGAGTCCGCAGGGACCCCGAGCCGACTCGAGGACGAATGCTCTCACCGCAGGAGCCCTTTCCGTGGTGAATCGAATGCGAGACCCAGAGCCTATCAAGCCAGGGGAAAGGACGCACGCGACCGTACGAGCCACTCGAGTCCGACCATTTCATCCAGTCTGACGTCGGTTACCCAGCCGTAGCGCTCGCGATCGGTTCTTGCTCAGTGCGATCGGGCGGCCGATCCGCTCTCGGCCCGTTTCGACGGCTCGTTCCTTCGCTCAGGATTCCCCGGCCCCGGCTTTGCGGACTCGGCGAGTGCAGCCCCAGCACACTCGGGTTCCAAGGACATGAATGCACTCTGGCTAACAACCTTCCTGGTCTTCGCCGTCACCTGGCCCACCTCGGCCGATCCACCCCCGCACTCGCCGGCCCCCTTCGAGAAGGGCCCTTTCCTCGATGACGACGACCTGCTCGCCCCGGCACTCCAACGCCCGCAGCTCATCGAGATCTATCGCTTCGAGAATGCGGGCACGGGCGCGACGGCACTCCCAGCCTTCACGCGCTCGGGCCGCTTCCTGGCCTTGGGCGGCGAACCCGTCCGATTCATCGACCTCGATCGCCACTCGTTCTTCGAGCTTCCGACCTCGGGTAACGTCGCTCCCGGCGGGGGCGAGGACGAGCTTCTCGTTCGGAGGAAGACAGGGCTGGAGCGTTGGAGTCTTCGCGAGAAGGCCCTCCTCGAGACTCGCATGTCCTCTCCCGGAATCGGCCTTCCGGCCGTCTCGCCGGACGGCGCCTGGCTGGTGAGCTTTGGGGAGCACTTGGCGAAAGACGAGATCCTCTCGCTCCGAGGCCTAGGCATACGAGAGGTGGGGCGGACGTTCGGGATGACCGGACATGTCCTCTGGCATCCGGGCGGTCAGCGATTCCTGATCGCGAGCCATCGCAGCTTCTGCTCACGTGCCCGGGGCGGCGAGCTCGCCAGCATTGATACCCGGGGTCATATCGAGTGGTCGCGGGATCTCGACGAAGCCGACCGCCCGATCGCCTGGAGCTTCTCACCCAATGGTGAGCGCCTCCTGATGGCGTCGCCCGGAGCGCTCGAGCTTCGCAGCGGCGAGCATTGTGAGCTCCTCCGCTCGCGAGACGTGGTGGTCCGAGACATCGGATGGCTCGATGAGAGAAGAGCCCTAGTGCTCGAGGACGGTGTTCTCTCGCTCTGGCACCCCGGTACACTCACCCGCGTGGCAAGACTCTTCGAGACCGAGGCCCACGCGATGGTCTCGAGCCCGAAGCTACGTCACCTCGTGCTGATCGGGGAGAAGAGCCTGGAGATCTACACGCTTCTCGAGCGGTGAATGGATCCGAGGTCGACGGGCTCGAATACTCGGCGCATTGGAGTGCCCAAGTCGAGCGAGCCAAAGACCGAGTCTGTCGGTGAGCGCTCTGCTCGAGCGAGCTTGGGCCGGGGAGGGCATCATCGCGGCGGACGGCGCACTCCGAGTGTCCCCTTGCTCGGCGCTTTCTGGCTCGAACGTCAGCGATGTCGAGAAAGCGACTTCCAGCTCGGTGACCGCTCCCCGTATCGGTCGCGCGGGCTCTGGTTTGGCCGCGTGATTCAAGTCAGCCAGGGCCCCGCCGGCGGACCGGCGGAGCATACAGGGGTGAAACGATCGGAGCCCGAACAGGTCCCTGGCGCAGGGTTGGGAGCTCGCTCACGCGCACGGAACTCATGATCGATTCGGCGGGGCTTCGTGAGGGACGACGGGACCGGATCCCGCAAGCGATGGCGTGGGACCGTT
>JAVJTD010000413.1:0-16938 GCA_040219065.1 Planctomycetota bacterium
GGAAGCAGCCGAGTTTCGGTCCAAGGTCGATCAGCTCAAGACCGAGATCCAAAAGGTCATCGTCGGACACATCGAGCAGCAGGTGCCCCCTCGCCAGCAGGCAGAGGAGGACCTGATCGATCACCTCGATGTGTCCGACGATGACCTTTTGGATCTCGGTCTTGAGCTGATCGACCTTGGACCGAAACTCGGCTGCTTCCCGTTCCCAGTCGACCTGCATCGCTCTGCTCGCTCGGTGGTTGAAAGGCCCTTGGCCGCCAAGCTGGCGACCCGTCGATCGAGGTCGGCTCCCCGGCCCTCGACCGATTCCGGATCCGGTGCTCCGACCGAGCCCGAAAGCCTAGAGTGGTCGGCCTTCACCGTCAAGCCGCGGCGCCAGCGTGCCCGGACGGTCCGGGGCCACTCGCCTCACCTCTTGCCGAAGGTACCCCCGCTCACTCATTGGCTGCTCCTCGTCTCGTGCCTGCTGCCGAGCTGCTGGTCGACGGGGAGTGGCAGTCCGAGGGCTGCCCTGGCCCGAGGACAGAGACTTCTCGAGCGAGGGGAGTACGTGCAGGCCCAGGAAATCCTCGAAGACGCCGCTCGCAAGAGCCCCGAGGACCCCGAGGTCTTGGGAGCCTTGGCCCGAGCTTCGATGGAGCTCGGAGACTGGGAATCGGCAAGAGCGTCCTGGATGCGAGCCCGTGAGCTGGATCCTTGGAATGCCGCCCATTGGGTGGGCCTCGGTCAGATGGAGCACCGCAGGCGGCACCTGGCCCAGGCCCTCGCCTACTGGAACGAAGCGATTCGAATCGACCCTTTGCTGGCGGCTGTCTACTTCGACATGGCGGCGGCGTACGTGGAGCGAGGCGAGGAGCGCGCGGCGCTCGACGCGTTGGAGAAGTTCCAGGAGCTGCGGCCCGAGAGCTCGCAAGGGCTCCTTCTCTATGGCCGTACCCTGGTCTCGCTCGGACACACCGCCTCCCCCGATGAGCGAGAAGCTTTCGCGGTGCGAGGGCGGAGAGCACTCGACCGGTACCTGGTCCTGAATGGTCAGGCGGTCGAGCCATTGATGCTCCTCGGTCTCTCCTATGCCGCCTCGGCTGAAAGCGATGGGGATCGGGAGCTGGAGCTCCTCGAGCTCGGTTCCGAGTCTCTCAAGCGGGCCGTGTACCTCTCCCCGGGCATCCCCGAGCTACATCACAACCTCGGCGTGATCTCGACTCGCCTCGCCGAGCGGTGGCGCCGGCGAGCCCGCAAGCTGTCCGCGGGTGATCTCGGCCCTCTTCCCGGTGAGTGGTCGCTCACTCGAGCGTTGTCCCCAGGTGGTCGGCGAGGCAGCACCTGGTCCGCACTCGAAGCCGAGGCGCCGAGCCCCGCCCAGACGAGTCAGCGGCTCGAGCTGCTCACCGCGATCCGAGAGACGGTGACAGCTTCTGAAGATGCCCGACGCTTCTACCGCCGAGCGTTGGAGGCGGATCCGTTGTTCCTGCCGTCATTGGAGAATCTGGCGATTCTTTATTCCGAGTGGCCTGAAGAGAGAGCCCGGGCGTTGGAGCTGATCGAGCGGGCGCAGGATCGAGAGACCTCCCCTGTCCGCCAACAGCTCCTGGAGAAGCGACGCCGCGATCTGGAGGCCGCTCTCGAGGGAAGTTGAATCGACCAGGCGGCAATTGACGGTCACGGAGAGGGTCCCGTATGTTGTTCAGCTTCGGCTGCGTGCCGGGGCCATAGCTCAGCGGTTAGAGCCGCGGACTCATAATCCGTTGGTCGTAGGTTCGAATCCTACTGGCCCCACCAACACCCGCACGGTCGCCCAGGATCACAGGGCGACGGCCTTCGTGGCCGAAAAAACAGAGTCCGGCCACCTGGCAGTCCGGACGGCTCGTGGCGCTCGCATCGAAGGCCACGTTCGCTTGGGAAACCCACACGAACCGAGATTGAGGACACCGATGGTCGAGCTGGCTCCGAAGAACGTCCGGAACTCGTTGGCGAAGCACATCCTCGCCGACGGTCTCGATTTGGTCTTCGACCTCGAGGAGAGTCGAGGCACTCGGCTCGTCGATGCCCAAACGGGAAAGCGCTACCTCGACTTCTTCATGTTCTTCGCTTCCTCGCCCCTGGGGCACAACCATCCCAGGATGCGGGATCCCAAGCTGCTGAAGCGGATGGGGGAGGTCGCAATCCACAATCCGTCCAACTCGGACGTCTACACGACGGTCATGGCGGACTTCGTGGAGACCTTCGCAAGCGTCGCCTTGCCCGACACGCACCCCCACCTCTTCTTCGTGGCGGGCGGATCTCTCGCCGTGGAGAACGCGCTGAAGACGGCTTTCGACTGGAAGGTGCGCAAGAACCTCGCAGCCGAGCGGGGTGAGATCGGCAGCCAGGTCCTGCACTTCAAGGAGGCTTTCCACGGCCGCAGCGGCTACACGCTGAGCTTGACGAACACCTCCGATCCGAGGAAGACGAAGTACTTCCCCAAGTTCGACTGGCCACGGGTGCTGAATCCGAAGCTGGAGTTCCCGCTGGACGAGCCCCGGCTCCGCAAGGTGATCGAAGCGGAGAAAGAGAGCGTGGCGCAGATCGAGCAGGCCTTCGCCGACCGCGACGGTGACATCGCCGCCATCATCCTCGAGCCGATCCAGTGCGAGGGTGGTGACAACCACTTCCGCCCAGAGTTCTTCCAAGAGCTGCGTCGCCTCGCGGATCAGCACGAAGCGTTGCTGGTCTTCGACGAGGTCCAGACGGGGCTCGGCGGAACGGGGAAGACGTGGTGCTACGAGCATTACGATTGCGAGCCGGACATCGTGGCCTTCGGCAAGAAGACTCAGGTCTGCGGGATCTTCGCCAATCGCCGGATCGACGAGGTCCCGAACAACGTCTTTCAGGAATCCAGCCGGATCAACTCGACCTGGGGTGGGAACCTGGTCGACATGGCTCGCTCCCAGGCGTTCCTGGAGGTCATCCGTGAGGAGTCCCTCATCGAGAACTCGGCCAAGCAGGGGCAGAGGCTCCTCGAGAAGCTGCAGGCCCTGGCGAATCGTCACTCGGGTTGGATGTCCAACGTTCGTGGACAGGGCCTGCTGGTGGCCTTCGATCTGCCGAGTGGTGAGCATCGCGATCGTCTGCTCGGACGCCTCTTCGAGGAAGGAATGCTCGCTTTGGCTTGCGGCGATCAGTCCGTCCGGTTCCGTCCGCCTCTGGACGTCGAGGCCGAGGCGATCGAGGAGGCCGGCCAGATCCTCGACCGGGTGTTGGAGAGGTTCTGAGGATCTCGGGGAGCATCTTGGACCGGTTACCGGTCCAGAGGGAGCCGAGAGGTTGCCAACCGACTTCTGACGGGATATGCTCTTAGTCTGACCCGGCCCTGGCAAAGCCAGAAGGTCGGTGTCTTCAAGAGCCTACGACAAAGAAAAGCCGCCAGAGCCAATGACCGTCGAGACGTCTCTCTCGAAAGACTGTCGGCGTGCCGTCTGGCTCGGAGACCGATACCCGGTGAACACGAATTCACCCGGAGTCCTGGAGATCATCCTGATGGGCAGTCACAAGCTGAGCCTCTTCGGCGAGTTCCTCGAGTTCTTGAAGTACAACAAGAAGTGGTGGCTCTTGCCGATCGTGCTAATCCTCGTGCTTCTCGGCGCGCTCATCGTCTCCGTCGGCGGTGGAGCCATCGCCCCGTTCATCTACGCGATGTTCTGATTCACGGCGCGGGAACGCTACGGTGCGAGGCCTCGTCCTCGCACCTCCACACGACTCGGCTCCGAAGGGCATCACCGTTCGACGATGAACATTCTGGGGATATCCGCCTTTTATCATGACAGCGCGGCTTGCCTCGTCCAGGACGGACGGATCGCCGCCGCGGCGCAAGAGGAGCGGTTCACTCGCAAGAAGCACGACGCCAGCTTCCCCGAGCATGCCATCCGGTACTGCCTGGAGGAGGCGGGGATCGAGCAATCGCAGCTCGATTACATCGGCTTCTATGACAAGCCCCTCCTGAAGTTCGAGCGCATCCTCGAGACCTATGTCGGCACCGCCCCCAAGGGCCTCGCGTCGTTCATGAAAGCGATGCCGATGTGGATCAAGGAGAAGATCTGGACGAAGTCGGTCATCGCCGAGAAGACCGGGTTCGAGGGCGAGTTCCTCTTCGGTCGCCATCACGAGTCCCACGCGGCCAGCGCTTTCTTCCCGTCTCCTTTCGAGGAGGCGGCCGTCATGACTCTCGACGGCGTCGGTGAGTGGACGACGGCGAGCTACGGCGTGGGCCATGGCAACGAGATGCGGCTGCAAGGCGACATCCGCTTTCCGCACAGCATCGGTCTCTTGTACTCGGCCTTCACCTACTACACCGGCTTCCGGGTGAACTCGGGCGAGTACAAGGTCATGGGCTTGGCTCCTTACGGAGAGCCCAAGTACGTCGACCTCATCCTCGAAGAGCTGATCGATCTCCGGGATGACGGCTCCTTCAAGCTGAACATGAAGTACTTCGACTTCCTGTCCGGCTTGCGGATGACCAACAAGGCGTTCGACCGTCTCATGGGTGGACCGCCCCGAAAGCCCGAGACGCCCATCTCGCAACGGGAGATGGACCTCGCCCGCTCGGTTCAGGTCGTCGTGGAAGAGGCCGTCCTCCGCATCTCGCGCTACGTCCATGGCGTCACCGGGCAGAAGAACCTCTGTCTCGCCGGTGGCGTCGCCCTCAACTGCGTCGGCAATGGCCGCCTGCTTCGCGAGGGACCCTTCGAGAACATCTGGATCCAACCAGCAGCCGGCGATGCGGGTGGCGCGCTGGGCGTGGCCTTGATGATCCATCACATGTACCTGGGCAACGAGCGCCACACCAACGGCTCCGATCACATGGCGGGCTCGTACCTAGGGCCCCACTACTCGGATGACGACATCGCCGCCTATGTCGCGCGCGAGAACATCCCGGCCCGTCGCGTCGATGGCGAAGCCGTCCTCGCCGACGAGGTCGCTCGCATCCTGAGCGAAGAGAATGTCGTCGGTTGGTTCCAGGGTCGCATGGAGTTCGGTCCCCGCGCCCTCGGCGGCCGGAGCATCCTCGGCGACCCTCGCTCCGAGAAGATGCAGACCACGATGAACCTGAAGATCAAGTATCGCGAGTCGTTCCGCCCCTTCGCGCCATCCGTCCTGCGTGAGCGTGTCGCTGACTACTTCGAGCTCGACGGGGATTCGCCCTACATGCTCCTCGTCGCCGGTGTGAAGGAAGACCATCGCATTCCGATGTCCGACGAGCAGCAAAAGCTGTTCGGGATCGACAAGCTCAAGGTCCCTCGCTCGACGTTGCCGGCGATCACTCACGTCGATTACTCCGCCCGCATCCAGACGGTCAGTGCTGATACCAACCCCAGGTATCACGCGCTGCTCGCGGCCTTCGAAAAGCGGACTGGCTGCCCGGTCGTAGTCAATACTTCGTTCAACGTGCGCGGCGAGCCGATCGTCATGTCTCCGGCAGACGCCTATCGGTGCTTCATGCGGACCGAGATGGACTACCTCGTCCTGGGCAATCACATCCTGGCCAAGACCGACCAGCCCGAGCTCCATGAGGACAAGGACTGGCGCGATGAATTCGAGCTGGATTGATCGATGAGTACCCTCTCCCAGGATCCCAAATCGACGGCCGATCTCCGCAAGTTCGGCTTCGTGATGACCGGTGGCTTCCTCCTCATCGGCGGCTTCGTCGCCTGGCTCGGCGGAGGTATTGGCACCGCGACGAAGGTGCTCTGGGGCATCGCGGCTGCCTTCATGATCATGGCGCTCGTGGCTCCGGCGATCCTGCGTCCGATCGAGAAGTACTGGATGCTCCTGGCCGGTGTGCTGGGCTGGTTCAATACCCGCCTCATCCTCTCGGTCATGTTCTATCTGGTGTTCACACCGATCGCGCTCTTCATGAAGCTCATCGGACGCGACGCTCTCGATCGAAAGATGGAGAAGAGCGAGTCCTATTGGCGCACGATCCCCGAAGAAGAGACCTTCGAGCCCAAGAGCTTCGAGCGACAGTTCTGAAGCGCCACCGCCGAGCGACTGACACGTCCAGCGCGATGCAGCCGAAGACGCTCGCTCGGCAAGAGCTCGCCGTGGCATCGGTGCCGGGTGGCTACTTCAACGCTCGAGGCTGCTCGCCCTTCTTCAGCTCATAGTGCCGGTTCACAGCGAGGTCGCGGAAGGTCTCTGTGGCCCCGGACGGCCAGCGCACCTCGAGGCGGTCGACCTGGTCGACCGAACCGACGCCGAAGTGCACGCGAGTGTCCGAGGCGCTGGCATAGCTCTCACAGCTCCTCGCCTCACGGACTTGCTTCTTCCCCCCGGCTTCGATCGTCAGGCGGGTACCTTGACCGTCCCGAGGCTCACCGTCCCCACCGATCAGCCGAAAGCTCACCCAGCTTCCGCTCTTCGGAGCGGAGTTGCGCAGCAAGACCGCAGGTCCGCCGTTGTTGCCGATGAGCGCGTCGAGGTCACCGTCGTTGTCATAGTCTCCGAGCGCCAGCCCGCGCCCGACGAGCTTGAGCTGGAAGTAAGCGCCAGCCGAGTCGGAGACATCAGTGAAGCGAGAGCCGCTGCTCTCGAAGAGCTGATCCCGTTGCGCGTACTCTCGCGTCGCGAATCGGTCGGCGATGTTGTCGATCACGTGTCCGTTGACCACGAGCGTGTCGAGATCGCCGTCGTGATCGAAGTCGAAGAAGCAGGTCCCGAATCCCACGCGATTCAAGCTGGGCTCGGCCAGGCCCGTTCGGCGCGTTTGATCGACGAACTCGAGAAGGCCCTCACCCGAGCGGTTCTCGTAGAAGGTGTTCGTCTCGAGATCGAGGTGCGTGACGAACACGTCGGTACGACCGTCGCCGTTCGCGTCGCCGCAAGCGACTCCCATGCTCGCCTCGGTCTGCGCGTCGACGTTGTAGGCGGCTCCGGCGAGGGCGGCGATCTCTTCGAACTGGCCGTCACCGGTGTTCTCGAAGAGGAAGTTCCGCGTCGAGTCATTCGCCACATAGACGTCGATGTCTCCGTCGCCGTCGAAGTCGGAGAGCGCCAAGCCGAGACCTTTTCCGGGAATCACCGAGCCGATCCCCGAAGTGTCGCTGACGTCTTCGAAGTGCCCCTGACCGTCATTTCGATACAAGATGTCGGGAGAGCCGTCGAAGCGGTCCGGGTGAGGGTAAGCGGCGGCTCGGCCCTCGAAGCCTTGGAAGCGGGCGCGCTGGAGCTCGTGGCTGAAGACGAGGTAGTCGACCAGATAGATGTCCAGGTCGCCATCGCGATCGTAGTCGAAGAAGCCCGCGCTCACACTCCAAGCGTTACCCGCGACCCCGGCCGCCTCGGTGATGTCGGTGAAGGTGCCGTCACCGTCGTTTCGGTAGAGCACGTTGGGTCCGTCGTTCAGAACATACAGATCGGGATCGCCGTCGTTGTCGATGTCACCGACCGCGCATCCCTGACCGAAGCCGGCATCGCCGACTCCAGCGGACTGGGTCACGTCTTCGAACTTCCCGTTCCCGAGGTTCCGGTACAGGCGGTTGATCGCTGGCTGCGAGCGGTCGTCGCCTTCGGCGTACGCGCTGTCGACGAAGTAGGCGTCGAGCCAGCCGTCACCGTCGAAGTCGAGCCACGCCACGCCGCCGCCCATCGTCTCGGGCAGATACCGGTATCCGGTGAATCCGTTGTGGTGCCGAAAGTCGAGCCCGCTCTCGGCCGCGACGTCTTCGAACCAATCGGCTCGAGGAGGGCTCTTCACCTCATCGGGTCGCTCATCGGAGCAGGCGAAGCACAGGCAGATCAGCAGGGCCCAGGGCGCGGATCGAAGGCAATGAATCACGGTCATACGATCTCGATGAAGTTTTACTCGTCACCCTCGGCGCGAAGCGGCCACTGCTCGGCCAGCTCGGGCCAGCGCGCCAGCGCCGCATCGATCTGGCCGGTCAGATCGCCAGGGACCTCCACGTCAGCCGGTAGCTGGCGGATCCAGTCGATACCCTGCTCGAAGACTTCGATGTCATCCGGAGAGAGCTCGGAGGCCTTGGCGAGTGCCTGGGTCGCGTCGGACCATCGGGACGTCTGCACGGCGATGCGTCCCGCCAAGAGCCGGATGTCGGTCTCGCTCGGGTGAACGCGTTGACCCTCTTCGATGACCTGCCGGGCGCGCTGCAAAAGACCATGGCGCCGATAGTAGTCTGCCTCGGCGAGGAACCGAACCGGCTCGAGGGGAGTCTCCAAGACACCCAGATCGTCGAGGACGGCGAGGTCTTCGACGAGGCTCATGGCCTGCTTGGCGTCCTCGAGACGACCCGCTCTCCGATACAGTCTCCGCAGCAGGTCATAGGCACCTCGATGAAATCGGTTCACCGTGGTCGCTTCTTCGAGCATGCGAATCGCCCGTTCCTGATCGTCCTCGACCAGGAGTCGGGCCAGGTACACGCGGCTCTCGGCATCATGTGGATTCTCTCTGACGGCGCGCTCGAAGTGCTGTCTCGCCTCCTCCTCCCGCTGAAGGCGGAGGCAGGCCACGGCGAGCTGCTGACGAGCGAGGTGGTGGTCGGGCGCGATCTCCACTGCCCGGCGCAGGTGCTTCTCGG
Source organism: Planctomycetota bacterium (assembly GCA_040219065.1). GTDB lineage: Bacteria > Planctomycetota > OFTM77 > OFTM77 > OFTM77 > OFTM77. The sequence continues at coordinate 8,568 of JAVJTD010000413.1, forward strand.
CCTCCTCGAGATCTTGCTGATTGAGGAGCACGACTCCGAGGCGGTACGCTGCTTCGGGGTTGCGCCGCGAGATCTGAGTTGCCTTCTGGAGATGCAGGACCGCCTCCCGCTGCCGGCCGATCTGGTACTCGATCCAACCCAGCTCCACCAACGCGGTGGCCTCATTGGGTGACGACTCGACCCGCCGGGTCAGCTCATCGACCCGCTCCATCAACTGCGGGTTGCGCCGCCGGAGGTAGCGCTGAACCCAAAGGTCCTGCTCGCCTTCGAGATCGACCTCGTCCTGTGGCGCAGGGGCGGTCTCGCTTCGGGCCTGGGGAGGACTCTTCGGCTCGGTGGATTCGGGATCCTCCCGACAAGCCGCGAGCAGAAGGACGATCAGACACGTGGCCGATGTCGTGAGTCGAGCACGCGTCTTCACGGTCTCGGTCCTGGCGGAGTAGGATGGGCGCTTGGTCATGAACGGCAACAGGGAAGGCGTTTCTTGGCGAACGGGCTAGCCAGGATTGTACCCCGCGTGCACGTCGGTGCGAACCATTCCGAAGGTTCGTCCCGGCACCTTGGCGTTGATCCGCCCTGGAGCGGCGTTCCCCTTCTAAAGACCTGTCGGTTCACTCGCCGGGGCCCCGATTCCGAAAGCCCCCACAGTCAGAATCACATCACGCTCAGCCAGGACGCTTCTCCATGAACCCCGCCTCCTTCCTCGACCGGGCTGCCCGCACGTTTGGGGATCGCATTGCCGTCTCCGGCGCGGGGGGCTCCTCGACCTACGGCGAGCTCCAAGAGCGCGTGGCCCGGTGGACCGGCTATCTCAAAGCGCGCGGAGTGGAGCACGGGGATCGGGTGGCACTTCTGCTTCCCAACGTCCCGAGCATGCTCGAGGCCTCGTTCGCGGTCGCGCGCATCGGTGCGGTCTCGATGCCCTGCAACTCGCGGCTCCGGGCCGAAGACCTCGCCGCGCCGCTCGCCCACGGCCGACCGAAGGTCGGGGTCGCCGATGTCTCTCTCGCAGAGCTGGCCCGGTCCGCCACGGCCCATGCCGAGATCGAGGTCGATTGGACGGTCATGGCCGGTGATGGCTTGCCTCGAGAGGTGGCTCGGGCCGTGCCGCACACCGAGACTGCGCGGCTTCGCGCCGAAGACGCGCTGAACCTCTACTACACTTCCGGCACGACGGGCACGCCCAAGGGTGTCGTGCTGACCGCCCAGAACGTCACGACTCATGCCCTCATCGCCGCCGCCGAGTTGGGTCTCTGCGATGGCGACGCCTGGCTGCACGCGGCACCGATGTTTCATCTGGCCGACGCGTGGGCCATGTGGGCCATCACGGCGGTCGGTGGTCGGCACGTCTTTGCCGGCCCGTCCTTCGACGCCGGTTCGTTCTGGCGAACGGTACCCGAAGAGGGCGTGACCCTCACCAACCTCGTACCCACCATGCTGATCCGGGCGCTCCAGGATCCTGCTGCCAGCTCGGGGCGCGCCGTCTCGATGCGGAAGATCCTCAGCGGCGGCGCTCCGATGGCACCATCCCTCGTCGAGAAGATCGAGGCGATCTTCGGCTGTCCGTACGTCCAGACCTACGGACTCACCGAGACCAGCCCCTATCTCACACTCTCCCTCGAGCCGCCGGAGCTGTTGTCCCATCCCGATGAGGTCCGTCGCGCGTTTCGGGCCCGAACGGGCCGTCCGGTGATCGGCGTCGAGCTGCGCCTGGTCGACGAAGATGGACGCGATGTGCCCAAGGACGATCGATCCGTCGGTGAGATCCTGGTCCAAGGTCCCACGGTCACGCCGGGCTACTATCGTGCGCCGGAGCTGACCGAGCAGGCGTTCGACGATGGTTGGCTCCGGACCGGGGACCTGGCGACTTGGGATCGATACGGCTCGGTCAACATCGTCGATCGGAAGAAGGACGTCATCCTCTCAGGCGGCGAGAACGTGTACTCCGCTGAGGTGGAGGGCGTGCTCCAGGCTCACCCGGCGATCTCGGAGCTCGTCGTCGTGGGCGCACCGGACGACGAATACGGGGAGGTCGTGTGTGCAGTCGTCGTCCTCCGGCCGGGTGCCGAGCTCGAGCCGAGCACGCTGATGGAGTGGAGCCGCACTCGACTCTCTGGATTCAAGAGGCCTCGAAGAGTCGAGATCGTGACCGAGCTGCCCCGCACCGGCAGCGGCAAGCTGGACAAGAAGACGGTGCGCGCCCGCTTCTGGCGGGGGCGGCAGCGCAAGGTGTGAGAGCGCGACCGTGCCGCGCCCAACGCCCACTGGAGTGCCCAAGTCGAGCGAGCCGGCGACCGAATCTGTCGTTGAGGGCCTTCCCAAGCGAGCTCGGGCCTCTTCGAGCTTCCAACGGCTCGACGTTCAACTCTCAAGTATCCCGTGGTACGGCCCCTCCGCGAGCCAGGCTTCGCAGAACGTTCAACGGCTCAACTTTCGACTCTAGCCGTGGAGTCTCGGAGGTCTCGGTACTCTCCAAAGCGCTTGGCAAGAGGACACCGAGAGCGGCTGAAGCCGGCGGTCCGAATGCGGCGCATCGAACGCCACATGTTTCAGGCGAGATTGCCAAGCTGCGCGAGAACAAAGGACGACCAGCTCTCATAGCGCTCGGGATCGCGGCGCCAGTCGGCGATGAGTGAGTCGATCGCCACCAGCTCCCCGTGCATCTTCTGGCTCTCGCGGACGCGAGCCTGGCCCGAACCGACTCGAACCAACGAGACGACGCCGAAGTGGACGGCGCCGACCTCCGTGGTGTCATCGTTGACCGTGCCGATGATCCTTCGCTCGAATGGCCCGTCGAGATGGAGCTCTTCGTCGAGCTCTCGCTCAGTACCCCGGTCGAGCGGATCACCGTCTTCGGCATCGACTGGATTGATGTGTCCACCAATCCCGATCGAGAGTGCGTGATGCAGACGACGCTCGCCTTGGGTCGCGAGACGTTGCAGCCGGAGGCATCGGTCTTCGGCGATGACGACGCAGTAAGGGATGATCTGCTTGAGGGAGGGGTCGCTCTCAGCGAACCGCCTCTCCACGAAAAAGGCCCGCTCTCGAATCCGCGTCAAGCGCGAAGCGAGTTGGCGGACCTCGGAATCGGAGACCGCGGGCTCGAAGCCGTGGGGCGTGGCGAACGGGAACAGGTCACCTCGCCGGACCACCCACACGAACTCCATCGGCGCGGCTCCGATCTCGTCGAACGACTTCGTCTCAGCCGACGACGAACTTGCCCTTCTCGGCGATGCGGCGCTTGATGATCTTGCGGCCACCCTTGGTCTTCTTGCGGTAGCGGAACCCGGTCATCTTCCGCCGCTTGAGCTTGCTGTTGCGCCTCTTGACCTTCACAGATCTTCTCCAGTCGTCAGGATTCGGCGAGCGCGGTCGTCTGCGCTCGAAATCGGAAGCCGTGAAAGTTATCGAGCTTTCGTTGCCCTTTCAAGCGATCAATCGTCGGCAAACTCGAATTCAGGAAGGATCCAAGGCCTGGCCTCGGAACAATCCGGCAGGCGAGCCCGTCAGATCCAGTGTGCGCGACAACCTCAGAAGTCATTTTTTGGCAGTTGCTTGCGCCGATGAGGCCTTCCCGGGTCCCCGCTCTTTTTCACCTTCGAGTCCCTCGCCCTTGCCCTTCCTTCGAAGAACTCTCCTCGTCATTGGACTGTTGCTCGAGCTTTCGCTCCTTGGCCAAGGACAGGTGCCACACGGTCGGAGTACCGAGCTGCGTCGCACGGCGAACGGCATCCGCTGGGTCCGGCGCGAGGGGCCCTTGCAGCCACCGAATCGGATGGCTCTCGATGGGCTCTCGCTCTGGAACCATTCGGATCAGGGGCGTGCCTACATTCCGACCTCGGTCGCTGAGGCGGACCGTGGTGCCTCGCTGCTCGTGGGGCAGTCTCTGAATCTCGAGCGCTTTCAGCTCTTCAGCGCAACGGCGATCGGAGCCGTCGAGCCGGTTTGGCTCGACTCCAGGCCCGCACCGGCGGCGGGCGATCTGATCGTCGCTGCTGCGGCCACTGCCGATCGACTGGTCGGTCTTTCGCATCGCGACGATCCCAATGGAGGCTGGGTGGCAGAGATTCGGGCCTATCGATCCCGAGCCGCGACTCCGGACTGGACCGTCATTCTGCGACCTCCGGCCAAGACCGTGATCTCGAGGCTCGCGGTCAGCGACGAAGGGCACAAGGTCATCGTCGCGCGATCCGATCCGGGCAATCAGAGGGCTCGGGTCGTCGTCCTCGCCGGCCACACCGGTCAGCTCCTCTTCGAGACCTGGCTCAGCGAGCCCGATGTCCGGGGTCTCGCGATCTCCTCCAACGGTCACCGGATCTATGTCGCCTCGTCGTCCCACTCGCTCGTTCTCGACGGGATTGACGGCCGAGTCTTGTTCCGGACCCCCAACACGGGCGGGTTCGAGAGCCATGCCTTCTCGAGTGACGGGACACTCCTGGCCTACGGGGGCGTGAACACCGTGACCCTCCTGCGTGATCTGGCCAATGATGGAAGCTTCACGCTGTGGGCCAGGGAGACCTTTCCGGGGACGGCCTTCGCCACTGCGGCGGACTTCAGCTCGGATGGGCGGTTCTTCGCCTGGACCGATGTCCACTACGACACGTATCGAACCTACGACGTGTGCTCGTACGATGTCGATGGGCGGCGACTCTTGTTCCGAAAGACCTACCACGCAGCCGGGCGAGCTCAAGACGTTCCGCGACGCATTCGCTTCGCGGCGGAGCGCGACCGGTTCATCGTGGGCGGCTGGGGCGACGAGGCGGGAGCCCACGCCGAGGTGCACATCTTCGACGCTTTGGATCCCAACCCGGTCTTCGAGATCGATACACCCGGCTCGGCATTCGACGTCGCCCTCGATGCGACGGGCACGAAGGCCACCGTCGTCTCGAAGTCCGTCCACGCTAACCAGCTCGGCAGCGGCGGCGAAGTGACCTGCGAGGTCGTCCGCGAGCTGGCCCTCGAGCTCCAGGGCGTGCCGCGCCCGGGAACCGCTTTGCAGGTAACGGCACAGGCCCCGCCAAGAACCGAGGTGATCCTGTTCCTCTCATACGGCGAGCGGGGCCCGGCGATGCTCCCCGGTTGCGGGGGACTGCTCTGGCTCGATCCCGGATCGGCGATCCTCATCGGCGCCCGGGTCGTGCCTGCCGGAGGTCAGTCGAGCTGGTCGATCACCGTACCCACGAACGCATGGTCTCTGATCGGGACCCGAATCACTGGGCAGGCCTTGGCCACCGATGAAGCTGGCCACTGCCTGCTCTCGAATCCGGTCTTCTCTCGCATCTTGCCATGAGGCAGTGAGAGAGCCGGCGCCCTCGCCGGGCTCCGCGAAGGAGCCTGCGTGAGGCAAAGTGTCTGGAGGAGCGAAGGGTCGGATCCCGAAGATCCGGCCCTTCCCTTTTTCGGACCTCAGTCGCCCGCGCGAACGATCTCGAGGGAAGGGCTCTTCTCGAGAGCCTTCCGCGCCGGGTGGTCGGCCGGGAGGAAGTCGAGCAAGAGGCGCCGCACTCCCTTCTGGAACGCCGCGGGCTGCTTGTCGGGATCGGCGTTCGTCAGCACCTCGCCTCGAGCGAAGACATACCAAGACACACCGATCGCCTGCCCTTCGACCTCGGTCGTTCGGGCCAAGAAGCGCCGAGCTGCCTCCGCCGAGCCCGCCGCCAGATCACCGCGAGACAGGAGATGGCCGGCGGGCATCGGCAACATGCCGTTCATCGTGAGGGCGAGCTCCAGCCGGGGATCCGAGGCTGTCGGAATGATATCGCGATAGGCGCCGATCTTCTGTCGACCCTCTGGCCCGAGGTCGGCCGTCTCGTCCGCCAGAGCCCGATACGTCGTGGAGCGGTGATCACCGAGCGCCGTCGCCAGGGTGAGCGCGGCGTTGTACTTGTCGATGCGAAGGGCGACCACCGAAGCGCTGCGTGGGTCGATGTCACTGCCCGGAGGGCTCACCGGCAAGGCGAGGAGCTTGCGAAGCACGTCGATCGCGCCCGCGTTGTTCGCGAGCTCTGAGCGCTTCAGGCGACCCTGGGCATCGGTCACGACGCGCAGCACCGCCTCGGCCTTCTCCGTCGCACGGTCACGGTCCTTCTCGTACTTCTGGCGTTGGAGCTCGCCGGCGACCGAGCCGAGCAGGTCCGATCCCGGCGCGGTCGAGCTGTCAGTGCCCTTCTCCGAGCCGCCTCCCGTGGCGCGTTCCTTCAGATCGCCCAGCGCCTGATCCACCGCGCCGCCCAGGGCTTCTTCCAGTGTTTGGCCGAGAGAGCGCGCCATCTCCTCGAGCTCGACCTTCACCGTCGGATCGGTGAGCGTGCCGTCCACGGAAAGAGGGATCTTCGTGAGTCCCTGCTGCTTCGAGAGGATCTTCCCGAGAGGACCCGCATGCTTCGAGAGGAGGTCCGCGACGAGCTGGCTCGAGACCGCGTAGTCGATCGAACCGTCGAAGTCCGTCGATCCGTCGAGATAGAAGGAGACCTTCTGCCCGTTGAGCTTCAGGTCCTCGGTACTCACGCGTCCCGAGTCGACCTCGAAGTGCCCGGTCACTCCCTCGAAGACCTTCAGGCCCGGGAGCTCGAGCTGCTGGCCGATCGCACCCAAGAGCGCCGAGCCCGTGAGCGTCAGGTCCGAGATCGACAGTCCCCCCGATCCACTCAGGGAATCGAGCACCTCCTGCACGTCGAAGCCCTTCGAGGACAACGCCAGCTTCCCGGTCAGCTTGCCGCCTGCGCTGGCAGGCGCCGTGCCCGTACCGGCCAAGAACGGGACCGTGTACTGGAGCGCCGAGAGCAGACCCTCGGCAAGTCCGACCCCGTCGAGCTGCCCTTCGAACGAGACGGCCTCGGTCTCTGGCGCCACGTTCGCGGTCAATTGGAACGTGCCACCGTTGAGACGACCCGACGGCTTCAAGCTCAAGGCACCCTTCGCCCAGCCCAGATCGACCTTCGTCTCCCGGAAGCGGCTTCCCAGCACTTCGAGATCACCGACGATCCATTGACCCGAGAGGCCGAGCTTCTGTGCCCAGCTCCCCTCACCGCCATACTGGACCGCGACATCTGCGCTTCCGGCCGGCAGCTTCGTCAGGCCCCACTCGCCGAACTGCTGGCTCAGTCCGTCGGGGAGCTTCGAGAGGTCGTAGCGAATCGTCCAACTCGATTCGAGCCGCGGGGATCCCATCGCATCTTCGAGGCGGCCCTTCGAATCGACCCCAAGGAACGGAGCCTCGAGTTGGAGCGCCTCCCAATGGGCCGGCTCGGAGTCGAGAGGAAGGACCGCCTCCAGCCGGAACGTGGCGCTCTCATTCTGAAACGGTTGGGTCAATACGCCGCCACTGGCGCGGAGATCACGCACCGTGAGGTCGATCGACGGAATGATGCGCGCCCCTTCGAAGCCGACCTTCAATCCGCCATCGAGCTCGGCGCCGAGAACGGCGAGCTTGGTCTGATCGAACGACTTCGACAGCCAGTTCGAGCTCGCGAGCCGATCGAGGCTCAAAGAGAGCGAGCCCGCGAGTCGCGCCGGGTCGGTCCAGCCGATCTCGGGGACCGTCAGGTCGGTCTCGAGCTGCACCGTTCCCGAGCCCTCGCCGGCGAGTCGAGCCTTCAGCACGGACCGAATCGGTGAGAAGAGGTCGTCGGCGCGGCACTCGAGGTGGACATCCTCGAAGACCGTCTTCGTTCCCAAAGCCCGATCGTCGTAGACGAGCTGGCCATCGATCAGCTCGATGGTCATCTTCGAGCCGGGGCGCGGCTCGTTCGAGTCCTTTTCCTCGCGAGGCCACCACTCCATCACGTTCAGCCGTCCGTCCTCGAGGCGGACGACGTGCAGGCGCGGCTTCTTGGCCGTCAGCACGATGTCGAAGTCGCCGCCCAGGAGAGTCCAGAGGCCGATCTCCGCGTCCACCGATTCGACGGTCAGCATCGGCTCGTCACCGAACCCGGGTGGATTCGTGAGCACCAATCCGGCCATTCGTGTCTCGCCCGACCATCCGAGATCGGCGCTGTCGACTGCCATGGTGCCGCGGGCGCGCTCGTTGACGATTCCCGTCCAGAAGCGGCGCCCTGTATCGGTGGACAGCCAGGTCGGCAGGAGTCCGATCCCGAGGACCGCGAGCAGAAGCAGAGCGAGCAAGGACCACAGCCACCACCGGCGCCGGGCGCGGCGTGGCTTTCCCGTCGACTCGGACGGCGGCACCTTCGAAGTCATCCGGATCTCCGCAATCGAAGTGAAGTGAATGATGGGCGAATTCTAGCAGGCACCTGTATTGGTGCCGTGGTTCCTTGGTGCCGTAGTTCCCTGGTGCCGTGGTCCCTTGGTGCCGTGGTCCCTTGGTGCCGTGGTCCCTTGGTGCCGTGGTCCCTTGGTGCCGAGATCGGAA
>JAVJTD010000415.1:0-4755 GCA_040219065.1 Planctomycetota bacterium
AAGGGGCCGCTCGGAATGCGCCGTCGTCGCAAGGTTCGCCCCGGCCCAAGCTCGCTTGGGAAAACCCTCGCCGACAGACTCGGTCTTTGACTCGCTCGACTTGGGCACTCCATCGCCCGCGCCCTCAGGCCCAGTTTCACCACTGTATGCTCCGCCGGTCCGCCAGCGGGGGCTCCGCTGACTTGAAACCACTGGGAACGCGGGCGTCCCGCCCGCTTGGATCGCGGAACAGGCTTGCCGCTCCAGTAGGTTCACGGCTGCCCCGGCCCAAGCTCGCTTGCGAGAGCCCTCACCCAGAGACATCGGTCACCAGCTCGCTCGGCTTGGGCACTTCATCGCCCTTGAGCCCAGTTTCACCCCTGTATGCTCCGCCGGTCCGCCAGAGGGGGCGCCGCTGACGTGAAACATGCCCCCAAGCCAGAGCCCGCGCGACCGATACGGGGAGCGGCTGTTGAACCGGAAGCCGCTTCATCGACGGTGCCACCGATCGAATTGGGAGGCGCAGAGCAAGGGGCCGCTCGGAATGCGCCGTCGTCGCAAGGTTCGCCCCGGCCCAAGCTCGCTTGGGAAAACCCTCGCCGACAGACTCGGTCTTTGACTCGCTCGACTTGGGCACTCCATCGCCCTCAGGCCCAGTTTCACCACTGTGTGCTCCGCCGGTCCTTCGCCGGGGGCGGGGCTGACTTGAAACTAGATCCCGCGCGACCGAAACCAGAGCCCGCGCGACCGATGCGGGGAGCTGCTGCTGAGCGGGGAGCTGCTTCCTCGGCGGTGCCACCGATCGAATTGGGAGGCGCAGAGCAAGGGGCCATTCGGAGTGCGCTGTCGTCGCACGGCCGCCCCGGCCCAAGCTCGCTCGGGAGAGCCCTGGCAGACAGACTCGGTCACCGGCTCGCTCGGCTTGGGCACTCCATTGCCCTCGGGCCCAGTTTCTCCACTGTATGCTCCGCCGGTCCGCCGGCGGGGGCGCCGCTGATCTGAAACTAGAGCCCGCACGAACGAAACCAGAGCCCGCGCGACCGATACGGGGAGCGGTCACCGAGCTGGGAGCCGCTTCCTCGACGGTGCCACCGATCGAGCGGAAAGGTGCCGAGCAAGGGAGCATCCGGAGTGCGCTTCCTCGCCGCAACAATGTCCCGGCCCAAGCTCGCTCGTGGATGCCCTCACCGAGAGACTCGGACCTTGGCCCGGTCGGCTTCCGCACTCCATCGCCCTGGTGCCCAGTCTCACTCTTGTTCGGCCTCGCTGGCGGGCTCGGCTGCTCTCTGCCACCTGCTCTTTGGGCGACTCTCGAGCTTTCGTCACCGCGATTTCGGGTTCAGCGAGAGCTCGAGGGTCGCCGAAGATTCCGGAAGATTCGCGGGCAGGCTTGCTTCGCCCGAAGGTTGATTTTCAAACTTGACTGACCTTCGAGCGAACATATACTGCTCGTTCTCGCGCCAGCCCCAGGCTGGACTTGCGGGGGATTAGCTCAGCTGGGAGAGCGCTACACTGGCAGTGTAGAGGTCAGGGGTTCGAATCCCCTATCCTCCACCAAACAACGAAGAAGGCCCGAGATGTTCACTCGTCTCGGGCCTTCTTCGTTTTGGCTTCGTGAGCTCGCGTGCAGCTCTCAGAGTAGCCGTCAAGCTCGAGGTGACGGGCATTCCAGCGCCAACGCTCGCGCTTCGATCGGAAGGCATGTCAGTCGGCCAGCTCGGGCTTCGCCCGAGCCCAGCCCGGCGCTGGCGCACAGCGCCTCATCTCCCTGAGTGCATAGCCTTCTCACGAGCCTTCAGTCCTCGATCAGCCGATTCAACCGCTAGAACAGAGCCCGGAACGTCACCAGCGCCAGGGCCTCGGGTGGTGAACTTCGAGTCGAATGCCGAAAATCGGACCGACGTTCGGCGAGGCGAGCCCGGGCGACGAACGCCTCCCGAACAACCTCGGAGTCGAAAGTCGGAGTTCCGACATCGGACGTTCGGAGGGGCCTTCCGAGCTTTCAGCGTCAAAGGTTCAATCCATCATCTGGGCCGACGGGCCCGACTGGCACAGGAATCCTCGGAAGTGCCTGGCTGCTTCGGGAAAGCGCTCACGATATTCGGCTTCGACGGTTGTGAGCACGTCCACTCCCCGCTCGGCTTCGACCCAAGCGACACAAGCACCTCCGAATCCGCCGCCGCTGAAGCGGGATCCGAACACGCCGCCAGTCGCGACGAAGGCTTCGTAGAGAGCTTGCAGCTCGGGGCAACCGGTCTCGTAGGACTCGATCGAGCTGCGTCCCGAGTCCGTCATCTGCTTTCCGAAGTCTCGGAGATCACCGCGTGACCAAGCCGCGAAGCCGGCCCGGACCCGCTCGCATTCCTCGAAGTAGTGAGACGCGCGTCTCCTCGAGATCGGAGTGAGCCGCTCTCGGTGTTGGCGAAAGGCAGAGGGATCGATGTCGTGAAGGACTCGCACACTCTCCGGGTCGAGTCCTTCGAGTCTGGCGAGCTCGCGCGCCGCTTCTTGGCACTCGCCGACGCGATTGTTGTAACCGGTTCCGGCGAGGCGTCGCTCGATGCCGGAGTGAGCCACGGCGATTCGCCAGGATGGGGCGGTCGTGCTTTCGGGAGCTCTCTGCAGCTCTTCGGTCGCACAGTCGAGCTGGAGCAGCTCGTTCTCATTGGCGAGGAGAATCATGGCCGGATCGAGCAGCCCGATGCGCAGGCCGATGTAGTCGACCTCGTTCCGGACGTGGAGCTTGGCGAGCTCGAGCCGATCGATCTCGATCTCCTCGAGCGACGTCATGGCGAGCAAGTAGGCTGACCCGACCGCCGCCGACGAGCTGAGGCCTCCGACCGGCAGTCCAGCCGCCAACACGGCATCGAAGCCTCGTTGGACCGAGTGTCCGGACCGCTCGATCACCGTGGCCGCTCCGCGTGCGTAGTCACCCCAGTCCCCGCGCGCCGGACCCACCTCGCGCAGGTCGATATCGATCTCACCCTCGAAGTCGAGAGATCGGAGGCGAAGGTGAGAATCGGTTCGTGGAGACAGTCCCAGAGTGATTCCGCGATCGATCGCGACGCCGCAAACGACGCCGAGCTGATGGTCGACGTGCGCGCCGATTGGACAGACCCGGTACGGCGAGAAGATCCAGCGCGAAGGCTTGTCGAACCCTTCCGGCCACGACCGCTCCACGGCCTCTCGTCCGGCCAGAAAGGACCCAGGCTCATTGTTGCTCATGGGCGAGACGATGCCAGCTCCCCATGAGCGAGGCAAGACCCCGGGCCCGGTTGAGATCGAGCTTCGAAGTCGCGCATCGCGCTTCGGATGCTCCGTTCGGCGCCGAGGGGATCGGACCCAATGCCCGTTCTCGACTCGGCTCATCGTCGTGAGCTCTCGCCTTGGCCCTAGCCCGGATATCTCACGAGACATCGGCGCCGCAGTAGATGGCTCGTGAGATATCCGGGCTAGCTTGTTTGCGAGCTGGCCGGTCTTTTTTGTTGGATCCGGTCCCTTCGCCGCAACATCATCTGCGCGGGGCGTCGCTTTCGCCATGCGCGTCGAGCGGATACGAGGCATCGAACGACGGCCATCATGGCCGAAGAGAGTGGAGATGAACCAGAGCGCATATCAGGACATCGTCTTCGACATCGAGACGGTTGGAGTCCCCTGGGAGGAGCTACCCGAATCGGTTCGGCAGAACCTGATTCGAAAGGCCGGAGACGGCGGGGAGGATCAAGCACGCTCGATGCTGGGACTCTCCCCGGCGACGGGGAAGATCGTCGCGATCGCCTACTTCGATGTCCAGCGAGGCAAAGGGCGAGTCTTCTACGAGAGCAACGATCCTTCTGCGGCGGAAGAGAGCGAGCACTTCGTTCCCGGCAACGAGCGCTTCCTGCTCGAGAAGTTCTACGAGATCATCGGCCAGTACCGCCGGTACATCACCTACAACGGCAAGTACTTCGACGTGCCGTTTCTACTGGCGCGGTCGGCGGTTCACCGAATCGTCCCGCGGCCTTATCCCGTCACGCGACGCTTCTCGCTCTTCCCGCACCTCGATCTGTGTGAGCTGATGAGCTCTTTCGGAGCCGTGCGATTCGCGACGCTCGATGCGTGGTGCCACACCTTCGGTGTGAAGTCCCCCAAGGACGGAATCGACGGCTCGCAGGTGCAAGGGGTCTACGAGAGCGGCGGGATTCGCGACATCGCGAGCTACTGCCTCGAAGACGTGCGCGCTACGGCCGAGCTCTTCGAGCGAACCGAGCCCTTCCTCTTGGCCCCGCGCGATGACGCCCACCGCTGATTGACCCGAGCCCGCGCGACCGAAGCGGGCCGCGGCTGCCGAATTGAGACCTGCGGCATTCGAACCGCCGCTCTCAGCCGGTCTCGGTGTCCTCCATCCGGCACTCCGCGCCTCGTTGTCAGATGGAATGAACGGAAACATGAACTTCAAAGTTGAGAGTTGAACGTCGAGCCGTTGGACGTTCGAAGAGGCTCGAGCTCGCTCGCGATAGCTCTCAACGATAGACATCGTCACCGCCTCGCTCGACTTGGGCACTCCAACGAATGCGGGCCTCTCGCCGAAGTCTCGCTTCGCTCGAGGTTCTTCAAGTCAGCGGCGCCCCCGGGCGCGGCGCCCGGAGCATGCAGGGGGTGAAACGATCGGAGCCCGAACAGGTCCCTGGCGCAGGGTTGGGAGCTCGCTCACGCGCACGGAACTCATGATCGATTCGGCGGGGCTTCGTGAGGGACGACGGGACCGGATCCCGCAAGCGATGGCGTGGGACCGTT
>JAVJTD010000416.1:0-17003 GCA_040219065.1 Planctomycetota bacterium
TTCCGATCTCGAATGTGGCAGGAAGGGTACCTCCTGCTACATTCGCTGAAGCCTCGGGAACGGCTCGCCGCCATGCTGCCTGACCAGGCGACAAACCCAATCGAGGGGTCGCCCCCTCGGCTCGTCCATGATCTGCTCGACGATCTCGTGCTCGAGGATCATTCCTCCGGTCCTCTTCGTATCCCCTGGCTTCAGCCAGGTTGTCTCCACCGGCTTCAGCCGGTCTCCCTCCCGGGGCCAGGCTCACACCGTGATCGATGCGGGCAGGACGCTCGCCGAATCGGGCGCTCCGGATTCTTTCCTCCGCTTGACCGATGACTTACGATACGCGGCTTCGGATGGGCCCGGCGAGGTGCGGTGGAGAGCCTCTCGCATCGGCCCTTGTGACCTTTGTGACCGAGCTCGAGAGACGATGTCCCAAACACCGACCCAGCACTACCCGACCGTCGATCCCAAGCCCAGCTTTCCCGAGATCGAGAAGGCGATTCTGGCCTACTGGGAGCGCGAGGGCATCTTCCGGGAGTCGGTCGAGTCGCGGCCGGCCTCGAAGGAGTACGTCTTCTACGATGGGCCGCCGTTCGCCAACGGCCTCCCCCACTACGGACATCTCCTGACCGGCTACGTCAAGGACGTCGTACCGCGCTACCAGACCATGCGCGGTGAGAAGGTCGAGCGCCGCTTCGGCTGGGACTGCCACGGCCTGCCGGCCGAGATGGAGATCGAGAAGAAGCTCGGCATCTCCGGTCGCCAGAAGATCCTCGAGTACGGCATCGAGGCCTTCAACGGGCAGTGCCGCGAGACCGTGCAGCGCTACACCGACGAGTGGGAGCGCTTCGTCAATCGCCAGGCGCGCTGGGTCGACTTCACCAACGACTACAAGACGATGGACCTCTCCTACATGGAGAGCGTCATGTGGGCCTTCGCCGAGCTGTACCGCAAGGGCCTCGTCTACGAAGGCTACCGTGTCATGCCCTACTCCTGGGCGGCCGAGACGCCGGTCTCCAACTTCGAGACGCGCCTCGACAACTCCTACCGCCCGCGCCAGGACCCGGCCGTGACGGTGCTCTTCCGCCTGAAGCCGAAGAGCGGCGACGACGGTCCCCTCGACATCCTGGTGTGGACCACAACGCCGTGGACTTTGCCCTCCAACCTGGCCCTCGCCGTCGGTCCCGAGATCGAGTACGCGATCTTTGAGAAGGACGGCGGCCGCTTCGTCCTCGGCGCGCAGGTGACCGAGAAGTACCAGGACTTCCTCGAGGGCGCGCAGCAGGTCGGCACGATCCAGGGCCAAGAGCTCGTCGGCCGCGAGTACGAGCCGCTCTTCCCCTACTTCGCCGGACACGAGAACGCGTTCCGCGTCTTGAGCGGTGCGTTCGTCGACACCGAAGAGGGTACCGGCGTAGTGCACATGGCACCCGGCTTCGGTGAGGACGACCAGATCGTCTGCGCCGAGAACGGCATCGAGGTCGTTTGCCCGGTCGACGACTCGGGCAAGTACACCTCCGAGATCACCGATTACGTCGGCCTGCAGGTCTTCGAGGCGAACAAGCCGATCATCCGTCGCCTCAAGGACGAAGGCCGCCTGGTCAAGCACGAGACCTACGTCCACAACTACCCGCACTGTTGGCGCACCGACGAGCCGCTCATCTACAAGGCGCTCAGCTCCTGGTACGTGCAGGTGACGGCGATCCGCGATCGCATGGTCGAGCTGAACCAGGAGATCAACTGGATCCCCGAGCACATCAAGGACGGTCAGTTCGGCAAGTGGCTCGAGGGCGCGCGCGACTGGTCGATCAGCCGCAATCGCTTCTGGGGCTCGCCGATCCCGGTGTGGAAGAGCGACGACCCGAACTACCCGCGCATCGATGTCTACGGCAGCCTGGACGAGCTCGAGCGCGACTTCGGCGTGCGGCCCACCGACCTGCATCGTCCGTTCGTCGACGAGCTGACGCGTCCCAATCCCGACGATCCGAGTGGCAAGAGCACGATGCGGCGCGTGCCCGACGTGCTCGACTGCTGGTTCGAGTCGGGCTCGATGCCGTACGCGCAGGTGCATTACCCCTTCGAGAACAAGGAGTGGTTCGAAGGCCACTTCCCGGCCGACTTCATCGTCGAGTACGTCGCCCAGACGCGCGGCTGGTTCTACACGCTGATGGTGCTCGGCACCGCGCTCTTCGATCGGCCGCCGTTCCGCAACTGCATCTGCCACGGCGTCGTCGTCGACGAGGACGGCAAGAAGCTCTCCAAGCGGCTGCAGAACTATCCGAGCCCCGACGAGGTCTTCGACACCATCGGCGCTGATGCCTTGCGCTGGTTCCTCGTGTCCTCGCCGATCCTCCGCGGCAACGACCTCGCCATCGACCGCGAGGGCAAGTCGATCGCCGAGGTGATCCGGCTCATCATCAACCCGATCTGGAACGCGTGGTACTTCTTCAGCCTCTACGCCAACACCGACAGCGTCGAGGCGAAGCTCCGCACCGACCAGAAGGGCCAGCTCGATCGCTACGCTTTGGCGAAGACGCGTGAGCTCGTCGAGAAGGTGACGGCCGCAATGGACGCCTACGAGATCTCCGAGGCGTGCGGGCTGGTTCGCAGCTACCTCGATGCGCTCAACAACTGGTACATTCGCCGCTCGCGGCCGCGCTTCTGGAGCCCGACGCTCGATTCGGACAAGCAGGACGCCTACGACACGCTGTTCACGGCGCTGCACGTGCTCTGCCGCGTCGCCGCGCCGCTGCTCCCGCTCATCACCGAGGAGGTGTTCCGGGGGCTGACCGGCGAGAAGAGCGTGCACCTCGCGGACTGGCCGTCGGCCGATGAGCTGCCGGAGGACGCGGAGCTCGTCTCGGGCATGGACCGCATTCGCGACGTGTGCTCGACGGCGCTCGGCCTGCGCAGCGAGAAGAACCTGCGCGTGCGCTTGCCGCTCGCCAAGCTGACGGTCGCCGGACCGGGGGCGGCCAGGCTTCAGCCGTTCTTTGACTTGGTACGCGACGAGGTCAACGTGAAGTCGGTCGAGGTCTCCGAAGACGTCGAGTCCCTTGGCAGCTTCGTCCTCGCCGTGAACGCGCGCGCCCTCGGACCGCGGCTGGGCAAGGAGACCAAGGACGTCATCGCCCAGTCGAAGCAGGGCAAGTGGTCGACGAATGCCGATGGCCAGATCGAGGTCGGCGGCCATGTCCTGCAGGAAGACGAGTACACCCTGCGCCTTCAACCCAAGGAAGGTCTCGAGGACATCGCGATCGCGTCCTTGCCTTCGAACGACGGCGTCGTCGCCCTCGACATCGCGATCACGCCCGAGCTCGAGAGCGAAGGCGTCGCCCGTGACATCGTGCGCCTGATCCAGAACGCGCGCCGCGATGCCGACTTGCACGTCGCCGACCGGATCCAGCTGACCTTGGACGTGCCGGCCGAGGCGAAGTCGGCGGCCGAGACCTGGTCGGAGTTCATCCTCGAGCAAACGCTCGGCACCGAGCTCGTCATCGGCAAGGTCGACGGCGCGCAGCACACCTCCGAAGCGAAGCTGGGCAAGGACTCGCTCGGCATCGGGATCAGCAAGGCCGACGGTTGACGTCTTATCGCGAGATCGCCCCACCGCCCGCGCTGGCCAGACTGGTCGAGTGCTTCTGGACGAGCACTAGCCGGGGCGGCGGCGACTCGCACCGGGTCTTGCCCGATGGCTGTATCGACATCCTGTTCGACCTCGAATCGCGGAGAGAGCCCTTCGTCGTCGGCACGATGACGCGGGCCGAAGTGGTCGTCGCCGAGAAGCCGAGCACGCTCCTCGGAGTGCGATTTCGACCCGGCGGCGCCGCGGCCTGGCTGGGTGTCCCGGCTCATGAGCTGACGGATGGTCACGCGGACGTTGGCCAGCTCGTGCGCCGAGACTTCGAGTGGCGAGGGGTGATCGAGGGAAATGTGGAGAGTGCGGTCTCCGAGCTAGGCCTGGCGCTGATGCCCCGCGCGGTCGATCGACGGATCGAGCGCCGCGTGTCGATAGCGACCGAGCGGCTGCTCTCCTTCGAAGGGTCGTCCTCGATCGCCACTTTGGCTTCGGACCTCGGAATGTCTCGCCAGCACCTGGCACGACTCTTCGCCGCTCACGTCGGCATCAGCCCGAAGCTGTTCGCGAGGATTCAAAGGCTTCAGACTGCGCTCTTCGAGCTGAGGGACGGACGGGATCTGACGTCGATCGCACTTCACTCCGGCTATAGCGATCAACCTCATCTGAACCTCGATTGCCGCGAGCTGGCCGGAGTGACGCCGCTGGAATGGCTGGCGGAGAAGGATGCCGGATGAATCCGGCGCTCCTTCGCCAGACGTTCCATTCTTCCAAGACACCCGGCCCGAAAGAAGGTGAGATGATCTCCTCAACCCTGAACCGAGGAGACATCCCATGAAGCTGAAGAAGATGACGCCGGTCCTGGTCGTGGACGCGATCGAGCCTTGCCTGACACTGTGGGTCGACACGCTGGGATTCGAGAAGACGGTCGAGGTCCCCGAAGGCGACGCCCTCGGCTTCGTCATCCTCGTGAGGGAGGGCCTCGAGCTGATGCTCCAGAGTCGCCCCAGCGTGCAGAACGACGCCCCGGTCGTGCTCGAGCACCTCGGCGGCACCGCCCTGTTCATCGAGGTCGAAGACCTCGCCCCGATCCGAGCCGCGCTCGAGAGCACGCCCAAGCTGATCGAAGAGCGCACGACCTTCTACGGCGCCACCGAGATCACCATCCGAACCCCCGGCGGCCATGTCGTGACCTTCGCGCAGTTCGGCGGGTGAGCGCGGTAATCGATCCCCTGAGATTCCGGTCTTCGTATCCCCGGTCGTTTCGGGTCTTCGTATCCCCTGACTTCAGTCAGGTTGTTTCCACCGGCTTCAGCTGGTTCGCGATTCGCGTAACGATGCGATACGGGCAGGATGCTCTCCCACCATCTACTGCAATCGGAGCCTCTCGCCCCGCACCGGTACGTCCACCTCGGCGGGCTCGAGTCCGTCGAGGGTGATTCGGTATCGACCGGCGGGCAGGCGTTGCAGCATCCAGCTCTTGTGTCCTTCCGACACCGTGTAACGGCGTGCCGCTCCTGTCTCGAGGTTCTGAACATCGAGGATCGACCTCGGGTGGCCCTCGGGAAGCTGGAGAACCAGATCGTGAGCTGGCACGAATCGCACACGGACCTGTCCCCCACCCTCCGCAAGACGGATCTGCACCGTCTCGCTCTCGGACTCCAGACGCCCCCCCTGCCGCACGCATTCGGCCCAGACGTCGTATCGTCCAGGCGGCAGGGAGACTTTGGCTCGCCCGTTCTCGGCAGGATAGTAGCCGCCAAGGGTCAGCTCGAGATTCTCGCCGCCACCCACGACGACGACGGTCACCGAATCGGCATCGTCCGGGACGTCGATCAGCTCGACGGAGAGCTCGCTCTCGGCGTCGAATCGGAGCTCGGCGCGGCGGTTCCCCGGGAGGATCTCTGCCACTCGGCGTCGCTCGGAGCACATGGCCGACACCCAGACTTGGCCGGGCAACTCTGCTGAGAGGATGGCTTCGCATTCGAGGGGAATGACGAGCTGCACGACTTCGTCGGCTCGCCGAATCGGTGTTCGCTTCGCGAAGCCGGTGGGTCCCTCAGGGGCGTTGTAGCTCACCTCCCAGCGAGCGGACTCACCGAGACATCGCTCGGCTCCTGGTAGTTCGATCTCGAAAAGCTGCTCCTGAGGAACCGGAGCAATCGTCCAGTCACGCTCGACGAGCGTCTCGGCCACGGTGATCGCCTCGACCTTGGCGAGCCGCCTTTCTCGAAGGAGGCCGATCTGGTAGTCACCCGGCTCGAGGTCGAGCCACTCGAAGTCGCGGGCATCTTTCTCGAGATCGATCGTCCGCTCGCGGCTGGCTCGCACCACCAGCTCATGCTCATCGCGTATCGGCCCAGCTTCGGGAACACGAATGCAGAAGGCCTGCCAGAACAGATGCTGCTCCGTCTCCTGCAGCACCAGTCGAGCGCGAATACCAGGCTCGGCTTTCGTCGCGACACTGGCCGGCTGCTCTTCTTCGTTCAATTGCTCGCCAGGCGTTCCCTCCAGTCGGCCATCCCCCGGCTCGCCGAGCGGAGCCGGCTCCGACTCTCGCAGCGGCGGCTCGGCGACAAGCAGGCTACCGATCGATTCCTCGCTCTCGTCCCCGCCTCCTGACGAAATTAGGCTCGAAGACGCCACGATGACTGCCAGGACTCCGACGAACGTGCCGCCCATCCAAAGAGCTCCCTTGCTGATGTTCCATACCAGGTGCCGGCCTGCCTTCGAGGACTCCGCCGCCAGAAACGCGAGCCCGGCGCTCCAGTGCTTGCAGTCGCCTCGCCCATCTGAGAGCTCCTGCCGCAAGCGCTCGAGTGAACTCTCCAAAGTGCGGCGCGCCGTCGTGTAGGGCATTTCGAGCCGGCGTGCGGCTTCGCGCAGCGACAGTCCCTCGTAGAAGCGCAGTCCGACCAAGTCGCGCTCGAGCCCTGGCAGCCTGAGGACGGCCTCGGCGAGGTCGCGCTCCAGCTCGATGCGCATGGCGACCTCGTCGGTCGCTCGGACCTCTTCGTTTCGAGCAGCCACCTCTTCTCGCCGCCGCCGGCGACTCGCGTCGCGGTGGAATCGAAAGGCCAGGTTTCGAGTGATGGCCGTCAACCAAGGTCGCAACGCACCGAGTGGCTGCTCGCCCGCTCGCCAGGCGGCGACCCAAGACTGCTGCGCGATCTCATCGGCGACGTCGTTCTCGCGAACGAGGCTTCGGGCGAGATTACGGATGAAGTCGCGCTCGGCGAGCAGTGCCTCGATGGATGTGTGTCGCAGGTCGCGCATGTCGGTGCCTCCTCTGGAGAGAGGATCCCGAAGGAGTCGTTCTTGATCCAGGAAGTTTGGGCCGGTCTCGGACCGCCGGTCTCGGACCGCCGGCTTCAGCCGGTCTCGGTGTTCTCCTACCGAGCGCTTCGAAGTGGACCTGGTCCTGACAGAAACTCCGTACCCGGGCTGGTGAACGACGTAAGCCTGACCGGCTCGGGCTCCTGGACAGCGCTCCGCCCGATCTCCCCGATCTTCGTATCCCCTGACTTCAGTCAGGTAGTTTCCACCGGCTTCAGCCGCTCCGCGGTTTACCTGCCGGTCCATGCGGGCAGTATGCCCGCGCTCCATCGATCGCAACCGAAGCCTCCCACGGACGGGCTTCTCCCGAAGAAAAACCTTCACCATGAAGATTTTTCAACAGATATCGCCGCTGCCTTGCCGTAGGGTGGTTCCAGTAGAGTACTGCGGCGACGAGCTGCCGGGCCGTGCGGGCAGGAATCTCGGATCGAGGCTTCTGGAATCGAGGAAGAGCTGCGATGGGACGTGCGAAGAAGGATGCGGGCGGCGATGAGCTGAGCCGGCGAGAGCGGCAGGTGATGAACCTCTTGTATGCCGCCGGGGAGTCGGCCGCGTCGGACATCCAGGAGGCACTCGCGGACGGGACCAGCAACGCCGCGGTGCGCTCGATCTTGCGCATCCTGGAGGAGAAGGGCCACGTCCGGCACCGTCAAGACGGGCCCCGCTACCTGTACCGGCCTCGCGTCTCGCGCGATCGCGCTCGGCGAACCGCGCTCGAGCAGGTCGTGGACACGTTCTTCGACGGCTCGGCCGAGAGCGTCCTGTCGGCGCTGCTCGAGATGCGGCGGCAGGACTTCTCCCCCGAAGACGTCGATCGGATGGAAGATCTGATCTCGAGACTCCGAGAAGGTGAAGAGGAGTCCAAGTCATGATCACGTCCTATTTGACCGACGAGCTGATCCGGATCGCGCCCGAGCTCCAATCCTTGGCTCTGCGCGTCGCGATGCTCTCCGTGGCGATCTGGGCCGCCAGCACTCTCTGGCGACGACGTCCCGCCCGGCAACGCGCTCGCCTTTGGTCTCTCTTCTTCTTCGGAGTGGCCGGATTGCCGCTCCTGGCACTCTTGCCGAGCTGGACCGTGCCCGGCCTCCACTCCCCCACCGAGCTCCAGGGCCTGTCGATTCAGGACCAGGGGGCACCGACTGACGCCGTCACCGTCCTCGACGGCGCCCAAGTGACGAATGGCTCGGCCGCGGAGCTCGCCGAAGACGAGAGCTCGTCCGCCGCCTTCCCGTGGTCAGCCCTGTGGATCGCTCTCTGGGCGAGCGGCGCCTTGTTCCAGATCGGCGCGGTCCTCCTGGGGCTGGCCCGCGCGGCGGCCCTCGCAAGGCGCGGTCGCTCCCTCGTCGCAGCCGAGTGGCGCGATCTGGCACGCCAGGTCGCGACGAAGATCGAGCTCTCGAAGGTCCCGCGCCTGATCGAGACCGACGAGGTCGACTCACCGATGACCGGAGGATTACTTCATCCCTTCATCCTGCTCCCTGCCGAGTCGGCCTCTTGGACCGACGAGCAGCGGCGCATCGTGCTCCTGCACGAGATGACTCATGTTCGACGTCGCGACTGGCTGGCTCTGATCGCAGCCCGCCTCCTCTGCGCGGCGCACTGGTTCAACCCGCTCGTCTGGGCGGCGCTTCGGCGCGCCCGGCTCGAGCGCGAGAAGGCGTGTGACGAATGCGTCATCGCGTCCGGTGTCCAAGCCTCGTCGTACGCCCGGCAGCTCCTCGACGTGGCGCTCCATTCGAATCGCTCCCGCGGCCTCGCCACGTTGGCGATGGCCCGACGCACCGAATTGGAGGAACGCATCATGTCTCTGGTCCAACAGCAATCTCGGCCATCCCGCGGCGGATCGGCCGCACTCTGGCCACTCATCGGCTTGACGACCCTCATCGTCTCGATCGGAACGGCCGGCTGGTCCACTCAGGCCACGGCGATTGAGGAAGCCATCCTCTCGGAGAGCTCGTCGCGACTTCAAGGCGACGAGCCGATCCACTTCGACGTCCAAGGTCAGCTCGTGATCCGCGACGGCAAGCTGTTCCTGTCGCGCGGCACCGTCGTCGTCCTGTCCTCCGAAGCGACCGGACGATGGCTCCAGCTCGAGCGACGTGCCGATGGTCGCGTGCTCGCCCGCTACACCGAGGGCGGTCAGCCGACCTCCTTCGACCCCGGCGGCAGGGCCTGGCTGAGCGCGGTCATCGAGAGCACCTCGGCGAACGCCGGCCTCACTCTGACCTCACATGGTCCGGGTGCCCGAGCCACCTCGACGTCCTCGGGCGGCGGGCCAAGGCTCGGAAACTCGATTGGGGGCGGCGCTAGCGGCGTGGTCACTCCCGGTCCGCGCGCTGGCGGCGTGGTCACTCCCGGTCCAAGCGCCGGCGGTACCGTTGGCCGTCGCACGGCGAGCGGTCTCCCGGGCATCGGCACCGGTCGCGCTGGTGGCGGCGTCTCGGCCGGACCGAGCGGACCGCGAGGTGTCATCACCCCCGGCCCGAGCGCGCCTCGCGGCGTCATCACGCCAGGCCCGACCGGTGGCGACTCGCTGCCGACCGAATCAGAAGCTTCGGGGCGAGCTCGCGCGAGTCAACCGAGTCGACGCGGCGGAGCAGGCGCTGGCGCTTCCCGGCGCTCCGGTGACGGCGGCGGTGGCATCGGCGGCCGTGTCCGCGCCGCAGAGCTCCCATCGCTCGATTCCGGAGACAACTCTCGAGATGGAAGCGGTTCGAACAACGTCCTGGGTATCGGAGGCGGTTCCGGTGGATCCGTCCGGCGATCGAGAAGCTCGGACGGTAGCGGCGGTCGCTCGAACCGCGTGACCGGTGTCATCGTCGATAACGGCGGTGACGGGGCTCCGGAGACGCGCTCACTCTCGACCCTCCCGAAGACGGATGGACGCCTCTCCGGAGTCGTCGTGGACTCCGATGGCCGCCGCATCGGCGGAATCACTGGAGTCGCGGTCGAGAGTCCGGCTGGAGGATCTGCGACAAGCGACGGCTCCACCGTCGGCTTCGGTAGCGGCGGCTCGAGACGAGCCAACCCCGTAGCCGGCAGCCACGCCGGTAGAGCATCCACCGTCGTCTCCGGCTCCAATCCCGCCGAGTCTCCTTCGGGTGCGATCAGCCGAAGGGCGACGGGTGGCGTGGTGCAATCGGGCAATGGCGCGGGAGGGGCAAGTCGCGGCTCTCGGGCGAACACCGTCACCAGGCTTCCAGAAGAGGGAGCTCAGAGTGCTGGCCGTCGCCGCCGGATGGCGACGGGTGAGACGGCCGGATCCCTGACCAGCCGACCGACCACCGGCAGCGAGCAGATCGAGATCGTCATCGAGGGGCTCGCCGTCTTGTCCACGGGATCGGATTGGCAAGTCGATCCGACACCCGGGAGCACAGTGACCGTGCGAGCCGACGGTGCCGACAGCGCCGAGTCGTTGGAGCTTCACCGCAGCGAGTCGGGGAAGCTCACGGTCCAGTACTCGCGGAATGGACGACCTGCCGAGCTGAGCGACGCCGCTCGGAAGCGATTCCACGGTCGTCTCGGCTCGCTGCAAGTGACGGGGACCTTGACCGGCACGATTCGCTACTCGCGATGAGCTCATTCAGGGCGGTCCCTTCCCAGGGGCCGCCCGGCTCATTCAGGCGGACGCAGTTCGCGCCTCGGACTCGCTGACGACGCGATCGAGCGCGATCATGTCGTCCTCGAGGCACTTCTTCATCGTGTTGGTCATGAAGAAAGAGAGTGGCGAGAGCAGCTTGGCGAAGAGGCTCTTGGGCGTGATGTTCATGCGAACGGTGACCCGCGTCCCTTCGCCGTCGGGCTCGAAGTCGTAGCGCGTCCGATACTCGGCGCCGCACGAGAAGCACGCGATCGTGTAGGCGCGATTCGGCTCGAACTCGACGAGCTCCATCTCCTCGCTCGCCTCACGCTTGAAGACGACGCGCGTCTCCCGAAATCGGGTGCCCTCACCGACGGGGCCGGGCGTGAGCATCTCGATCTCTCGAATGGCTTCGACTCGCTCAGCGGCTTTCGAGATGTCCGAGTAGACTTCGAAGACTTGATCGACGGGACCTGGGGCGTGGTGAACGAGCTCGATACTGGGCATCGGGAACTCCTGAGGCGGTACGAGAGCCAGGTTGCTACCAGCCCGGTACATCGCTCCGAAGCTGGCTCGCCGGAACAGACTACCCGACGACCGGCTCTGCTTGAAGGGGACCGTGAGAGAGGCGCCCGCCAGCGCTTCGGAGGCAGTGGCGCTCAGAGCCAGCGCTCGAGCTTGCGGCGCGCCTCGAAGACGCGCTTTCGAATGGTGCCCTCGCTGGCGACCATGCGCTCGGCGAGCTCGGAGTATCGGAGGCCTTCGACGAATCGTCCGACGAGTGCCTCGTGCTCCTTGATGGTGAGCTCTTTGAGCGCGGCGTGGAGCAGATCGGCTTGCTCCTGCACGAGCAATCGCTCGAGAGGATCGGGCACGGGATCGGGATCTTCGTTCTTGAGCTGCTGAGGCGCCCGTCGGCGCGCCGCGCTGATCAATCGACGCCTGGCGACGACGAATATCCAGGATCCCAGAGCACCACCACCGGTCGGCGGCGCGAGGCGCTTCTCGAGGAAGTCGGAGAGGATTCCGACGAGCACATCCCAGGCGTCGTCTTCGCTCCAACCACGGCGCACCAAGGCACCGGCCACTCGAGGACACACATCGCGATAAACGCGCTCGAGCCAGAGCCTGGGCTCTGATTCCAGCAGCTCATGCCACGCGGTCTCCGAGGCTCCTCGGGTCGACCGACCCGTCATGCGGTCTACCTCTCTCCGAAAGGGGGACCCGATCCGCCTTCCCAGGATCGCAAACCAGGCGGTTTCTGTTACGGGATTTCTCACAAATCCGTCATAGTGGGGCGAACCAGAAAGCCTTCCCCTGCTTCGATCTCCGGAAACGTCGAAGAATCTGAGATTCTCCGTAACAAATACCCGGGGCCTCGCGATCCCTTGAACGACGTTTGGTAACGGGTCGGGGGAGAGAGACTCACCTGAGTTGCAAAGGTCCCAACCATGCTGCGAGTCCTGAGCGTGGGCGTCGCCGCGGAAATTCCCGGTGACCGTACGACCGTGGTTCGAGTCTCCAGTCCTCAGGAAGCGGTCGAGAACGCGCTGCGAATCGAAGCCGACTTTCTGCTGGTTCCCCCGGATCGAGCTCTCGAGCTGCGAGAGGCACTTCGTGCTCATGAATTGACGGCTCGCGTGGTGGTGGTGGGATCCGGCCCGATTCCCGACGGGCTGGGGAGTTCCCCCCACGTGCCTTGCCGGGAGCTTCCAGCCCTGTTCGCGCGGGAGCTGAGAAACAGGGATCTGGCCAAGGCCCTGACGGATCGCCCGATCGACGCGATCGATCTGGCCGAGGCAAGTGCCGAGCTGGCGGTCGTCGAGCCAATCCAGCCGCCGCGGCACGCAGAGCGCCGCTTCCGAGAGTTGATGGCTCGCGCCCCGCACGGGAAGGGTCCGGTTCGGCGCATCGGCGTCCGTCCGGAGAGTCCTTCGTCGCTCCCAGGGTGGATGCTGGTGGCCGCCGGCCTCCTCATCGCCGCAGGAGCCGCGCTGTGGCTCTGGATCGATTCGAGCTCCTCTTCGTCCACTCGGGTGCAGGTCGCGTCCGTGCCGCGAGAGGTGTCGGTGGCCTACCGGCAGTTCGTCGCCGAAGCGCAGCAAAACCTCCCGCGACTCGAGGAGCCTCCTCCTCGGGTCGAAGAGGTCGTTCGCGAGATAGGCATCACCAACCGAGCCGGGCAAACTCTGGCCGGCGAGGCACTCGGGGCGACCGTCCTCGAATGGCTCGAGCGGGAGCTCTCGAAAGTGGTGGACGAGACGACGGCGACGGCCTTCATCGAGCTCGGTCTGGACTGGCTGGCCCCCAGCACGAGCAGTGGCAGTCAGCGGCCTCGCCTGCAGCCCAACGAGCGGCGCGTGCTCGTCTCGATGATCGCATCGGCAGCGGAGCTCTTTCCCGCACTGACAGCCGAGCAGGCCTCCCGGTTGCTCGAGCTTTCGGAAGGGGACGACGCCATGCTCGTCGAAGCGATCTGGGCGGTGTGGAGCCTGCCCGGGGATGGTCAGGTGAACCGCGATCTCATCGCCCCCTACCTCACTCGTGAGACGAAGAGCGTGCGCGTCGCGGCGATCGACTCTCTTTCGAGCAACCGCTTGTCGGATCCGAGCCTCCGCCAGCGGTTGGCGGAAGCGCTCTCGGCCCATCCCGAAGACGTCGATATCGTCGGCCAGGTCATCGGCCAGCTTCGCAAATGGGGAGACCATTCGCTCGACTCCCTCCTCTACCCGATGCTCGATTTCGAGAGCTCCGAGATTCGCCGCCACGTGGCGGGGCATCTCCTCGAGGGAGGCGACGAGACCATGAAGCCCCTCCTCGAGGACATGGTCCACTCGTCCGAATTGGCACCCATCTACCGCTATTTGGCCGCTGGCGA
Organism: Planctomycetota bacterium; assembly: GCA_040219065.1. Classification (GTDB taxonomy): domain Bacteria; phylum Planctomycetota; class OFTM77; order OFTM77; family OFTM77; genus OFTM77. Next base: position 13,360 of record JAVJTD010000416.1, read on the forward strand.
GTTGGTCCGAGTCGGTCGCATGGACCTGTCGCTTGCGCAGAGCCTCCTCAACCCGCAGAATACCGATGCCCTGCCCGTGCCCCTCAACGTGCAGTTTGCGGATATTCTGCTAATCAATGGGCCCAGCGGGAGCGATCTGGAGGCACTCGGGGATGCTTCGCTGCTCGCCTTCCTGCATGAAGACGAGACAGCGGCTCCAGCTCTCAATATTTACAAAAGGCATGGGGAGGAAAATGCCGAGATTCGGAGGAAGATCGAGGAGCACCTTCGCGAGCCGAATCACCTCGATCGTCTTCAACAGCTCGCCGATGAAGACTCCACCATCGGCCCTGAAGAGCTGGTGAGAGCTCGCGAGGTGATCGACATCTACCGACTTGAATGACACCTTGAGCCCGGGAGGCCCGAATGATCGTTGTGACAATGATGCCCAGCCCCCCACAGAGTGGAGAGTACCTCAATGTCACGGCGGCCGGCAGTCCTCCCATCTTCGTTACGGTGACGGTCGACGGCGAGGAGATCGGGAGCTTCGATTGTCCGACCACCCCCTGCGGCGGATCGGTGTTCATCCCGGCTTCCGCTCAGGGCAAAGTGCTCAAGATCCGTGTCGAAGCCGGCTCCGAGCCCAATGACGACAGCGCAACGGTCAAGCGCAACGTCCTCTGACCGCTTTTGACCTCCGCAGCACGCTCCCGGTGAGCTCGAGACTCTCCGGGAGCCGCTGAGGCTCCAGGCGAGTCGCGCCTCACCTCGAGATCCTTCGACCCTCGAGACACCACCGGCATCGAGGCTGGAGTGCGGTCTTCCCGCTGCGTGGCCGGCGCCTATCCCGTCGCGCCGGGCTCACTCCGGCTCGCGCACGAGCAATCGGCTCTCGGCACGGTCACGTCCCGGGTTGCTGAGGACTGGCCGTGCCTCGCCGGGCCCGGCGAAGACCCTCCGAATCGCCATTGGCAGCCCTTCTCGAGGGTCGATCATTTTCCCGAGAATCTTCGTAACAAAAAGACCGCCCCGGGCGATCCGATTGCGGAAACGAAGCCAGTCGGTGTTCGCCAGGTCGACGAGGCATCGTTCCCTCGCTGCTCTTCGAGCGGCGAGACACAACGGCCGGGGGTTGTCCCTACCCCAGGGGCGTAAAACGCGCCAACTCTCTCCTTCTTCCCCTTTTCCCGAGCGTCACCCTTCGGCCGTCCTTTTCTTGTCTTGGCGATCAGAGCTGCAAGTCATCCTGCAAGCGACCTGCAGAGAGCTCGAGGATCACTTCCCCGTCCGGCGCCGCTAGCTTCCGTCTCGCGACGAGGTTGCGCGGAGTGGGATGAAAGCTGTCCTGATCGAAGATCGCAGGCTCCAGTCCCTGGACCTGCACGCCATTCGAGTCGAAGTGCGCTTCGACCAGGCCGAACAAGCGCTGGGCGAACTCGGCCATTCCGCTGCGACGCAAGAGGCTCTTCGCGACCGGGTCGGTCGTGAGCTGCGGATCTCCGGCCGTCTCCGCGATCCACTCCACGATCTGATCAGCGACCGAGCCACAAAACGTCACCGCGAGCTGGCCGTCGAGGTCACCACTGAAATTCACGACGACCTGCGGACCGGCCTTCCAGTCCGACTGCGAATCCGCCGTGAGATCCTGTCCCGACGACTCCAGCGCCTGTTGGCACATGCCAATCAACGGATTCAGAGCGGAGTAGAGGAGTTCGATTCGCATTGCGGGCTCCAGGCACGGATGTCGTCTGGACGGACAATCGACCGACGCTCGCCAGGCGCTTAAGCCATCGGCTCGGTTTCGTGCCGTCCCGCGCGGTCGTGCAGACTGCGTCGGTTCTGCTGGCCCTCTTGAATCACGATCCGAATGTGGCATCGTTCTGTGGCGCCCCGAACTCTCTATCGAAGGATGAAACCGATGGCACTTCCCAAGATCGAGACGATCGGCGATCCGAGCTCGATCGGCGACCGCTTCGATGCGCTGGTGATCGTCTCCACCGATCCCGGCCGTCACACGGATTCGCGAATCGAGCGACTGCTGCAGCAGCGCGCCGCGATCGACTCGGCATTCAGCGACCAGGTGTCCTTGCTCGCCGAGGACGGGATTCCCGGCCAACGCCTGGTCGTCTCACCCACCGGCCCTCTCCTCCGCGACCAGGACGATGTCCGGCGCTTCGCTGCGGCCGCCCGGGCAGGTCTCCGCCGTGCGCGTGAGGCCGGCGCGAGACGCCCAACGCTGTGGATCGATCCGGCGCCCGTGGAGCCGCGACACGCCCTCTCTGTCCCCGTGGCGGTCCTGGGCGCTCTCTTTGAGGTCTGGCAGCCGCTCGAGGCGAGGGAGGCACTGGAAGAGCACATCGTCGAGCCACTCGAGAGCATCGGGATCGTTGGCGACGAGGTCGAGCGGTGGGCTCCTATCATCGAAGCGATCGAGTCCGGACGGCGGTTGGCGCGCGATCTCGGCGGTACCGATCCCGAGCGAATGGCACCGCCGCGATTCGCCGAGGCCTGTCAAGAAGCCTTCGCCGGCACGGGCGTGCGGGTCGAGGTCGTCTCGGATGTCGGTACCTTGCTGAAGGACTACCCAATTTTGAGCGCGGTCGCCCGAGCCTCCTTGCCCGTCGAGCGACATCGCCCTCGGGTCATCCGCCTCGAGTACCGTCCCGAAGGTCCGGTCGAGCGCACACTGCTCCTCGCGGGCAAGGGAGTCACCTACGACACCGGCGGCGCCGACATCAAGGCGGGCGGGCACATGGCGGGAATGAGCCGCGACAAGTGTGGGGCCGCGGCCGTGGCGGGGTTTCTGAAGACGGTCTCCGCTCTGGCGCCCCGAGGCCTGCGGGTCGTCGCCGAGATCGGCGCGGTGCGCAACAGCGTGGGCGCCGATGCCTACGTCTCCGACGAGATCCTCGTATCCCACGCCGGCACGCGCGTCCGAATCGGCAACACCGACGCCGAAGGTCGCCTGGTGCTGGCGGATCTGCTCTCACACTTGCGCGAGCAGGCCCTCGAAGCCGAGAGCCCATCTTTGTTCTCGATCGCGACACTGACCGGGCACTCGGTCCGCGCCGTCGGTCAGTACTCGATCGCCGTCGAGAACGGTCCGGCGCGACGTCAGGGGATCGCCCGGAGGCTCGAGGAGATGGGCGACGCCTGGGGTGATCCCTTCGATCCCTCGAGGTTGCGGCCAGAGGACTGGGACTTCATCAAGCCGCGCTCTCGGGCTGATGACGTCCTGAGCTGCAACAATCTGCCATCGTCGGCCACACCCCGAGGACACCAGTTCCCGACCGCTTTTCTGATCATCGCGTCCGGCCTGCACCGGAACGGTGGCGACAGCGATCAGCCCCTGCCTTACACCCACCTCGACATCGGCGGGAGCGCGCTCGAAGGCTCGGACTGGCAACATGGCCGCCCGACCGGCGCCCCCATCCCGGCGCTCACCGCGAGCTTTGTGCTCGAAGATTGACGTGAACCAGAGCCCGCACGGGTCCCTGACACGAGGTCGATGGAGTGCCCAAGCCGAGCGAGCCCGTGACCGGGTCTGTCGGTGAGGGCGTCCACGAGCAAGCTTGGGCCGGGGCGCACCGTGCGACGACAGCGAACTCCGAGCGGCCCCTTGCTCTGCGCCTTTCCGCTCGATCGTCAGCGACATCGAGTGCGCG
>JAVJTD010000418.1:0-29464 GCA_040219065.1 Planctomycetota bacterium
GTCACCCAGGCACCCAGGCACCCAGGCACCCAGGCACCCAGGCACCCAGGCACCCAGACACCTGGGCGCATCATCCGCTCGTCGCGCCGATTCCCCTTCAAGCCGGCCGGCTCCGCCGGTCGACGATTCGAGCGAACGGGCACCGGCTTCGCCGGATGGGGCCGGGGCCCGCCGACCGACCTCCGGTCTGCATCGCCCGAAGGACCCACCCGTGAACACCGCCCTCGCCTTCGCCGTCGGCACGTCATTCGTCGCCCTGCTCGTGCTGTTGGCCTTTTGGCAGAAGAAGATCACCCAGGCGCAGCGCGACGAAGCGCTCGCCGACATGTACGAAGCGCATGAGCGTGGGCTGGATCGGCCGGTTGCGCAGCATCCGCAGATCAATCCGCAGAGCTGCATCGGCTGCGCGAGCTGCGTCGCCGCTTGCCCCGAGTCGGGTGTGCTGGGGATGGTCGAGGGGATCGCGAAGGTGATCCAGGCCTCGCGCTGCATCGGTCACTCCCTCTGCGAGGAGGCGTGTCCGGTGGGTGCGATCCAGGTCGGGCTCGGCGACTCGCCGATCCGTCTCGATCTGCCGGTGCTCGACGGACGCGGCGAGACGTCGGTGCCCGGGGTCTACGTCGCGGGCGAGCTGGGCGGGTTGGCGCTGATCCGCAATGCAACCAAGCAGGGCGCCGCAGCGATCGACGCGATCGCGACCGACCTCGCCTTCGAGAAGGGTCCCAAGCGAAAGGACGGGCCGCTCGACGTCCTGATCGTCGGCGCCGGACCGGCGGGATTGGCCGCGGCACTGCGCGCCAAGGAGCGACGGCTGCGATACCTGGTGATCGACCGCGAGGACGTCGGTGGCACGGTGCGAAAGTACCCGCGCCGCAAGCTGACTTTGACCGGTCCGATGACCATGCCGCTGTACGGAAAGCTCCCCAAGACCGAGTTCCTCAAGGAGGAGCTGATCGAGCTGTGGGAAGAGATCATCGCTCGCTACGAGCTCGAGATCGAGACGGGCGTGAGCTTCGAAGGCGTCGACGGCATGCTCGACGAGTTCGTGGTCCGCACGTCTCGCGGCGACATCGCGACGCGGCGAGTGATCTTGGCGCTGGGCCGCCGAGGAACGCCGCGCAAGCTGGGTGTGCCGGGTGAGGATTTGGAGAAGGTGCAGTATCAGCTCATCGATGCGGCCACCTACCACAACGAGCACATCTTGATCGTCGGTGGCGGAGACAGCGCCCTCGAGGCCGCGACGGCGCTGGCGAATCAACCGGGCAACGTCGTCACCCTCTCTTACCGCAAGGACCAGTTCTTCCGCGTCACCCAGCGAAACCGCGAGCGCATCGAGCAGTACGCCGGGAAGTCGATCCGAGTGGTGTTCAACTCGACACTCGAGAGGGTCGATAACGAAAGATCCGTCGTCTTGTCCATCGCGGGGGATCCGCCTCGGAAGGCCCGGTTGGAGAACGATTACGTGTTCATCTTCGCCGGCGGGGAGCCTCCCTTCCGCCTCTTGTCCGATGCCGGTGTCCGGCTAGGTCGGGACGAGGTGGTGACTCCTTCGAGTGAATACTCAGACGCTCATCCGGTGGCTCGCTGAGGCTCTGAAGGGATCCGATGTCTGATCCGAGGCCATCTCCGCTCGACAGCTCTCCCGATGAGGTCCCATTCGTCATCCTTCTCGACGAGGACGGCTCATCGGGGATTCGGCCGCGACCCGAGCCGCCGAAAGCCCCCGCGGAAGAGCCTCTGCTCGAGCCCGAGCCGCCGGTCGACCTCGAGCCCGAGCCCGACGCGGCGCTGCTCGAGGCCGAGGCCGCCATCGACCGCGAGCTGGACGAAGAGCTGCTCTACCAGGAGTCGGAGCGGCGACGTCGGATCTCACCGCTGCGAATCTGCCAGGCGGTCGCACTCCTGACCTGCGCCGGACTGACCGTGCTCCTCGGCATCGGATTCTCGTACTACACGGCGGCACAGGCCACGAGGCCGCTTCACTCATTGCATCAAACCCTCCGGCCGTCCGGGACGCTCGGACTGCCCTTGGGCGTTTGCGGGACGCTGCTCATATTCGCCAGCCTCGCCTACCCGATCCGCAAGCACATGGCCTTGCGCGGCCGGACCTGGCTGACGGTTCGGAGCTGGATGCGCCTGCACGTCTTGCTGGGCACGATGGGCCCTTTGTTGATCCTCTTCCATACGGGCTTCCGCGTAACGAGCGCGCTCGGCTTCGCCGCCTTTGGCGCCATGCTCGTCGTCGTCGTGAGCGGCCTGACGGGACGATACCTGCTCGTGAACCTGAGGGCCGTCGAGAGTGGCGAGCTCGATTTGGGCGCCCTGAGGCAACGCCTCGAGGTCTACCAGAAGAAGCTCATCGATCTCGGCTTGCCGCCCGAGCTGCTCGCGCGCGATGCGGACATCGAGGTGACCGAGCCGGGCCTTTGGAACGGGTTGAAGCGCGTCTTCGTCGGGGACCGCGAGAGCAAGGAAGAGCTCGTCCGCCTCAAAGAGGCCGTCAAGAGCCACGGCGGGCTGGGCCAGGAGGCCAAGCTGATCTTGGTCCTCGCCAAGCGCCTCTGCCGCGAGCGGCAGGTGCTGGTGCGGACGTCGGAGATCCGCAACCTCGTCGGCGCGTGGCGATTCCTGCATCGCTGGATGAGCGTCGTCTTGGTGCTGGGTGCGCTCTTCCACATCGCGGTCGCGGTGCGCTTCGGTGACCTCTGGCTCCTGGGAGGGGGACGCTGATGCTTCTCGATCCGCGCTTCCTCTTCGGTGTCGGGACCAGCCTCATCGCGCTGTTGCTCTGGATGCTCTACGCGTTTTCGCCAGCGCCCGGCGAGTTGTCGGCGGTGCACGGCGAGGTGATCGGGATGGACAGCATCGCGAGCTGCGAGACGTGCCACCGATCCGGAGGCGTCGAGGAAGGCTGCCTCGACTGCCACGCCGAGATCCAGGAGCAGCTCCAGAGCGGCAGGGGGCTTCACGACTTCCTCGAGGGTTCGGGCGAGCTCCGGTGCGGTACCTGTCATGCCGAGCACTTCGGGCACGGCTTCGAGCTGATCAGCGACGCCTCGTGGGGTGACACCGATCCGAAGACGTTCTCGCATCCCCACGTCGAGTTCGGGCTGACCGGTAGCCACGATCGCCTCGAGTGCGCGCAGTGCCATCAGGAGCAGCGCAAGGAGCCCTTCTCCTTGCCGGCCTTCCCCGAGCAGGTGCGCGCCCGGACCTTCCTCGGTCTCGATCAGAGCTGCGCGACCTGCCATACCGACCCGCACGCCGATGGCCGCGCGCCCTGCGCCGACTGCCACGGGCAGGAGACCTTCGATCCGCCTCTGCACTTCGATCACGAAGAGCACTTCCCGCTCGGGGGCGCGCATGCCGAGGTGAGCTGCCAGGGCTGTCATGAGCTGCCACCGTCGGACGCGCCGTTCGCGGCCCTGCCCTTTCCGTTCACGAAGCCGAAGGGAAAGGACTGCCAGTCCTGCCACGAGTCACCGCACCAGGTCGACTTCGGCGAGGACTGTGAGTCGTGCCATGCTCTCAGCGAGCCGCACTGGACGATCGCGTCCAGCCGGATGACGACCGATCGCCATGTGCGCACGGGGTTCCCTCTGGTCGAGCCTCATGACGAGGTGGCCTGCGGCTCTTGCCATCCGCCCGAAGCCTCCTTCGAGGAGCGGCACCCGAATCCGCTCTCCCCGTTCACGCGGCGGACGCCCGAGAATTGCGAGACCTGTCACGGTGACGTCCACGGCGGGCAGTTCGCCGGCCGCTTCGAGGCCTGCCTCGATTGTCACGAGAGCCACAGCTTCGTGCCGTCGACCTTCGGTGCCGATCGGCACGCCGAGCGCTTCGAGCTGCTGGGCAAGCACCAAGAGGTCGATTGCCAGGAGTGTCACCAGGTGCCCGGCCCCGAGCTGCCCCGGATGTTCGCCGGCACGGCGCACGAGTGTCGCACGTGTCACCCGGGCCCGCACGCGGGGCAGTTCGCCAGCCAGATCGCCAAGGACGACTGCACGGCCTGCCACAACGGGCACGCAGAGACGTTCGCGATCTCGCCCTTCGACCACTCGCTCCGCACCGGCTTCACGTTGAAGGGCGCCCACGATTCCCTCGAGTGCGCCCAGTGTCACCCGCCGGTGTTCTTCGAGAACGACGGTCAGAACGTCCTCGCGCAGCGCTTCGAAGGAACCGAGCGCGACTGCACGTTCTGTCACGAGGACGTGCATCAGGGCCAGTTCGCGGATCGCGGCGAGGATTGCAGCTCGTGCCACGACTCGCACTTCTTCCAGCCGACGACGTTCGACCATGCGCGGCACCTCGAGGTGTTCCCGCTCACGGGTGCGCATGAGGCGATCCCGTGCGTGTCGTGCCATGCCAAGCCGACGGTGGCCGGGGCGCGCATCTTCGATGGCACGGCAAAGTCGTGCAAGGAGTGCCACTCCGACCCGCATGCCGAGCAGTTCGCCAAGCAGATCGAGCACAATGACTGCCGCGCTTGCCACAACAGCATCGCCGATACCTTCTCGCTGCGTCCCTTCGACCACGAGGCGTGGACCGGCCACGAGCTGAAGGGCGCTCACGCGCGGGCCGACTGCGAAGGCTGCCACACCGAGGAGAAGTTCGAGCTGTCGAGCGGTGAGAGCGTCTGGGCCCAGCGATTCGTCGACACGCCCAAGCAATGCTCTTCCTGCCATACCGACGTGCACCACGGTCAGTTCGACGACTACCGATCCTGCGCGACCTGCCACGTCTCCGAGACGCGCTGGACCGACATCCACTTCGATCACAACTCGCAGTCGCGCTTCCAGCTCGAGGGCGCTCATTTGAAGGTACCGTGCTCCGGCTGCCACAAGCCCGAGCCCGCGCCGTTCGGCGAGCAGTTCGTGCGATTCAAGCCTCTCGGCACCGACTGCAAGGACTGTCACGAGATCGATCCGCGAGATAAGGACAACCGATGACCCAGCGAATCCTCATCGGCGTCATCGTCGCCATCATCGGTGGGCTGATCGGCTGCTCGGTGCTGCCCGACATCGCCCCGCGCCACAAGTGGAGCGAGGAGTGGGGACCGATGGTCCCGCACCAGACGTTCCCGCACGACTGCTCGATCTGCCACGTGCCCGACCGCTGGGACGTGATCAAGGAGGACTTCTCCTTCGATCACGGCGGCGAGACAGGCTACCCGCTGCAGGGAGCCCACGTCGATGCGGCTTGCCTGCGCTGCCACAACGATCGCGGTCCCGTCGCGGCGTACCTCGCCCGCGGCTGCGGCGGCTGCCACGCCGATCCGCACAAGAGCGCCTTCGGTCCGCGCTGCACCGATTGCCATGTCGAGATGAGCTGGGATCCGACCGGCCTGGTCATCGAGCACCACGCGACGCGTCTGCCGCTCGTCGGCGGCCATGCCTTCGTGCCGTGCGAATCGTGTCACCGGCGAGCGACCACGGGGGATTACCGCGGCGCGCCGACGCAGTGCCAGCTCTGCCATCAGCGCGATGCGATCCGTGCGCAGCCCAATCACGTCATCAACGGATGGATCCGCGGCTGCGACGACTGCCACGACGTGGGCGACTGGCGGGCCGTGGACTTCGTCCACGATCGCTTCCCGCTCGAGGGTGGCCACGCCGGCGTCGACTGCACCGCCTGCCACGCCGGTGGCCAGATCGCCGGTACGCCGACCGATTGCTACGGCTGCCATCGCCAGGACTACATCGCCACCGGAACCCACGTGCCCCAAGGATTCTCGACCAACTGCCTGGAGTGCCACGACACGAACGCCTGGAGGTGAGGGCGGAGCCCGAGAGCTCTTCGAACGAAACGCACCTTCTGGAACGGCAGGAACATGTCCGATCGCTCGATGACAATCCGCCTCGCACTCCTCACGGCCTGGACACTCTCCTGGGGCCCGGTGTCTTCATCGGTGCTCGCGCAGGAGGAGCCGTCCCAGGGACAGAGCCCCGTGTCCGAAGAGGCCGATGCAAAGGCAGCTTCGTCGGATGAGCCCGAGGCTCACGAAGCGGCCGAGACTCCGCCTCCGATGACGCTCGACTGCCGTATCGCCTACAGCCTGGCGAGCGGTGTGTTCGTCGACATCGGCGTCGAGGTGGGACTGCGTACGGGAGTCGCGGGTTGGCTGCGCTTCCGCGGCGAGCGGCTGGTGCGCTTCGAGGTCGGCGCGGTCACGCGACGGTCCACCTTCCTGCAATTCCTGGGACCACGCCCGAAGGGCTTTCCGGGTAACGGCGTCATGGTCACGCTCGAGCTCGATGAGGCGGTCGCACCGCAGCCCGAGGTGGCCGCTCCGCTCGAGCCTTTGCCCGAGGACTCGTTCCGGCCGCTGCTCGTCACGCCCGATGACGTCGATGTCGGCGAGCCCGAGAACGTCTTTCATGGCCGACTGACCTTTCGGCAGATCGTGCAAGGCGTCTCCGATGGACGTCTCGATTACCTGCGCAGCGAAGTCCGCACGTTCGGCTCGCTCGAGCGCATCGAAGGAACACCTTGGGCGATCGAGTGGGCGGGTGACTTCACCTATCGCGACGGCGATGCGCTCCAGAACGTGAAGAACTACCGCGAGATTCGCAGCGAGATCGAGCGCTTCGTGCTCGCGCGTCGCTTCGACGACGAGAGCATCCTGCGCTTGGGCCGGTTCATTCCTGGGGAACTGCCCTCGATCGGCTACCTCGACGGCGCCCATCTCCAGAAGGTCTTCTCAAAGGGCTTCCACTGGGGCGTGTTGGGCGGCTGGAAGCCGACTCGCCAGGGCCTGCACCCGACCAGCCGTGAGCCGACCGGCGCGACGTACCTGACATACTTCACCGAGAGCGAAGATGGCGAGCACTACTCGGTCACCGGCGGAGTCCTGGTCTCGCAGTTCGAGGGCGACCTCGATCGCGTCGCACTCTTGATCGATCAGACGGCGCGCTTCGGAGTCTTCGATCTCTATGCGAGCAGCGAAGTCGACTTCGACGTCAATGCCGCCGAGACCCGCGACGGCACGCGCCTCAGCCGACTCGACCTCGGCATGAGTGCTCGCCTCGAAGGCTGGTCGCCGCGAGCCGGGGTGAGCCACTACGAGATCCTCGACACGGCGACCGAGCGCGACGAGCTCGACCTCTTGATACTCACGCCGGATGAGTTCCTCGAGGACAGCTACTGGCGCGGCTACGTCGGTGCCAGTCACGACCTCTCCGACGAGGTGACCCTCGACGAAGAGATCTCGTACTGGAACAGCGAGACGACCGACGACGGGATCCGCTGGCGAGCGAGCCTCTCGAAGCGCAACTTCTTCGGCAGCCAAGGAGCACGCGGCACATTGTCGGTGTTCAACCTGCTCGGAGAAGAGCAGCGCGGCTACGGCGGCCGCCTCTCGGCGTACTTCCCGAACAGCGATGGCTCGTTCAGCTTCGAGCCCGCAATGTCCTTCCGATACATCGATTACCAAGAAGGCCGCTCGACCTTCGACTTTACCGACCTCACCCTGCGCACCCGCTGGCGCCCGGGCCCGAACTGGGAGCTCTTCGCGACCGGTGCCTACTCCCTGGCGAGCGACGTCCAGCGCCTCTTCCTCGAGATCGGCGTGACGTTCCGCTGGTGAGTTCGTGGTGCCTTGGTTCTGTGGTGCCTTGGTTGGGTAAGGGTCTTGCCCTTCTGACCACGTGAACACCCAAACACCCAAACGCCCCAACACCCAGACACCCAAGCATCCAGACACCCAATCACCCAATCACCCCAACGCGGCCCCGGAATGCGTCAAGGGATCCCTCGAATCCTCCGATAAGGCGACGGGAATGACCGGTGATTGCCGAAGCACGTTGGAGCTGGAGGTCCAGAAGCCATGTTCCGATCCCCCGGTCAGGCGATCCTCGCTGCGGGCTTGCTGATCCTCCTCGGAGGCTGCTCGGGCTCCTTCGGGAGCGGCGGAGACAGCGACACCGACGGAGCGCTCGCCTTCGCGACCGCAGAGTCCTGCATGCGGTGCCACAACGGAGCGCTGCACGATGACTACGCCGGTGGCGGGCTCGAGAACCCGCACCCTTTCCCGGGTGCCGGCACGCTCACCTGCACTCAGTGTCACGGCGGCAATCCCGAGGGCGCGACCCCGGAGCTGGCCCACGTGCCGCCGCCGCCCGAGATCGGCGACGAGGAGAACCTCGAGCGGAACCGTCACGCCTATTTCAATCGCTTGACGCTCACCGGGATCGACAAGTTCCCCGACTACGAGGTCGACGGGCAGGTCTTCACTTCCCTCGATTACCTCCAGTTCATCAACCCCGGCGATCTGCGCATCGTGACGCAAGGCCGGAGCTGCGGGCAGTGCCACACCTCCCACGTCGACTGCGTCGTCAAGAGTCCGCTCGCCACCGAGACGGGCATCTTCTCTGGCGCGATGTACGCGGCGGGCGTGCAGAATCGCGTCGTGGAGAATCGTGATCTCTACCTGGACACGGCGGCGGATCTCGCCTTCCGCGCGATCACGGATCCGATGTACGCGCCGGGTGAGGGACCGGTGGGTGCCATCGGGCGATTGCTCGAGTTCCCGGTCTTCGCAGGTCGCGACGACGACTTGATCGAGGACAACCCCGAGTACGCCTCGGCGCTTTTGCCCAACGGTCAGCAGGCCAACGGTCAGCTCATCGCGGGCTCGCCCTTGGCGAATCTCTACCACGAGCAGGTCGCCTTCACTTGCGGCAACTGCCACTTGGGGAGCGCCGGTGCGAACAACCGCTACGGCGATTATCGCTCGTCAGGCTGCACGGCCTGCCACATGCGATACAGTCTCGACGGGCGGAGCCGAAGCACCGATCCGAACATCAAGAAGGACGAGCCGCTCGACCCGGACGACATCGACGCGCCCGAGCGCCCGCACGTTCGTCGCCACCGCATCATGAGCGTCGCCAAGATGCTGCCAAGCGGCGAGATGCTGATGGGCATCGACGACTATACCTGCGCCGGCTGTCATCAGGGCTCGAACCGCACCGTGATGCAGTACTGGGGCATTCGCCTCGACCAGAACGAGGACGTGCGCCGAGGCCAGCAGTACCCCGCGAATCCGGTCCGCTTCGAGACGACCCGCGACGATACGCGCCTCTTCGATCCAGAGGTCGAGAATCGAACGTTCAACGGACGCAATGCGAACCAGTATCTCCTCTTCGAGGACTACGACGGCGACGATCGTGACGACACGCCGCCCGACGTTCACTACGAAGCCGGTCTGGGCTGCATCGACTGCCACGGCAGCCACGATCTCCACGGCGGCCGCGTCGGTGACCCGATGGGCAACGCCATGGTCAGCCGCATGAACCAGGCGGTAGCGGTCACCTGCGAGAGCTGTCATGGCTCGGCGACCACCTACGCCGAGACCACTCTGGCGACGACCTACTCTGGCCAGCTCGCCGAGGTCGCCGTCGACGCCGAAGGCAATCCGCTGCAGCACGTCGTGCGCGAGGCCGACGGCAACTTCTACCTGACCAGCCGGTTGACCGGGAAGCGCCACTACGTCAGCCAGACGCGAGACGTGATCGTCGACAGCGGCAAGGTGAACCCGTTCACGCAGGAGCCGATCTTCACGACCAAGGGCTCGTACGCCATGGGGCGCGATGATGGCGACGATGCGACGGGCATCGGTCCGATGCAGAAGACGATGGCCTCGGCGGGGTTCAGCCACATGGACGACATGAGCTGCTCGTCGTGTCACGCCTCCTGGACGAACAACTGCATCGGCTGCCACCTCGTCGGCGAGTTCGATCGGGGCAACTTCAGCAACATCACGGGCGAAGAGATCGTGTTCCGCGAGGAGACGGCCGACTTCGTCTACCAGTCGCCGATCTTCTTCCAGCTCGGTGTCGATGCGCACGACAAGATCGCGCCGATCTCGCCAAATACCTCGGTCTTCTTCCGCTACCTCGACCAGCAGCGTCTGCCGTCCGACGTGTTCTCGTTCTCTGACCGGAATGGTCAGGGCAACGATCGCGTCGGCGCTGCACACCCCTCGCTCAGCCACAACGCGATGATGCCGCACTCGATCCGCGGCAAGGTCGACTTCCAGAACGAGGGCCCGCGCTACTGCGTCTCGTGCCACTTGACCAAGAAGGGCCTCTCGGAGTTCGGCGAGTCCAACTACGAGAGCTACCGCACCGCGATGGCGAGCAACGACTTCACCGGGCTCGACTTCGAGCTGCTCAGGGAGCACCTCGGTCGGAACACCGGGAACACGCTCGATTCACCGCTCTGGGTGCATCAGGTCGCCGGGCTGGGCACCGGGCTCTTCCTCTTCGACGAGTCGGGCTGCCCGATCAACCCGCTCGACGAGAACGCGAATCGCGCTGGCTGCGATGGCATTCCGCCGTCGGCCAACTACGACCCGGCCCGCACGGTCTACAACCTCGACAAGATCGTCGATCCGACCGGCCGATCGATGGGATCGAGCAACCACCCGTTCCTCGAAGCGGGCAAGACCTCGACGCTCCGTGACGGTGCGAGTCAACCGGGCCTGTCAGGACCGCTCGGTGCTCGCCTCATCCAGCGCCTGACCGACCCTCAGCTCGGCATCGTGCTCGACTCCTGGCTCGATGCCGACGGATTCAACCGCGGCAACGCGGGCGACTTCGTCGGTCGATAGAGACCCCCCCGAACGGCGCCGACGAGGGCGCGACTCGTCGCGTCCTCGTCGGCACGTTTCCAGGGGAGTCCGGTCCCTCAGCGCATCGCGACCCGAACGGCCGCCTCGGCGACGCGCTCGGCGAAGTCGCGCGGGCCTTCATGAACGTTCGAGCAAACGATCACCAACGTCTCGAGGTCGGTGTTGTACAGGCAGAGAAAGCCGCGGTCGTTGGCGCCGGCCGCCAGGCCGCCGCTGCCGTAGAGCTTCGTGGACTCCTTCGAGAGGACCTGGCCGCCGCGCACGAATCGGTTCCAGCGGTAGAGATCCATCGGAGTGGAGACCATGCCACCGCTGCCCTTCACCAGCCAGGACGTGCGGCCCCAGTGGACGGGCGAGTTGGTCGGACGGATGCGGTTGGATCCGTAGCCGACCGCCACCTCGGCGGGATCGAACTGGTGAGTGAATGAGTACGACCCCGTCCGCGTCATGCCGGCCGGACCGAAGAAGGTCTCTTGCAAGTAGTCCTCGTAACTCTGGCCGGAGACCACCTCGACGATCGCGGTCAGGATGCCCCAGGCGGCATGTGAGTGGGCTTGCCCTTGGCCCGGAGCGAACAGGAGCTCGCTTTTCATCATTCGCGAGAGGAACTCCTCGCGGTCGATCCAGGAGAGGTCGAGGTCCTCGTCCACGCCAGGGATCCCCGGGAAGTTCTGGAAGCCCGAGCGGCTGGTCCGCAGGTGCTCGATCGTGATGCTCTGCTTGTCCGAGGGAACGCCGCTCAGGTACTTCGAGATCGGGTCCTGGAGAGCGAGCTTGCCCTCCTCGGCGAGCTTCAAGATCGCCCCATGCGTGAAGTCGATCGGCGTCGAGCCGATCGCGAAGATCGTCTCGGTCGTGTTCGGGATCTTCCTCCTTTGGTCGGCGAGGCCGTAAGCCTCGTGGTGGACGATCTTCCCGTCCTTGGCCGCGAGCACGACGCCAGCGAAGCCGCTCGCCTCCTCCTGGTCGAGGCGCTGGGCGAGGGTCGACCAGCTCATCGGCGCGACGGCCGGGCCCGACTCCGCTTCAGGGGCCTCTTTGAGCTCGAGGCTCGTAATGCGGTGGGGAGCGCTCGGCTCGAGTCCGATCAAGACGGCTTGGCGTCGATCCGGGTACTCGAACACGATGCGGAGACCCGAGTCGCCGTGCGGCTCGAGCATCACGCCGCCCGCATTGCGACAGCGCTGGCGGATCTCCTCGAGCTGTGACCGCACTTGCCCGCGGTCGCGCCCGGCCCCGAAGGACTCCGAGAGGTGTTCTTGGATGAACGCGTCGATGGCGGCGGGCGTCGTGGTGCTGACGAACCGCTCGACGGCGAGTCCGCGGCGACTGAGGGGATCGTCGTCTTGGGCGTGAGCGATGCCGGTGATCAAGAGCAGGAATAGGTACGGACGGATCATGGGTGAGCTCCTTCGATTGGAATCGGGCGCGTGAGTTGAAATGGGGGAGGGGAAGCGCTCGCCGGTCGGGAGAGCGCTCTGGCGCGGGACGTGCCGGGCTGCGGGTCAGCGGCCGACTTCGACCTTGATCTTCCCGTCGGGTGTGACGAGCTCGGTCGGGCGCTCGCGGTGCGGTACGCTCGAGAAGCCGAGCTCGTAGCGCCAGCTCGCTCCGGCGGAGAGCTCGATGGACAGGCCGCCGTCACCGTCCTCGACGATCGATGCCGCGGTGCCTTTGCCTGGCCCGAGCTCGGGCTGGCCGATCGATCGCACGGGGAGCGCGGCGTGGCTGTCGACCTCCTCGATGAGGAGCTCGCCGCCGCCACCGGGGGCATGCTGCCAATAGAGTGCGCGCCGGGTGCCCCTGGGATCGACCCAGTCGTGGAGCCGCGTGGCGCCTTCGAGTGCGGTGCGCGGCACCAGTCGGGGCGCGGGGACATCGGTCGTCTCGTGGGTCTCGACCTGCATCTCGGTGCGCGCGCCGGGGCCTTCGCGTCGGACCGAGATGCCGGTCTCGGTGCCGTGGGCGCCCTTGCGGCGGCGACGCACCTCGACGGTGACGTGACAGCCGTCTTGCGTCGTGTATTCGAACCGCCGCTCGCCGTCACTCGGCACGACGCCCTCTGCGACGTGACCGTCGATGGTGATCGAGTACCACCAGCCCGTCAGGCGATCGAGGCCGACCGTCGCTTCGACGGCGGCCGCGGTCAGACCGAGACCGATCAGGAGGGCCGCGGCCCGGCGCAGCCAATTCGAGGAGCGGCGCCTTCGAAAGCGGCGACGCAGCCGAGCCTCGAGCGTGAGGTCTGCTCGCTCCAGGGTGTCGTCTTCGCGCAGGCGGCTCAGGGCCGCATCGACATCGAAGTCCTGGGGGCGGTTCATCGGTGGTCTCCTGAGGATTCGAGGCGACGACGGAGGGCTGCACGGCCCCGCGAGAGTCGGGACTTCACCGTGCCCGAGGCGCAGCCCAAGATGGCAGCGACCTCCTCGACGGAGAGTCCTTCCAGATGGTGCAGTGCGATCACCGACTGGAAGCGCTCGGGCAAGCCGAGCAGCGCGCGGCGGATCTTCTCGCGATCGGGCTCGTCACGATCGGGCTCGACCGCGGGCTCGGCCTCGAGCTGCTGGAGTCGCCGCGCCGCTCGTCGCGCCAGGCGGGAGATGCGGCTGGTGGCGATTCGGTACAGCCAGGCGCGGAAGGGCAGACCCCGGTCCTCGTAGCGCGGGAGGTACTCCAACGCCTTGAGAAAGGTCTCGGCGACGACATCGTCCACGAAGCCCGACTGCCCGAGGCGGCGCCGGACGTAGCGCTGGATGGCCGGGTAGTGCCGGCGGTAGAGCGCGGCGAAGGCTTCGACGTCTCCGCGAGCGCGGTCGACGAGGCGAGCGTCACTCGTCTCGTCGATGGCTCTTGGGTCGGGCTGGGATTCGGGAACGGCCACGGGCGGTGCCTTCGTCTCGAGGATCGTCTCGTTCAGCAATCGTGTGTTGAAAGCCGAACGGACGCGAGACGGTTCCCAGAGAATCCGAGAAAGTGGAGCGTCAGGCGAGGGCGAGCTGCGGCTGGTGGATCAGACGGGACCACGCGGCGAGCGCCTCTTGAAACTGCTCGCGCAGCTCGAGCATACGCTCGCGCCACTCGTGACGATCCTGAGACCGCTGCCGACGACCCTCGCGGTAGCGCTGCCGGGCTTCTTGGAAGCGCTGGGCGAGCTGCTCGAGGCGCTCACCGGCGGCGGACAGGCGCTCTTCACAGGCGTGCTGGACCTCCGCCGAGAAGCTGGCGATGCGCTCGCGCACCGTCTGGAGATCGCGCTCTAGCTTTGCCTGCAGGAGCTGGGTTTGCGGTGCACGCTTCAGATCGTAAGTGAGACCGAAGTAGCTCAGGCCCTTGATGAACCACTTGGTCGGATCCCAGTGGTGCCAGAGATGGCCGTTGCGGTAGTCCGAGGCGAAGCGGTGATGATAATTGTGGTAGCCTTCGCCGTGGGAGACGAGAGCGAGGAGGAGGGAGTCCCGCGCCTCGGTTCGGGTCGAGTGTGGCCGCCTACCGAAGGTGTGAGCGAAGGAGTTGATGGCGTAGGTCGCGTGGCTCTGGAGGACGATGCGCAGGAGACCTGCCCAGAGCAGAGCGCCTCCCGGGCGACCGTAGAGCGAGCCCAGGAAGAGGGGCAACCCGATTGCGAACAGGACGAAGATCGGCCAGTACAAGCGACGTTGCCACTGGACGAGGCGGTTGTCGCTCAGGTCCTTGACCGTCGTGTAGTTGCCTTCGTAACCATGATCGAAGAGCACCCAGCCCATGTGCGCCCAAAAGAAGCCGCGACGGATGTTGTGGGGATCGCGATCGGTGTCGGAGTAGCGGTGGTGCAGCCGGTGGTTGCGAGCCCAGTCGTAGACGGGCTGCTGCAGGGCGATCGCTCCGAAGATCAGGTGGAAGATCTGGACGATCGGGTGGCAGCGGTAGCTCTGATGGGAGTAGTAGCGGTGGTACCCGGCGGTGATGCCCAGGCCCGAGAGGAGGTAGAAGAGGACGAAGAGCACGGGCTCGAGCGGATGGACCCCGAAGCGGGAGATGTAGACCGTGAGGCCGACGATCGCGCCGACGGGAGCCAGGAAGAGGTAGGCGGCAGCGCCCCAGTTGAAGTGGGCGAAGTCGATCTTGCGGGGTGAAGTGGAGCTCATGAGCTTTCGTCGATCCTCGAGAGTCGAGATCCCGTCTGGACCCGAGGAGTATCGAGCGGGCGACCGGACTTGTCGCAGGAATGGCATCCCGAGGCCATTGGCCTGCGGCGCGATCGCGATCAAGAGCTCTGTTGCCGACCGATTACCCCGAGAGACGGGCAATCCGGCGAGCCGAGAGGGCTCGCAATGGTTACGGGCTAGCGATAGCTTGCCCACGAGAGGGGCGAGGCCGAGGCCTCGCCCCAGAGTGCCGGCTTACCAGCGACCGCGGCCGCCGCCACCGCCGCCGCCGCCACGACCGCCACCACCACCGCCGAAGCCGCCGCCACCACCACCGCCGCCACGCGGGCTGCGCTCGCGAGCTTCGTTGACAGTCAGGCTGCGGCCCTGAAAGTCGGTGCCGTTGAGGCCGTCGATCGCGGCCTGGGCGCCGTTCTCATCGATCTCGACGAATCCGAAGCCGCGGGGACGGCCGGTCTCGCGATCGGTGATCAAGGAGACAGAGTGAACTTCTCCGTACTGGGAGAAGATCTCACGGACCTCATCCTCGGTGACTTGGAAATTGAGATTGCCGACGTAGAGCTTCTGGGACATGAACCTAATCCGAATCACAGATTGAAGAGTGCCTCGCCGAAAGGCGGGCATTCAAGGGGCTGAAATCATCCCCTGAAGATCGAGCTTCCCCTCGAAAACCATGGCGATCGATCTTCGGTCATCAGGGTGGGAAGAACCCACCACCGTTGTCGCAGAAGGCTCCGGTTCGCTACCGCTCTCCGGTGAACCGGATCGAACGAGTCGTTTGGGCGAAGGCGTACGGCGGGGCACAGCCGCGGGATGAGAAGGCCGAATTATAAGCGAGAGATATCGATCTTCCCAAAGGAAGAATCTCACGCTCGCAGCCGATTCCTTGGCCTGGAGAAACCGGCACCGTCGTGATCGGCGATCTCCGCCTTCGATCTTGAGAAGAAAAACCGGTCAGCGGCGCCCGAGTCCGTTGGTGTGCCCAAGTCGAAGCGAGCCGGTGACCGAGCCTGTCGGTGAGAGCTATCGCGAGCGAGCTCGGGCCGGGGCGCCCGTTGCAGCGAAAGCACACTTCGAGCTGCCCCTTGCTCGGCACCTTCTGGCTCGATGGTCAGCGATGTCGAGGAAGCGGCTCTCCGCTCAGCAGCCGCTCCCCGTCTCGGTCGCGCGGGCTCTGGTTTGGGGAGGAGATTGACTCGTTCGGTTCCCGTGGCGGCGGGCCTCTGGGTGGGCAGGATGATGAAGACGAGGCTCCGGAGAACCGGAGCCGTGATCATGATAAAGGAGTCGATCCATGCCCGGTCAGGTCTATCTCGGTGCCGATGCGTACGATTGGCTGTGCAAGGCGGAGAACGCACGTGGCGTCGCTACGAAGGAGGGCTACGTCGCGGCAACGGCCCCGGCCAGCACCTCGGAAGCCGCACTGATCGGTGAGGCTCACAACCCGACGGGCGGTGCCATCCAGTCCGGTAAGAGTGGGCAGGGAGACGTCGCCCTGGGGGCGATCGTCAGCACGCTCGAGAAGTTCGGTGTGAGCCTCTCCGACCGAATGAGCTGGGCCGTGATCAAGGACGGAGCCCATCTGCGGGTCGAAGTCCTCCAGACCGGAGCGACGAACTTCACGCTCGGTGCGCTCAGCGGACAGAGCTCCACCGGCAAGAACTACGTCGAGGTCCACCTCGCCGCAGCGAAGAAGGGCTCCCGGCAGCAGTGAGTGAGGGACGAAGGGACCCGCTGCGGCACCGAGGCTGAGGGGCCAGTGCCGGCTCGCCGCGCTGGCCCTGATCGAGGCCGTTGACGGGTTCGAGATATTTGTTTGTTGCAACGAATAATGGCTCAACGTATAACCGGCTCCGAACCGAGGAGGTCCCCATGAAGTCACCGAGCTGGTCAGTCTCGCCACCCGAGTACACGCCTGAGCAAGAAGCCTACGTCGAGCTGGTCAAGACTCACGAGCAGCTCGCCGCCGGCGCCAGCGCGTTCCTGAAGGAGCATGCGATCTCGCAGCCGCAGATGAACGTGCTGCGCACGCTTCGCCGGGCGGAAGGCGGGGAGCTGCCTTGCCAGGCGCTCGCCGGCGAGCTGATCAATCGGGTGCCCGACGTGACCCGCCTGGTCGATCGGCTCGAGCAGGCGGGGCTCGTGCAGAGGCGCGGGTGGCCGGAGGACCGGCGAGTGGTGCTGATCTCGCTGACGGCGAAGGGGCGGCGGTTCATCGACAAGCTGTACGAGCCCTTGCAGGAGCTGCATCGCGACCAGCTCGGCCATCTGAGCGCCCGTGAGCTGTCCCAGCTCGTGCGATTGCTCAAGAGGGTGCGCGGGGAAGGATGAGGGGAGGAGCCGGCCCCATTCTCTTGGACTTGTATCTGTTGCAACGAATTTTGTTTGAACGGAGTGATCGAATGTCTCAGCAACGCCAGTTCTCAGATCTCGGTCTCGTCTTGGTGCGACTCGCCCTGGCGAGCGTCTTCGTGTTCCACGGATCGCAGAAGCTGTTCGGCTGGTTCGGCGGCTACGGCATCGACGGCACTGCGCAGTGGATGGGCAATCTCGGGATCCCACTGCCGATCGTCTCGACCGTCCTCGCCGGCTCGGCCGAGCTGTTCGGCGGGCTCTTGATCGGACTCGGTGCTTTCGTCCGACTGGTGTCGATACCGGTGGCATTCACCATGCTCGTCGCCGGCTTCACTGCGCATTCCGGCTTCGATGCCAGCCAAGGGGGCATGGAGTATCCGCTCGTCCTCGCGCTGGTGACCGCCGGCATCGGCCTCACCGGAGCCGGGCGTTGGAGCGTCGACGGCTGGCGGACCGAGCGTGAGGTGCGCCTGCCCGGGAGCGCCTGAGGTGAAGGGCCCGCGCTTGGATCACGTGCAGCTCCGCGTCCGAGACCTGAGTCGATCGCTGGAGTTCTACCGCGATCGACTCGGGCTGGAGGTCGCCGAGCTGCATGGCCCGATCGCCCTCATCGGCGGCGGCCCGAGCCATCACCAGCTCGCGCTAGTGGAGGACCGGGCCGTCCGTCCGGCTCCCTCGGGACCCTTGCTCCACGTAGCCTTCGAGGTGACGACGGCAAATGAGCTGGCGAACGTCCTCCAGCAACTCGAGGCGGGTAAGTACGTCGTGAACCCGATCGACCACGGCATCGCCTGGTCGATCTACACCCGAGACCCCGACGGCACCGTGATCGAGATCACCCTCGATCGCCGAGGCGCCGAAGATGGGGAGGACGAGTGGCCCGGCTTCGATCGCGCCCTGAACATCGAGCGGCTGACCACTGCGTCGATGACGAAGGAGGGAGGGGGCGATGACGAGTCACGAAGGGGTCGATGACGATGCACGAAGGGATCGATGACGATGCCCGATGGGATCGATGACGATGCCTGGCGGACGATGAAGTGACGATACGAAGGGGAGCCCCGAGGCCGTCACCACGAGCCGTGGAGCGGTGGCCCTGAATTGGTCCGAGGGCGAGGTCCTGGTTCGGTTGCGCAGCCCCGGTTCGAAAGCGAAGCCCTGGTCTCTGTCGAACCGAGGGGCGGAGCGCTGGCGCTAGTGTCCGAGGCAAGACCCGGTCACCTCGCCTTCTCGCTGCGCTTCCGATCGGTGACGCTCCCGTAGCCCTGCTACCTCGAATTCCCTCGGTATTCGGTTCGGAACGTCCATTGCGATGCCGGCCGACGCCCGCACCGAGGAGGCCACCATGATCAGGACCCCGCTCACGCTCTGCCTTTGCTTGTCACTCTTCGCCCAAGATCCACACGCCCTGCCCGAAGACCCCGTCATCCGCCAGTGGGTCCTCGATGTCGAAGAGGTCTTCGAGGCGATTCTGGAGATCCGATACTGGGCCTCTCATCGGCGAGACGAGGCACCAGGAACAGACGAGATGCTGAGCCGACTGGAAGAGGTCGAGCGGGTCCTCTCGGCCAATGACGGTTTGTACGTAGACACCGCTCGGCTGGCCGCCTGGCTAATCCACGATAAAGAATCACTGGCCGCGGCTCGCCTGTTCGAGCGCCTCGGTGATGGAGAAACCGCTCGCCGAATCTACGAGAAGGCGGGGGAGCCGCTCCTGGCACAGGGAGTTCCATCCGGAAGGCCGGATCTCGTGCGGCCGGAAGCTCCGCCCGGCCCCTCGTGGCGTAGAGGCGATGAGGACCCTCGTGACCACCTGCGTCTGGTCCGGATGCTGGAGCAAAACGCTCGGCATCGGCGAGACTCCTTCGAGTCCTTTCTTGGACCACTTCCCGACCTGCCGCGAGTCCGCCGAGCTTTGGCGTTGTATTACCGCCGCACGGGCTCGGGATGTGCCTGGAGCCTGGCGGATCTGAAGGGTGATTCCGCCTTGCCGACCCTCTTGGAGATGACCGCGCTCCTCGATCCCGATCGGTTTATGTGGGTACTGAGAAGGACGGTCACCTGGGAGTCCATCTGCTTCGGATGGAACAACAAGGGGTTTGCGAAGCACGGGAACGCGACACGCCTGTTCCGAGCCTGCTTCGAGCATGCCCCGGAGTTGCGAGGACCCGTAGGAATCCATTGGAAGATCGGTAGCCGCCGGAGCTTCCCCGAGCACTTCCTGATGCCGATCGCATTGAGACGCTATCTCGAGGACGGAGCGCCCATCGGGGACGATTTTGACCGATGGCTCCAAGGACTACTGAATGGAAATAGCCGAGAACGGCTCTGTGCTTACCTCGCGAGCATGGACTGGTCGCTCGTGACGCCAGCGCCCTTACCGGATGCACCGGCCGAGGTGCAGCTCGGCTTCGAATGGAAGCGCTTCCTCGAGTGGCTTAACGAAACGAGGTGAGGGGAGACACTCATGTACATGTACCGGACCCTGCTGTGCCTCAGATTCATTTTCCTTGCATGCGGCAATGCTCCTGCGCAGATTGAGCAAGCAACCCTGCCCGAAGACCCGGTCATCCGCCAATGGGTGCTCGATGTCGAGGAGGTCTATGAGGCGGTGCTTGAGGTGAGGCACTGGACTCGGTTTCGACCCGACGGGTGGGAAGGGGGTGCCCCTCGAATCGAGGAGCTCTTGCATTCGCTGGGTGAGCGTCTGCCCGAGGACGACATCGTGTTGCGGAATGCACTCTACTTGGCCTCGTGGGCATATCGCGACGTAGCGCCGAATCTGGCAACGGTGTGGCGAGCTCGCTGCGGCCTTGAACCTCGTTCAAAGTTCAGTGCAGAGCACTATCGCCTGAAGATCTGCGGCGAGCCGAACGGCCGGGCACCAGCGACGCTGCCTGCAGAGGCTCCTTGGCAGCACTTGGATCGAGTACGACGAGGCCGAGTCGGTCTCTGGGACAGGACCTTCGAGCAGTTCGCCGAGCCACTGCCGGACCTACCTCGCCTCCAGCGCGTCTTGGCTCTGTACTACCCCGGTCCTGGAGTGGGCTGCTACTACCGAAAGCCGATCGGGGGTGGCGAGACGAATTGGCGAGTCGTCGTGCTCCGCTCTACGGCGAGGTTGTACCCCGATCGCTTGGCAACCACCCTGTCCTGGCTGCACAATCCGGCAACCATGTTTACGGTCTACGAGATCGGGAACGGCGGAACCTCGCCGAACATCGTGCGACTCCTCGAGGAGCTCCTCGCCGAGGCTCCCGGGCAGCTCGAAGCCTTGCGGAGTGTCTTCCCAGAGCTCGCTGCGCCCTGGCCACGAATCGCCTGGCGTCCCATCCGAGCCTACTTGCAGGACGGTGCCCCGCGAGTGACACCGGCAATCATCCTCGAGAGGTTGGGCGGGTCCGAGGACCAACGGCTTTGGGCGCTGACTTGGCTTCAGGACTTTCGGCGCGAACCGGAGCCGCTGGATCCAATCTTCGCCGAGTCGCTCCGAGAGGTGCGCTTGACCGGTTGGACCGACCGCGAGCGAAATCTGGCACTGCGTGCACTGAGGAGGCTTGATCTGAGCGAGGGGGACGAGAGATGAAGTCCCTACTCTGGATCGGCGTGGTCGTCATCGCGACTCCCGGAATCGCGCCAGCGCAATCTGCGGCCGCCCTGCCCGACGACCCGCTCATCCGTCAATGGGTGCTCGACGTCGAGCAGGTCTTTGAGGCGGTGCTGGAGATCCGGTATTGGAAGGGCCAGAGTCTCATCGATTATCCGCCTGCCCCGATCTCTGCGGATCCCGAGCGAATCCTCGAGCTGGTCGATCAGGTGCACGCGGTGCTTCCGGCGAGCGATTCTCTGGCCCGCGATTCAGGTGAGTGGGCCGCGCAGCTGTTGCGCGAGCCTCGGCCCCTCGAGGCCGCCTCGATTCGAGATCGAGGTCGGAGCTCGGACGCAGAGAACTGCTTTCGCGCACTCGGCTATCCGCATCTGGGTACCGGGCCCTATGCCACTCCAGAGACGCCGTGGAATCTCGATTCCAGAGACTCGAGCTGGAAGGATTTTCGGAGCGATCCCAGGCAATACCTCGCGTTCATCCGGCGCCTTCGACTTGGAACGATGGGACGCCGCGACATCCTCGAGACCTTTCTCGAGCCGCTGCCAGACCTTCCTCGGGTTCGACGGGCGGCCGCGCTCTACTACCGGTGGACGAGCGGCGGCTGCCAGATGGCTCCGGTGGTGGGAGATCGCTACGCCACAGCGACCATCCTCGTGAGCACGGCTCAATGCGCTCCCGATCGATTCACCGAGGTCTTTCGACTGGTCGTCCATCCTGGCCGCTGGAGCACCCTGGGTTCGGCACCCAGGGAGGGGAACACCGTGGGTGTGCTGCGCGAATGTTTCGAACAGGTCCCTCACCAGCGCACGCCGATTCGCGAGTACCTCGAGTCGTTGCATGCTGATTACCGAGGGAGAGCCTCCTTCTGGTGGGACTACACACAAGAAGGCGCTCCAATCGGAGCCGACTTCGACGATTGGGTGACTCGAATGCTCGCCTCGAGCGAAACAAGAGAGCGCCGCATCGGCCTGTATGCCCTGACGGGAAGACCCCAGGATCAGGAGCGTGTACCAGATCACTTGATCGCCAGCGTGATGAAGGGACGCTCCTGGGAACAGATCGAGCACGACTACAACCAACACTTCGAGTGCAAAGTCCAGCACGCTGGTACAACGACGCTCGGTGGTGAAGGAACGCGATGAGCACAATCATTGTTCTCTTGCTGATCTCGCCTCTCCCGGCTCCGGCTGTGGCCGACGATCTCGCCGTGCCCGATGACCTGAGGAACGGCCGTTCAGGGAAACAGATCGAGCACGAGCTGTGGCGCCATCAATCATTCTGCAAAGGGCACGATGATGAGTCTCGTGATCTGCCTACTGCTGGGCCTGAGTCCGGCCGCAGCCAATGACCGCCAGGCCCTACCGAACGAGCCGGCCCTGCGGAGCTGGGTCTTGGAAGTCGAGCCTGTCTTCGAGCCGATCTTGGAGATCGGATACCTGAGCTACCTGCCCGAGAGGTGGAGATCGCCCGAGGACGTGGATCGACTCATCACCCTGGCAGCCCAAGTCGATGCCGCCTTACCGGAGTGGGACATTCTGCGGCGAGCGACGCTATTGAAAGTGGCTCAGAGGTTGAAAGACCAGAGACCTGATGTGTCCGAAGAGCTCGCAATGGCGTGTGGGGCGAAGGTCGTTCGAGAATGGCTCATCTTGTCCTTTCCGGAGCGAGCGGACTCGCCGTTTCCACTGTGGACACCGCCTCTGCCTGGGCCTGAGGGTATTCTCGAGTATCTGGCCCAGTTTCGCCGAGCGAGGACTCTCTGGCCGCAAAGGGACCTCGAGACGCAGTCAGAACGCTTCTCGTCGCTGCCTCGTCTGGGAAGGGTTCTTTCGCTCTATTTCGACCTGCGCCACCATTGGCCGGGAGGGCCAGCGAGTTGCGGAGTCATCCCCTCGTTTCCCCCCGAGCTCGAATCCGACTGGCGAGTCGTTGCATTGAAAGCCACTGCCCAGGCTTTCCCGGATCGCCTGGCGGCGGCGTATCGATGGCTTTCGCGGGATCCGACATTGTATGAGCTCGGAGCCATCGGCTTTGGCGGACCCTCTCGAAACTCGACGAGGCTTCTCAGCGAGCTCCTCGAGGCGGCGCCCGAGGCGTTGCCCGAGCTTCGGGAGCTCTTCAGGGTGGACCATCCCCATCCCGGTACGCCGCAGTTTCAAGCGATGCGAGCTTACCTGCGAGACGGCGCACCTCTGATTCGCGATGAGACCAAGCTGCTCGTCCGGAAGCTCCGTGGCAACAGCGACGAAAGGCTCTGGGCGGCCGCCTGGCTGCACGAGCCGCGGAAGGAACCGGCGCCTCTCGATCCGAGAATCGAGGCGGTCCTTCTGAAGCTGAGAGGTCGCCCCTGCGATCACTTCGAGCCCCTCCGCGGAGGGGCCCAGGACCATCTCGTGAGGATGGCGCTGAGGCAATTCGACCAGGAGCAGGTGGGTAAGAGATGAGCGGCGCAGATGCAGTGCCTCGAGCTGAGTCTTCGGCATTCGGAGCGTCGGCTCCGCGCGTCGTTGGACGAGTCGCTAGGCCTGAGTTGGCCCGTGGAAGCCTTCACCAACAGACTTTGGATCTGGGCCCGAAGGGCCCCTGGAGTTTGGCCATTTGGTTGGGCGGCCTGGCGGGGTTGCGCCGGACGATTGGGGGCCTGGTAGGCCCGAAGGGCCGGCAGCGTGCAGCCCCAGGCGAGGCCGGTCCTCCGGCCCTAGCCTGGGGTGATGAACGGAATGATGATGTTTACCTCACGCGCCCTGAAGGAGAGCTGGCGGATGGCCGACGAGTGAATGCGCCGCCGCCCTTTCAGGGCGGGGATGTCGTTGACTGCATGCCCCAAAACCCAGGCCTTCGGCCTGGGCTACACGCTGTCGGGCCTGCGGCCCTGGAAACCCAGGCTTCGCCCCGGCGGAGCGCTCGTTCGAGCGCTCCGAGCTCCGCTCAGTCCTGGATCGCGTAGAGCTTGCCGTCCATGCAGCCGATGTAGAGAGTGCCGTCGGGGCCGATGGCCGGGGACGAGATGCCCGTCGCTTCGGGGAGCTGGACGTGGGAGCGCTTGACGCCGCTATTGTTGTACACGACCACCCGCTTCTCGAAGGTGTAGGCGCCGCGCTTCTGGGTGCCCATGCCGAGGTAGATGTTGCCCGCGGAGTCGAGCACCACCGAGCTGTAGGTCTTGCCGAGGCTGCCGCCTTGCTGGAAGGTCGTCGACCAGATCAATGTGCCGGTCGGACTGTACTTCCACATGTCCCAGTCGGACACGTGGTAGATGTTGCCCTGAGCATCGACGGCGGGAGCGCCGTAATTGCCCGCCCCGTACTGGGCGTTCCACTTGAGGCTGCCGTTGGCCGGATCGAGCACCCAGATGTACAGCGAGCACACGATGACGTCGCCGTTCGGTGAGACGACGGGCGGCGCGAGGCTGCCCGGGATGGACGTCGACCACTTGAGGGTGCCGTTCGGGTTGAGGGCGATCGTCCCGGTCGAGCTCGTCGCGTAGATCGTTCCGTTCGGATCGAGGGTCGGTCCTCCCGGACGATTCTCGCCGAGGTCGTACTGCCACAGGATTACGCCGGCCGGAGTGAAAGCCGTGAGCTGTCCGTCGAGCGTCACGTAGACGGTACCGTCCGGGCCGACCAAGGCGTGCGAGAACACGGGCTCAGCGGCTTGATGCATCCAGAGCTTCTTGCCGTTGGCGTCGATCGCATAGAACTGCCCGGTGTATGTGCCCACATAGAGCGTCCCGTTCGGCGCCACGGCCGGGGTCGCCATCGTCTGATCGTCGACGAACTCGACCGGGAACCGCCACCGGACCTTGCCGTCGGGCCGGATCGCCGTGATGAACGCCTTCGGCTTGACCGTCTCGCTCCAGACCGAGCCCGTGTAGATCGTGCCGTCCGGGCCGATGACTGGCGAGCTGATCATGGGGCCCTTCAGATCGAAGCTCCACTTGATCTGCGGAGTGACCGGTCCGACGACCGGCGCGACGCCACGCCGTTGATTGTCCCCGTGGAACGTCGACCACTGCGCGTCCGCGATGACCGTCAGGGAAAGCCAGAATCCGGCGACGAGTGCAATGCGTTGGATCTTCATGTCGACCTCCTCACCGAACGCTGAACACGTAGTTGTCGAAGCCATTGCGACCGAAGGCGATCAGGTCGCGATTGGCTCCGAGGACCGGTCCCGTCTCGAAAGCCTCACAGACCTTCAAGCTCAGCATCACGCTGCCCGATGCGGTAAAGCCATACACCTCGCCGCCGGCCGTCGTCACGTAGAGCCGATCCAGCGAGTCGATCGCCATCTCCGGCAGGATCGAGTACCCCGACGGCGTGGTCGTCTGCCAGATGACCAGACCGTCCGAGGCGCGGTAGGCGGTGAGCTGGCTGCCGGCCGCGACGTACAAGAAGCCGTTCCTGCCGAGCGCCGCGTCGGCGCCATTGGGCGTGCCCCACTTCACCGTACCCGCCGGCGTGTAGGCACCTGCGCCCTGGTAGACGGTGCCATCCGGTCCGAAGATCGGCTGCGAGTCCCGGCCGTTCGAGGACGACTTGATCCAGCGGACCGTACCGTTCGCATTGATGTAGGTGATGTCGGTCGATCCGTGCGGCTCACGGGTGAAGACACCGCCCATGACGAGGTCCCCGTTCGGGGCGACGGCGGGGTCGGTATTGGAGTTGAAGCTGACCGACCAGAGGATCTGGCCATCCTCGGTGTACTTGGTCAGGCCTCCATCGATCCAGTGGTAGTGGAAGAACGTGCCGTCAGGTGCGATCACCGGCGAGCTGTTCATGATGGCGTTGGAGCTGCGTGCGATCGACAGATCGGTCTGGCCGAGGCCGTGAAAGCGCAAGACCATCGACTTCGAGGAGTTCATCATGGGACGCTCGGCAGCATCGA
Source organism: Planctomycetota bacterium (assembly GCA_040219065.1). Taxonomy (GTDB): domain Bacteria; phylum Planctomycetota; class OFTM77; order OFTM77; family OFTM77; genus OFTM77. Next base: position 25,622 of record JAVJTD010000418.1, read on the forward strand.
GCGCCGGTCCCGAGCGAACACCTTGCGAGAAGCCCCAGTCGTAAGACGGAACCTTGACTCGCCAGGCCACTTCGCCGCCGGGCGTGAGCGCGTGCACGTAGTTCTCGTAGGTCCACTGCTTGTCGTGGAACGTCGCGCCTAAGTAGATGCGTCCGCTGCGACCCACCGCCATCGACGGCACGTCTCCGCGCATCATGCGCGACCAAGCGAGGGTGCCCTGCACCGGGCCGACCGCCGTCGACTGTCCCGTGCGGGCCGCGTCAGAGCGTCGCATGGCCCAAGGATGCTCGTCGCGATATCGGTTCGCGGACTGGCTCACCGGCTGCGCAGCCAAAGAGAGCCCGGTGATCGCCAAAACGAGTGCGAGCCGCCAGCATCGAGAGAATGTCCGAATCATGGTCCCTCCTCCGTTCCGGTATCAGGGCCTGTCCTTCCGAGGACAGGGGCCCGAGGGGAATCGACTCCAGTCGATCGACCATCGCCGATCGCAAGGCGAGGACCATTGGAGGTCCGCCCCGACGAATTCGAGGAGCAATGGATGAAGGGTGTTTACCAGGCGTTGTTTCGGACGAGGGAGCGCAGGTGCTTGGTGGTCGATCCCGAGAGATCGCGGCCGCGGCAGCCGCTGCTCCATTCAGAATCCGGACGCTGGTTCTCGGATGTGATCCACGGCTCACACCAGCGCGGCGGCCCCGAACACGATCGCGAGGTAGCTGTCGGCCAGAATGAAGCCGATGTCGAAGGGTCGATTCTCCCGGCGCAGCGCCTTGTCATAGAAGAAGAGCTGCAGACCGACGCGGAAGCCCCAGAACAAGGCGAGGTATCCGCAGATGGCACGTCCCAGCGACTCGCCCGAGGCCAGCTCTTCGGGGAAGAAGAAGCAGAGCCCGGCCATGCCGAGCTGGACGAACATCAGGTATCCGTTCTGGACGAGGAAGACTTGACGGACGGGCGTCGAGACCTTGCGCATGTTCTCGAGGTAGCGAAACTTCGAGAACGCGAATAGGTTCGCCGACGCGATGAGCAGCATCAAGGCGCCGGCGATGATGAGGAAGATGGCAGGCATGATCGTCTGTCAGAGCCCGAACGGTTCCGGTCGATCCGGTCGCGATCTCGCAGCGGATCGCTGTCGAGGTCGTGGATGTTCGAAAGGTCAGGCGTGAGTGAGGGACGAGGTGGCTGGAAATCGGCGCACCGACTCGTCCCTCACTAGCGGCTCACCTGAGGCAAGCTCTCGCCACGGTGCCTTCGGACCGAATCCCGTGACCGACAACCGCTCGGGCTCCGATGGACTCCTCCCTCAGCGATCGATCGCCGGGATCTGTCGACCGGGCGTCCACGGGGCACCGGCCGCATCGAGCTTCTTCTTCAGCTCTTCGACGTCGGTCTCGACCAAGCTCCGGATGTCGTCTTTCACGGCGGCGTACTCCTCCTTCGCGATCTCGACCTGACGGCGATGCGTCTGCGTCGGTCCGTAGGACTGACCGAATGAGCCGAAGTACGCCGTGCGCAGACGGCTCAAGATCGACGGATCGCCGACCTCCTCGTAGCGTCCGGGCGTCGGGTCGCCCGAGAGCTTCTCCCCGGCATCCATCAGCGCCAGCTCGAGGCGACGGGCCTCGTCGTAAAGGGCGAAGTCGAGGTCGCTGCCGTCGAGCACGTCCTTCATGGCGCGCACCTCTTCGAGGGCTTCGCCGAGAGCGCTCTGGGCGCCGCCGATCGCCCGCTGCAGCTCACCGACCCCTTCGAGCCAAGCCAGCACCTCGGCGCGATCTTGCGGCGGCAGGCTGGGTGTCCCGATCGCCTCGACCTCGAAAGAGGCCGGCTCTCCGAGCGCCAGCGTCTCACCGCTGATCCGGCGGAAAGCCTGCACGGTGTAACGACCGGGCAAGGCCCGCGGCCCACCGCGGCGTCCGGCACCGGCCGTCCTCAGGTTCCAGGTCACGCGATTGAGGCCGGCGCGGGTAGGGGCCGTCACGCGGTTGACCACCTGGCCGCTCGTATCCCGAATCTCGAGCCACATCGAAGGCGACTCCTCGCGCTCCTCTTCTTTCAGAGCGTCCCAGCCGGGGAACGGTGTGTCCTCACCCTTCTTGGCGAGCGCCTGCTCGCGCTTCCGGCGCTCCTGCCTTTGAGTTTGAGAACCTTCCTTCAAATGATAGGTGAAGACTGCGCCGTAGGGCGGGTTGTCGGCCGAGTAGTAGCCGTCTCCTTGGGATCCGCGCCGCCCGCCCAGGATGTCCTCGGGCTCGTAGAGCCAGGCGGTCTTGATCGGGAAGATGACGAGATCCTTCTCGAGCATCGCCTCATCGAGATGGCGAAGCGGGGAGTAATCGTCGAGCACGTAGAAGCTTCGTCCGAAGGACGCGCCGACCAGGTCGTTCTCTCTGCGCTGGATCTCGAGGTCGCGGAAGGAGATCGTCGGCAAGCCGCCCGACATCTTCAGCCAGTGCTGACCGCCGTCGAGCGTCGTGAAGATGCCGAGCTCGGTCGCGAGGAAGAGGAGATCCGCCTTCTCGTGGTCCTGGATGATGCGCCAGCAGAGGTGACGATCGGGCAGATCCGCGGCCAGGGACGTCCAGGTCGCGCCCTTGTCTTCGCTCTTGATCAGGAAGGGGCGGTAGTCGCCTTCCTTGTGATTGTCGAGGCAAGCGTAGACGGTGTTGACGTCATGGAGATCGGCCTTGATGTCGTTGACGAACGCGAGCTCGGGCACGCCCCAGATGCGCTCGATCTTGCGCCAATTCTCACCGCCGTCCTCGGTCACCCAGATCAGGCCGTCGTCGGTGCCGACGTAGATGAGCCCTTCTTGCAGCGGCGACTCGGAGATCGAGGTGATGTTCGAGTGCTGTGACATCGCCATCACGTCCCAGGTCGCGTCGATGCTCCAGACGCGGCCCATGATCGGCAGCGAGTAGCGCATGCGCTGCCGCGAGAGGTCGGGGCTGATGGTCCGCCAGGAGTCACCGCGATCGTCGCTGCGATGTAGCCGATTCGAGGCGAAGTAGAGGCGAGTGTGCGAGTGCGGGCTGATGTGAATCGGCGCGTCCCAGTTGAAGCGCAGGTTCGACTCCCCCTTTTCGGGCTCGGGGCGGATTCGAACCGACTCGCCCGTCCGCCGATCGAATCGGCTGAGGTAACCCTGCTGCGACTCGCAGTAGATGATGTTCGGGTCCTGCGGATCGATCGCACAGTCGTGGCCGTCGCCGCCGATGGTGATGCGCCAGTCGGCGTTGCGGATGCCGTTCTCGTTGAGCGCGCGCGTCGGTCCGTACTGGGTGTTGTTGTCCTGGGTGCCGCCCACGACGTGATACACGGGCCAGTCGTAGTCGACGTCGACCTTGTAGAACTGAGTGAGCGGAAGGTTGTCGACGAGAGCGTACGTCGCGCCGCGGTCCCAGGACTTGTAGAGACCACCGTCGCAGCCGACGAGCAGGAAGCTCGGATCGGTAGGGTGGAAGGCGACGGCATGGTTGTCGACGTGCTTGTTGTCGTTGCCGATGCCTTGCCAGTTGCGCCCGCCGTCCTCGCTGCGACCGAGCACGACGTTGGCCTGGTAGATCACGCCTTCCTGATGCGGATCGGCCCAGATCTCTTGATAGTAGTGAGGCCCGGTGCCGCCGCCGACGTAGTCGCTCAGCTTCGACCACGAGGCGCCGCCGTTCTCACTCCTCCAGAAGCCGCCGCTGCGGCCCGGCAGCTCGATCGTCGCGTAGACGACATTGCTGTTCTGCGGCGAGACGGCGAGGGAGATCTTGCCGACGTCCCCCGAGGGCAGACCGTTCGTCAGGGCACGCCAGGAATTCCCGCCGTCGGTCGACTTGTGGATGCCGGAGATCGGAA
>JAVJTD010000420.1:0-8508 GCA_040219065.1 Planctomycetota bacterium
GACGGTACCGCCGCTCGAGGGGAAAGGGTCCGAGCAAGGTGCGACGCTCGAAGTGGGCCATCTGTGCCGGGAACAGGATGCCGGGAACAGGATGCCAACCAGAGCCCGCGCGACCAAGACGGAGAGCGTCCAACGACTTGTCGGCCGCTCACTCGACGGTACCGCCGCACGAGGGGAAAGGGTCCGAGCAAGGGGCGACGCTCGAAGTGGGCCATCTGTGCCGGGAACAGGATGCCAACCAGAACCCGCGCGACCGAGACGGAGAGCGTCCAACGACTTGTTGGCCGCTCACTCGACGGTACCGCCGCTCGAGGGGAAAGGGTCCGAGCAAGGTGCGACGCTCGAAGTGGGCCATCTGTGCCGGGAACAGGATGCCAACCGGTAAGGCGGTTGGCTCGGACTCAATTGAGGGCGATTTCGGTGCCGATCGAGGTGGATTCGGCGATGCCGCAGAAGGCTGCGTAGCCGCCGCAGGCGAGGAGCCCGGCGAGGACGAAGGCGGTGCCGATCCAGGCGACGAAGGCCGTCGGGCGCCCGAGGACGCGTACCGGCTTTCCGAGTCGCATCAAGACCGGGAGCAGCGGTAGCAGGAGAACGAAGCACAACGCTTGAGCGAAGCGGAAGGCCGTCGCGAGGATCAAGCGCCAGCGTTGTCCGGCCTGGGTCGGTACCGAGGCGCCCCAGACATCGACCGGTTGGAACTTCTCGACGGCTTCGGCGGCGAGGAACTCGGGGGCATAGACGACCGAGATCGTGGCCAGGATGGCGGCGCGGACCCCCAAGGAAGACTGATCGGCAACGTCCATCGCGGGGCCGATGAGGAAGGACCCGAAGAGGGCGACGAGGAAGGGGCCGGCCAAGACCAGAGCGATGATCGAGCGTCGTCGAACGATGGGCGTCATGGAGGATCTCTTGGGGGAGGAGGAGAGGGGCGGGCGATTGAGGAGGGAGGCCGCGTGGGCCTGCTGGTGAGACGGGTCCTCGCGATGGGATGTTCCGACCAGGGGAGCAGGGAGACGGCTCATGGTCTGTATCCCATTTCGGGGTGGTAGTTTATGATCTCGACCCTTTCTTTCCGCTCGAAGGTTGTCGCCGGCGAGCCAGCCGCTACAATGCGGGATTCGCGGCGCCGACGGAGGCTTGCGAACGGATCGGAAAACCGCTCGCCGGTGGGGTGAAGAGACTCGATGACGCAGCTCGAGGAAGCGATCAGCAAGTTCTGTGAGTCGGTGCGACAGCACCTTCCCAAGGCCCGTTTCGGGCAGGCCAAGTCGACGACTCTCACGGCCGCGAAGAAGAAGGTGACGCTGCCCGAGGAGCTCATCAAGTTCTACCAGGACGCAGACCCGACGTTGGTCAAGGTCCCCAGTCTGGATGGCGAGATCACGCTGTATCCTTCGCGGCATCTGCTGACCAAGCAGAAGGGCTTTCGGTTCCATCCCAAGACCGGCCGCAAGCTGCCGGAGTGGAACGAGAACTGGCTGGTGATCGGCGACGAGGATGGCGATCCCTTCATCATCGACACTCGCCTCAAGAGGCCGCCGCACGCCGTGTATCGCGACTACCTGGACACCGAGGAATGGTCGCCGACGCGCGTGGCCGACAGCCTGCCGCAGTTCCTCGACTTGTTGCGGGTGTGGGTCGATATCATCGTCGGTGACTGCAACCTCAAGATCACCGACAAGGACGACCAGCTCCTCCCATCGGTCGAAGCGAAGCTGAGCCCCCGGGTCGAGGCGATCACCGACGACCCCGACCTGATCGACTACTGGACCTACCCGGCGGGCTGACTTGAAACCACTGGGAACGCGGGCGTCCCGCCCGCTTGGATCGCGGAACAGGCTCGCTGCTCCAGTAGGTTCACGGCGTCCCCCGGCCCAAGCTCGCTCGATGCCAGCTTCCACTGACAGACCCGGTCACCGGCTCGCTCGGCTTGGGCACTCCATCGGAGGTGTCCTCCGAATGGCCCCTTGCTCGGCGCCATTTCGCTCGAGCGACGGCACCGTCGAGAATGAGCCTCATCGTTCGGTGGATCATTTCCGTTTCGGTCGCGCGGGCTCTGGCTTCCGTGGACCGAGCTCACCCCCATCGCTCAGCGATCGTCGCGGCGTTGTCTCGGGGCGCGGAAGACGCGCTTGTGCATCTCGTAGATGCGCTTCAGCTCCTCGATGGGCTTCTCGTGGTCGTCGACCCGCACGTCTCGGTAGCGATCGTTGAAGCCGCCGTAGCCCCCGCGCTCTCGAACGACGAGTAGCGCAGCCGACTGCCGTCCTCTCTTGTCGCCTCCGGCTTCTTGTCCCGCGGCGAGGGCGGCCAGGAGCCGATCTCCGAGATCCCCTTCGGCCTTTTGGAATGTCTCGGCGAGGGCTTTCACCACGGCTTCGCCGGCGAGGATGTTGCCTTGCGCTGCGAAGTTCTCACCGTGGATTCCGCCGGCCCAGTCGTAGCAACCTTCGCCAGTGAACGTCGCCGAGCGACCCTTGGCGTCGACGATGCCGACCTGGCGCGACTCCTTTTCAGCGTCCGCCGCGAGCAACTTCTCGAGGGCTTGCTCGGCCGACGCACCGTCCTCGAGGAGCTTCAGCCCGTCGGGGCCGAAGGCGGTGTTCGCGAAGGACTGAGTCGCGACGGCACCGACGCCGGCCTTCGCCCAAGGAACGACCGCGCCGACTCCGAGGAACTTCGAGGCGACCGCGATCCCGAGCTCGCCGGTCTCCGGGTCGAAGCCGACGATGGAGAACGTCGCGACGACATCAGGGTCCGCCGCACCGGGCTGGGGCACGGAGCGGCAAGAGACCGTCCCGAGGAGCACGCCGAGGACGAGGATCTTCACTGAGCTTCTCATGTTCGTTCTCCTGGTGATGTGGGAGCGACCCTCGCATACTCCTCCGTGCGCCGCATGGGCGCAACGGGTCTCTCACTCGAGGGTGATCACGACTTCGATCGGGGTGCCGTCGGGCGGCCATTTCGAGAGGTCGGCTCGGAACTCGTGGCGGCCCTCGACCTGATCGCGAATCGTGTAAGTCGCGTTGCTGGTCCGACCCCCCGGGCACGAGAAGGCGCAGGTGATGCAGCCGGATCGGAACTCTTGGATCAGGTCGGCGTGACCGCCGACGCGGATGTCGAGGTCCTCCTCCCGGGTCGACTCGAGCAGCTCAAAGAGCGCGTGGGTCTCACCGCTCCAGCGGACGGCGATGTGTACCGGGCTGCCTTCGACGTGTTGATCGGGCTCGGGAGCCGAAGGATCCTCGTTCGCGGTCCAGGTCCGCTCCGAGAGGTTGTCGCCGGCCGTGGCACCCATCCGCAGCAGCGCGTCCAGGACATCTTTGTCCGGCACGTCGGATTCGATCAGCGCCTTGTGGGCCTGACGCCCTTCCCGCCATACGATCAAATGATGGCCCTGAGCACGACCCGGCAGCTCGTTGTAGCGCTCGGGAAACGCTCGCCCTTCCAAGACGAGCTGACGGTCGGACGCTTGCTGCGGCTCCTTCGGGGGCTGCGGCGGCTGGCAGCCGAGCAGGCCGAGCAGAGCGGCGGTCAGTCCCGAGCGCATGAGGCGAGCCCGGAGATACGGGACGAAGCAGAAGGACGACACCAAGGGCTCCCAAACGAAAAAGGCCCCGCACTCGAGGTGAGCGCGGGGCCGTGTTCTCAGTCTCGACCCGCCTTACTGGTTGATGAACTTGTACGCCTTGAACTCCTCTTCGAGCTTCTTGCGGCGCTCGGGATCGGTGAGGAGCTTGTGCACGTCCAGGTCGGAGACGTTCTTGCCTTCGAGCTGCATCTGCAGGTAGTCGACGAAGGGTTGCTTCGTCTTGTTGGTGATCGGGTCGATGTAGGCCTTCGAGTCCTCGCAGATGTGAATGAGGTAGTAGAACAGGAGGCCCAGCTCCGAGACGCGCTGGCGGCTGAAGTCGGTGTTGCCGGGGCGGAGGAGCTGATCGAAGGGGATGAAGTTGTCATTCGCCTTCATGTCCTCGAGGACCTTGGCGCTCCACTGGTAAGCGATCTGCACCTCGAACATGCTGGCGAGGCCGTCTTCGATCCAGCTCGGCGGAACGCGGTTGGGATAGGCCTTGCGAAGAAACTGCTTGGTCGCGCCGTGGGCAGCATAGAGCTTGGTGTAGGCGAGACCTTGGCTACCGAGCACCGCGACTGGCTTCTCGGGATGATCTTCGGGGCAATAGGCCGCATAGCTGGACGATGCGGCGCCGCCGAACTCATCGCCGAACGAGTTGTAGTTCGCGAGGTCGGGGAAGATGAGCACCGACATCTGGCCTTCGGCGTCATAGTCCGGCTTCAGGAACTGCTTGTACTTCCCGAACAAGGACTCGAGCGTGTTGGCGACTTCCTTCGCCTCTTGCTCGCTCTGCAGCGAGTAGACGAGGTAGTGCTCGGTCTTGCCTTCCTTGGCCTGGCTCCAGTCGGCCGGCGCCGGAGCTTCCGGCTGGGCCACGGGGGCGGGGTGCTCTTGAGCCGCCTCTCCGGCGGGCTTCGGGGGCGGGGTCTCTTGCCCCTCCTGCGAGAATGCCCAAGGCGAAAGGGCGAGGAGGCCCAGGGCGATGCGAGATAGCTTGGCGGTCATGCGTTCCTCCGATGGAAAGTTTCCACTCGAGTCAGGTACGGAGGCGCTGGGCGGGGAGCTGGAATCGAAAGAAAAATGTCCCGGCCAGTCGATGGCCGGTCGTCCCTCGGCCGCCTTCGGCGCGTCCTCGAATTCGGGTCGTCGGGGTGTTCCCGTCTCAATCTGGTGGCAGGCGCTCTCAGCCTAGGCAAACCTCGGGATGCTGTAAAGCCTGCACTCGAGATGTCGAAGCCCCCTGATGGCAACCGGTTCCGACCTCGGCTTGACAGCGCAGAAGCCGGGTTGCCATCCTGACGCGCGACGCTCGGCCGAACGGGCGCGACAACCGCTCTCAACCGGGACCGATCGCCTCATGACACCCAACCGCCGCGGCCCCTGGCGCGTGCTTCAGATCCTGAACGGCGTGCCGTGGCAAAAGGACACCGGCGGCGGCATCCTCTACGCCTTCGATCTGGGGCGCCATCTCGTCGCGCGCGGTCATCACGTCGACTTCCTCGTCGCCACCGAGCGCGAGAACGAGCGCCGACTCGACTGGGCGGACGTCTCTTACTCCTTCGACACCGACAAGCGCCGCTCGCCGATCAGTCTCTACCGTCAGGCCCGAAGCCGCCTCCGCGAGTACGACGTCATCCACACTCACTCCAAGGACGGCGCGCTCGTCGCCTTCCGGCTCCGCTTCGCTCGGAAGAGGCCTGCCCTCGTCGCCACCGTCCACAACCCCTCACCGACGAAGCGCTCCCTGTTCCGCCAATCGGTCCGACGCCGCTGGGAGCGTTTGGCGGCGCGCTGCTCGGACGTCGTCTGCGTGCCATCGGAGTACTCCAAGATCGCGGTCTCGGAGGCATTCGGTCTCCGAGTCGATCCGATCCGCGTCATTCCACCCGGCGTGCCCGATGCCTTCCTCGCGGCGGAGGCGCCGCGGCGAGAGCCGCTGGAGGGAAGACCGGTGCGGCTAGTCTCCATCGGGCGAATCTGCGGACAGAAGGGGTTCGATGTCTTGCTCGAAGCCCTCGCCAGCGTGCGCCGCACTCGGGATGCGCGGCTCGAGATCATCGGAGACGGGCCAGCGGCGGAGGTGGAGTCGGTGAAGCAGCAGATGCGGAGGTTGGGGCTGGAAGACGCTGTCCGGCTCGCGGGATATTTGCCGAGGGACGAGATCCTCGAGCGGCTCTGGCAGGCGGACTTGTTCGTGCTTCCCTCCCGCGCCGAGAGCTTCGGGATGGTGTACGCCGAGGCGCAGGCGGCGGGGTTGCCGGTCATCGGGACGGCGGTCGGCGGCGTGCCCGAGGTGATCGCGGACGGCGTGTCGGGCCGCATCGTGTCGCCAGGCGATGTGAGTGCCGTGGCCGAGGCGATCGAAGATCTGCTCTCGGATCCGAAGCGGCTAGCCGAGATGGGGGAGGCGGCCATGCAACGCGCGAGGGGTCGATTCAGTTGGGAGCGATCAGTCGATCGGACCGAAGAGGCTTACGAGGCGGCGTCGGGAAGGGCGAGCAGATGAGCGAGCGACGGATCCTGGACGTTGGCTGCGGGAACAAGAAGGCCGAAGGCGCGATCGGCGTCGACACCGGGCTCAATGGCGCGGCTGACGTGGTGGCCGACCTGAACCGTTTCCCCTGGCCGTTCGCGAGCGAGAGCTTCGATGAAGTCTTACTCATTCACGTCATCGAGCACCTTCCGGACCTGATCGGCGTCATGACCGAGATCCACCGGGTCACCAAGCCGGGCGGCACGGTCCGCATCGAGACGCCGTACTTCACCTACTACCAGTCCTGGTGCGACCCGACGCACGTGCACCACCTCACCCGCGAAAGCCTCGACTACTTCCTCGACGAAGGCCGCTTCACGTTTCGATACACCGACCAGCCGTTCTTCCACGCCGAAGAGAAGACCATCCTCTTCCGGAAGTCGCTCTGGAACCTGATCCCTCGCCTGGTCTACCGCTTCTCCCCGCAGCACTACGAGCGATACCTGCCCTACATCTTCCCGGCCAAGAATCTGCGCTTCGTCCTGACGAGGTTGTGAGAGCCAGAGCGCGAGATGGTGAAGAACCAGAGCCCGCGCGACCGAGACGGTGAGCGTCTCCCGAGCGATGAGCCGCGTTCTCGACGGTGCTGCCGCTGGAACGGAAAAGCGCCGAGCAAGGGTCCGGTTCTCGGCGATGCGGACCCTCGCTCAGGCTGTCTCGTCATCTGCAGCACTTGAACGCTCGAGAAGATCTGCTGCGTTCCTTGGTCCCCGAACGCTCTGCCTCTCGGGCTCTGGTTGCCTCGGGCTCAGCCGCCCTTCACCAGCAAGACCCGCTTCAGCCAGCGGACCTTCTTGAAGGGGCGCAAGAGGAGCTGGCGGCGGTTGGTGAAGGCGTAGATGTCATCGGCAGCGACGCCGAAGGGCGGACGCCTGAGATCGAGGTAGCGGAAGCCTCCGTCCTCGATGTCGACGTTTTCGGTTTCGCCCGTCGGGTTGACGCAGTTCGTGACGAGGCTGTACTTATACCGGCTCAGCACCGGGAGGAAGCGGTGGATCGCCTCGTTCGACCAGTGCTGGAGCACGTCCTTGACGATCAAGAGGTCGGCATCGGGCAGCTCGGCGAAGTCGCCGCCGAACAGCCGGAACTCGACCCCTGGCGTCGTGAACCGCGCCCGGTTCTCTTCGATCACCGACGAGACGATGTCGAAGCCCGTGTAGTGGAGGCCACTCCAATCGATGCTCTGAGAGAACTGCCAGTCGCCGCAGCCGAAGTCGACGACGCTCCGGATCGAGCGATCCTTCAGGAAGCGCTGCAGGCGCTTGACGTAGCCACGGGTGTGCTTGGGCAAGGAGCCCGATCCCGAGCCGTGGCGCCAGGCGTTCTTGGCGTAGATCTCCTCGAATCGATCCTTCATCTCGCCCGTCTCGGCCGCCGTCGTGTCCGCTGATCCCGCCGTCATCGATCGTCTCCGCCATCGCTTGGTCCCAAAGGGGACTTTGGAGGCCCGCCCTTGCGACCCCTTCTGAGACAGATCTTCCGCGCCCACCGCTCCCTGCGCAAGCAGTACTGGAAGTGGATGGCCCACTACTGGCTATCCGACGTCCGGGAGCTGGGGCGTCATCCGCGCTGCTACGGTCGGCCTCAGATCGACGGCGGGCGCAACATCACGATCGGAGACGACGTGCGCCTCGTCTCGAACATCACCCCCTGCTGGCTCGACGCGCGCAAAGGTCGCATCGATCTCGGCAATCACGTCACCCTCGCCCACGGCGTCCAGATCTGCTCTTGGGTGCACGTCTCCATCGGCGATGACTGCGTGATCGGCTCCTACACGCGCATCCTCGACTCCGACTTCCATCAGATCGATCCAGGCGAGCCGCTGCGTACCGAGCCCGTCACCATCGGCCGCAACGTCTGGATTCCTGGCGGCGCCCAGATCCTCCGCGGCGTGACGATCGGCGACGGCTCGGTCGTCGCCCTGGGCGCGCTCGTGACCGAAGACGTCCCGCCGCGCTCGATCGTCGCGGGCACACCCGCCAAAGTGGTTCGGACCTTCGAGGCGGATGCGTGGCGTTGACGGTATCCTGTGGGCCGACGACCCACACCGATGACCAGGAGTGATCTGCCGTGAGATTGATCCGATTCGGCGCCGCGGGCCAGGAGCGTCCGGGTGTCTTGCTCGATGATGGCGTGCGCAAGGACTGCTCGGGACACTTCTCCGATTGGAACCGGGACTTCTTCGCGGCGGATGGCCCGAAGGCGCTGCGGCATTTGCTCGAACAGCGTGCTGCCGAGCTGCCCACGGTCGACGAAGGTGAGCGCTGGGGCGCCCCGATCGCGCGGCCGGGCAAGGTCGTCTGCATCGGCCTGAACTACTCGGACCACGCAGCCGAGTCGGGCATGGCCGTCCCCGAAGAGCCCGTCGTGTTCTTGAAGGGATCGAACACCGTCG
>JAVJTD010000422.1:0-3178 GCA_040219065.1 Planctomycetota bacterium
CTCTTCCGATCTCGAGAACGAAGCGTCCGGATCGATCAATCCGAAGGAATCTTCGGTGGTCCCGAGGAACGACAGATCCGAGTCGAGCAGTGAGTCATCGAACAGCCAGTCTCGCCCGATCGGCTCCGCGCCAGGCTCCTCCGAGTCTTGCGCGGCGACAGGCGTCGTCTCGTGCTCGGCGGCGTGGATCGACTGCGGAGCCTTGTACTCGGTGCTGGTGACCTCGGTCGCTTCGCTGACCTGGTCTTCGGCGTGGACGGCCTCGACGTGCACGTCGAAGAGCATGGCCTTGGCCTCGGCGGGAGTCAGCTCCAAAGGACCGGAGACTTCGGTGAATGGCGAGGTCGGTTCTGCGATCGGCTCGTCGTCGACTTCGCCTTCAAAGGCTTCGAGCGTCGAGCGGAGGGCGGGCTCGAAGAGCATACTGGTGTCGTGAGCCGCCGTGAGCTGCTCCAGATGACTCGGCTTCGAGGCTTCGATAGTCTCTTCGATCTCGCGCTCGGCGTCCGCATCGGAATCGGAGTCGCGGGACGAGTCTTCCTCGGTCTCGGTCTGTTGCTCCTGAGCGGCATCGCGACCAGGAGTGGTCTCCAGGGAAGGCGGCAAGGGCTCGGACGGCGCCCAGAGGCCAGCCGCCCAGAGCGCCGGAGCACCAGACACATCGTGGTGCTGCGTCGACGAATCGATGGGGCGGTGGAAGCTCGGAAGCACGGACTCGGTGGCTCGAGCGGCACTGCCCAGCCCGGTCGGCGCTTGCGCCAAACCGTGATGCGCCGCGCGCGGTGCGTGTCCGCGCGCGATCTCTTCGATCGCTTCCCTCAAGAGGTCCAGGAGCGCGGGCCCCTTCAGCGCCTCGGCGAGTAGCGAGCGACCCAGCTTGGTCGAGAGCTGGCGGCACGCGTTCGAGAGAGCATGCGGGTCGGTGGATCCGCGGCCAAAGGGGCCTTGCTGCGTCTCGTTGTCGAAGGGGCGCTGAGAAGAGTTCATGGGCAAGGGCTCTCGATTCCGGGGGGTTATCCAGAGTTCGTGGAATGGACTGCCCTGCGAGCTTCCTCGGGCACTCCTGGCTAGGCTCGGACCAAGAGGACACGCTGTTGGCGGAAGGCTCGCATCGACTGTCGATAACATCGGTGGCTTTCCGCCTTTGCATTGAGGATTCGCTGCCGGATTCCAGTCTCGGTCGAACAGAGCGGTCCCGGAGGATTCCGCCAGGATCGGACCTATTCGGGTCGGGCGGCCGGCTCAGCTTGGGATCCCGAGGGAGATCGCGCAGACCAGGCAGCCGACGGGTCTCGGCGAGCTGTGCTAGCATCGTGCCGATCGTGAGGACCCGGGCCCGTGCAACTGGACGCAGAGGAAGAGGATATGGCGGTGGCAACTGAGAAGACTCTCGGTGGGGCTATCTTCGATCTCGACGGAACCGTGACTCAGACGGCGCCTCTCCGGAAGGCGGTCTGGAAGTCGGTGCTCGATCCCATCGTGCGCGAAGAAGCTCAGCGCCTCGGCAAGAAGGCGCGGCCTTTCGATATCCGTCGCGACTACCGCGAGCACTTCGACGGGCGCCTGCGGCCCGAAGCCGTACAGTCGTTCCTCGCCACTCGTCAGATCCCGATGCCGATGGGCGAGCCGACCGATGGCGCCGGCAGCCGGACGATCCACGGCCTTTGTGCCCGCAAGGCCGAGATGCTCTCACAGATGATCGAGGAGAGAGGCCTGGCCATCTTCGAGGACTCTCTCGAGCTCATGAAGGCCCTCGCCAAAGACGGTGTCCCGATCGCCGTCGTGTCACCGAGCACGGATGCCGCCGGGCTGATCGAGCGCATCGGCGCCACCTCCATCGTGACGGCTATCGTCGACGGACACCTCGCCCGCGAGAAGTCACTCCGCGGCAAGCCCGAGCCAGATCTGTTCCGAGAAGCAGCTCGGGCACTGGGCCGCGAGCCCGCCGATCGCGCCGTATTCGACTGGTCTCCTTTGGGCATGAAGGCCGCGCGCGCAGGTGACATGGGGCTGGCCGTCGGCATCGACCGAGGCGGCGCGTGGATCGGACTGCGTCAAGCTGGCGCCGACCGTGTGGTGCATGAGATGGGAGAGCTGACGATCGCGAGCGTCCGGGCGTGGCAACGAGGCGCCCGCGACGTGCCACCGCCCGCGGTGCTGCATTGGACCGACATTCGCCAACGTCTGGCCGGCCGAGGGCTGGCCGTGTTCCTCGATGCCGAGCGTCAATGGCTGCGGCCCGTGCTCGAGAGGCCAGGCCGCGTCGAGGTGTCGGAGCCGATCCAGGCAGCGATTCGCCGCTTTGCCGAGAAGGGCACGATCGTCGTCGTCGGGGAGCGACGCTCGGAGCGGCTCACCGAGCTTCTCGAATGTGACGAGGCACTCGTCGCCGGCAGCGGCGGCCTCGAGGTGCGCTCGGGTGGTGAGATCGCGCTGCAGATGGAGGAGCTGTCGGGTATCGAGTCCAGGGTGGGTGAGGCGGTTCGCCAGCTTCGAGAGCGTTTGCCGGAAGACGAGGCACTGGTGATCGAGCATCGCGGCGCGAGCGTGCTCATCGAGCATCGGTTCGAAATGCAGCGTGCGGAGATCGAAGAGGCTCTGGAGAAGATGGAGATCGCCGAGCGGATCGATCATCCCCTCGCGATCGAGATCTGGCCCACAAAGGTGCCGGGCCGAGCGGCCTTCGGCGAGCTCCTCGCCAGCAGCCTGGACTTCGAAGGCGCGCCCGCCGGCTTCGTCGCATTCTCGAGCAGCGAGAAAGGCGAGGCGATCTTCGACGCGCTGCCCGATGATGCTTTGAAGATCGCGATCCTCGACGAGCCTCGAGCGAGTCGAGCCGACTACTCCGCCCAAGGCGAGGAGGAGATCCAGAAGCTCCTCGAGCTCCTCGCCGCGGCGATGTGATCCGGGGCAGGAGCCCCGCGCTTGCAACCAGAGCCCGCACGGGTCCCAGACACGGAGCCGTTGCCGTTGGGACGGCGAAGTTCACTGCGAGGACCTTATCCGTCTGGCGATGAGTAAGGGACGATCCGACGTGCCCGTCGGTCAGGGCGTCGGATCGTCCCTTACTCATCGCCAGACGGATAAGGTCCTCGCAGTGAACTTCGCCGTCCCAACGGCAACGGCTCCGTGTCTGGGACCCGTGCGGGCTCTGGTTGCAAGCGCGGGGAGATCGGAA
>JAVJTD010000426.1:0-3611 GCA_040219065.1 Planctomycetota bacterium
CACGGGGTTTTCAACACGGAGGACACGGGGGAGCACGGAGGCCACGGAGGTGTTTCTTTGATCAGAGATCAGAGAGGAACACGAGTACTTCCTGTCCGGATGGTCACCCGAACACGAAGGCACCCATGCACCCGAACACCCAAGCACCCAGGCACCCGAACACCCGAACACCCAAGCACTACTTCTTCCGCCTCGACAAACGAGGAGCGGCCAGATTCGGGCGCTTTTTCATGTCCGGGAGGCGGGCTGGCTTCCATTGCTTCAGGAGCTCCTGGATCTCGGCGATGCCGCGGTCGAGCTGTGGGTCCTTTCCTGATGCTGCCTCTTGGGGGGTGATCTCGACGACGATGTCCGGGTCGGTGCCGTAATTCTCCACGTCCCAGCCGACGTCGATGAACCAGGTGCTGAACTCGGGCTGAGTGGTGACGGTTCCGTCGACGAGGGCGTGGCGTGGCCAGATGCCGATGACGCCGCCCCAGGTGCGCTTGCCGATCAAGGGGCCGAGGCCGTGGAGCTTCCAGGCGTGGCTGAAGATGTCGCCATCGGAGCCGGCGTACTCGTTGGTCAATGCCACCATCGGGCCGGCGACGGAGTGCTCGGGATAAGGAGACACATCGCCGTAGCGGCTGACGTCGTAGCCGATGCGCTTGCGGGCGAGCTTTTCGAGGAGGAGCTGTGAGACGTGGCCGCCGCGGTTGAAGCGCACGTCGATGATGAGGGCGTCGCAGCGCTCGGCTTCGAGCAAGTAACCGCGGTGGAACTCGGAGAACCCGTCGGGTCCCATGTCCGGAATGTGCACGTATCCCACGCGTCCACGCGTCGCTTGATGCACTTTCCGTCGGTTCTCTTCGACCCAGGCGCGGTAGCGGGCGGGGGACTCCTCGGTCAGAGCGCGGACGGTGACGGTGCGTGTGGACCGCTTGCCCTTGGGGCGGACGGTGAGCTCGACCTCCTGGCCGGCTTGATCGACCAGGACCGACTCGGGGGGAGTCTCCGCCGTGAGGCGCCGCCCGTTGATGGCGAGGATCACGTCGCCGGGATGGACATTGATGCCCGGCGCGGCCAAGGGCGAGTCACAGCCCGCTCGCCAGGAGTCGCCTCGGACGATGTCGTCGACGCGGTAGCCCTTCGACGAGGCGACCCAGGTGAGGTCGGCGGCGAGGAAGCCGCGGGTGCCGTTCGTCGGCGGCCGGTAGTCGCCGCCCATCTCGTAGCAATGGGACGTGGCGAGCTCGCCTTGGGTCTCCCAGAGGAGATCGGAGAGCTCGGCGCGGCACCCGATGCGGTCGACGAGAGGGCGATAGCGCGCATGGACCTTCTTCCAGTCGACGCGGGACATGTCGGCGACCCAGAACTGGTCGCGCTGAAGGCGCCAGGCCTCGTCGAACATCTGGCGCCACTCGGCCGCGGGGTCGATCCAGAGGCGTACGCGATCGAGATCGACCCACCCCGACTTGCGGCCCGGCTTGGCATCTTCCTCGTCCTCCTCGATCGGCTCGCCGGCCTTGCCGACGTGGAGGTTGCCGCGGGCGGTCGTGAAGGCGAGGGTCTTGGCGTCGCTCGAGAGTCGGAAGGTCCAGACGTTGAAGGCGACGGCGGTGAGCTCGCGCTCCTTGAGGTCGTAGGAGAACAGGACGGCGCCGGCCTCGTCCTCGTCCTCGTCCGCCTCCGATCGCGGCAGGCTGTACTGTGTGAAGAAGACCTTGTCGTTGCCGCCGCGCATCCGGCCGTAGCGCCCCTCGGGTACCGGGAAGGGGATGACCCTCTGCTCGATGCCCTCGAAGTCGATCTTCACCTTCGGGGTCTCGTCCTTCTCGTCCTTCTTGTCTTTCGAGTCGTCCTTGTCCTTCTTCTTGTCGTCGTCGCTCGACTCGTCGGGACGGCGCACGAAGGGGGAGGGCTGATCGGCCGTGAGCGTCACGAGGAACGGTCTCATTCCGCGCGGAAACCCGAGCTCGAATTGCAGCGCGTCGTACATCGGGTTGAACTCGCGCGCCGAGACGAAGTAGAGGTACTTGCCGCTCGGGTCGAATGAAGGGTTGAAGTCATGATAAACGGGTGAGGTCACGGGACGGATCTTGCCGGTCGACACCTCGGCGATCTTGATCGTCGAGATCTTCATCGTGTCGTGGATGCCGTAGGCGATGTAGCGGCCATCGGGCGACCAAGAGGCGCCGGCGATCGGGAAGGCCTTCGATCGGTCGAGCACCTTCATCGACTTGCGGCTCAGGTCGACGACGATCAGCTCTTGGCGCTGGTTGGTCAAGAGCACCTTCTTGCCGTCCGGTGCTGGCTCGAGGGTCCGCACCCGGCCGATGTCCAACTTGGCCAGGCGCGTGCGCTCTTCGGTCGGATCGACAGGCACGATCTCGAGGCGCTCTTCGCCATCGGCGTCCGACACCAGCACCAGGCGATCGCCCTTGCCCAGGTGACACGGCTTGCGCTCGCGGATGCCGTCCGGCTCGGTGCTCTGGCGGACCGGGCCTTCCCAGCTCCCCATCGTGAAGGTCTTGCCTCGGATCGACAAGGCGAGCGAGTGCCCGTCGGGGTGCAGATCGAAGTCGGTCAGGAAGTGTGCCGCCGGCACCGGGCGCCGTTGCCTTTGCCCGCGCGGGCTTCGGTGCTCGACCGCGACCTTCCGGGACTCGCCGTCCTTGGGATCGAAGACGTACAGATCGCCGCCGGCGTGGTAGACGATGCGCTGGCCGTCGGTCGCGGGGTTGCGCGCGTAGAAGTCCTCGTGGTCGGTGCAGCGCTCGACCGATCGGCCGGTCGGCGTGCAGCGGTACAGGTTGCCGGTCCCCTCCTCGTCGGAGAGGTAGTAGATGTGGCGGCCGACCCAGAGCGGCCTGGCGAGGTTCGCGGGACGATCGACGAGCTTCTCGAACTGACCCTTGCCGTCACGGTCGATCCACAGGTCGCCGACCGTGCCACCGCGGTAGCGCTTCCAGCGGGCCGGATCGAGGGTGTGCCGGCCGATGACCATCGCGCCCTTGGGTCCGTTGCTGACATGGACCGCGGGTCCGCAGGGCACGCGCTTCGGCGCGCCACCAGCGCGAGGCACGGCATAGACGTGATATTGCCGCACATACCACTCGCCAGCCGTCGACGCGAAGAGGATGTTCTTGCTGTCGGGCGTCCAGCCGATCACCAGGGTCGCGTCCGCACCGAGGTAGGTGATGCGCGTCGCCTCGCCGCCTGCCGCCGGCATGACGAATACCTCGGGATGGGCCTCCTCCTGTGAGGTGAAGGCGAGCCACTTCCCATCGGGGGAGATCGCCGGGCGAGAGCAACGGTTCTTGCTGCTCGTCAGGCGCGCCGACAGGCCGCCGCTGGCGGAGACGCTCCAAAGGTCGTCCTCGGCACAGAAGACGATGCGGTCCCCGTGAATGGTGGGATACAGGTAGTAACCGTCGTTGGACATCCTCGTCCTCGCGAGAGGCTTGGCGGCGGACGAGGGAGCCAATGGCCAAATCCGGGTCCCCTCCGGCCCGCCCGGGCGAAGCCGGACAGTATGACGGCCTAGGGCCACGGCAACAAGGTGCTGTGTTGCTGTGGTGCTGTGGTGCTGTGGTGCTGTGGTGCTGTGGTGCTGTGGTGCTGTGGTGCTG
>JAVJTD010000428.1:0-3789 GCA_040219065.1 Planctomycetota bacterium
GGAGCTGCGAGTCTGTTCCGGGATCCGAGCGGGCGGGACGCCCGAGTTCCCATTGGTTTCACGTCAATGAATGACGGTCTGCTCACCCCGCGAGCTCTGGATTGGGCCCGTGCGATGGAGTGCCCAAGCCGAGCGAGCCGGTGACCGAGTCTGTCTGCGAGAGCCCTGCTCGAGCGAGCTTGGGCCGAGGGCCGCGAACCGACTGGAGCAGCGAGCCTGTTCCGCGATCCGAGCGGGCGGGACGCCCGCGTTCCCATTGGTTTGACCTCAATGAATGACGGTTTGCTCGGTCGGGGTGGCTCCATTCATGAGCCAGGCGACTCGCATTCGGGTCGAGGTGTCCAGCCAGAGGAGGTCGGCCTTTCCATCGCCGCTGAAGTCGCCGATTCCCTCGATCGTCCAGGGGCCACCGACGTTGGTCTGCAGCGTGTCGCTCTGGGAGATCGTCGCGCCGTCCATCGTCCAAATCGCGCTGGCCCCGGTCGCGGCATTGCGCCAGAAGAGATCGGACTTCCCGTCACCACTGAAGTCGGCGCAGCCGACGACGTTCCAGTTCTTATCAGTGATGCGATAGATCTCCACAGAGGACAGGGCCGTCGCTCCATCCATGCGCCAGATGACATCCTGGCCCGTCTGGGTGTTCCGCCAGAAGAGGTCCGCCTTGCCATCGCCGTCGGTATCTCCGATGCCTTGGATCTTCCAGGCGAGGTCGGCAACGCGGAAGAGGGAGGCGCCGGAGAGCGCGGTGGTGCCGCTCATTCGATAGAAGAAGTTCCCGCCGGTGACCGCATGGCGCCAGAGGATGTCGTCATTGCCGTCGCCGTCGAGATCTCCGGTGCCTTGGATCTTCCAGTTGAGATCGCTGACCGTCTCGACGGTGCCCTTCTCGAGCACGGTCGCGCCGTTCATCCGCCAGGCTCGGACCTCACCGGTCGACTGGTGACGCCAGACGAGATCCTGCTTGCCATCGCCGTCGAGGTCGCCGCGCGCGACGATGCGCCAGCTCGTGCCGTTGAGACTGTCCGTCGAGGACTCGGCCTTGCTCGTCCCGTTCATCAGCCAGACGGTGTTGGCGCCGCTGTAGGTGTTGCGCCAGATCAGATCGGCCTTGCCGTCGCCGCTGATGTCTCCGATGGCGACGACGTCGTTATCGAGGTTTCGACCACTCGCGAGATAGAGCCTTCCAAGACCTTGAGCGCCATTCATCAACCAGGCGTGCTCGGCGCCGGTCGAATGGTTCGACCACAACGCATCGGCCCGACTGTCGCCGTTGAAGTCGCCCAGCCCGGAGAAGGTCAAAGCGGCGTTCGTGGCCCTGAGCGGATAGAGCGCGCCGCTGGCGCTCAAGCCGTCCATCGTCCAGACCGCGATGTCCCCGTCGCTGCGACGCCAGTACAGGTCGTCCTTGGAGTCACCATTGAAATCGGCGGCGCCCAATAGCGACCAGGCCATGTCGGACACCCGGAACAACGACCCGCTCTGCTTGATGGCATTGCCGTTCATCAGGAAGCAGTCGTTGACGCCGCTCACGGAGTGGCGCCAGACCATGTCGTCTTTGCCGTCACCGTCGAAATCACCCGTCGCGCCCAGGTCCCAGGCGGTCGGCATGGTGAAAGTCCCTTGTGGTGTGACAGTGGC
The DNA here is from genome assembly GCA_040219065.1 of Planctomycetota bacterium. Classification (GTDB taxonomy): domain Bacteria; phylum Planctomycetota; class OFTM77; order OFTM77; family OFTM77; genus OFTM77. The sequence continues at coordinate 1,639 of JAVJTD010000428.1, forward strand.
GCCATTCATGAGCCAGATCGCGTTGGCTCCGTTCCACTCGCTTCGCCAAAGCAGGTCGTCCTTGTCGTCACCATTGAAGTCACCGGTGCCGGCGATGAACCACTTGGGATCTTCGACGCGTGTGAGCGCCGACGACGAGACGTTGGTGCCGTTCAAGAGCCACAGCGTGTTGTTTCCGCTCGCCGCGTGACGCCACACGATGTCGCTGTCACCGTCGCCATCGAAGTCGCCGACGGCAGCGATGTGCTGGTTGGTATCACTCTGTGCCTGGATACCGGTTCCGAGGCCTGTGCTCGAGACGCCGGTCGTCCACAGGTGATTGGTGCCGGTCTCGGCATCGTGATGGAGCACGTCACTTCGAGAGTCGCCGCCGAACTGGCCGACCCAGCTCTCCTTGCCGAACTTGGATGGATAGAAGCCGGCGATCTGCTCGCGCACGTAGTTGAGAGACCAGGTGGCATCGGCGCCATTGGCGCCATCCGAGCCGAAGACGCCGATTGGAGTGTTGTTGTAGGTCTGCCTCGGGTTCGCGAAGCGGTAGAGCTTCCCCGCATTCGAGAAGGCCGAGGGGTAAGCCATGACGGTGACGAACTGGCTGTTGATGCCGTAGCCCGTGGAGAAGGCGAACGTCCCACCCGAGGGGTCCTGTTTGCGCGAGTGCTTGAGGCCCATGTTGTGACCGATCTCGTGCGCGGTCACGTAATCGGAGGTGTTCATCGCCACGGCGGAGAACATGTAGGGCGCGTAGCCGGCAAGGTTGCCGCCTCGTCCGACGCCACCGACATAGGCCAGGCCCGCGTAGTCTCCACTGACGTAGAGGCGCATGAAGACGACGAGATCGGCGCCGTGCGCGCTACGCAACGAAGCGATCTGACCTAGCCCCGAGCTCCCGGTGCGGATGGCCGTCAACGAATTCGATAGGTTCGCCGTCTCGCTGTAATTGACCTGCTCCCGATGGACGAGACGCAGGTACATGTTGACGTCGCTGTCCGTGTAGATCTGGTTCGTCACGTTGACGAGGTGATTGATGCGCGTCCGAATGGCGCCATTGTAATAGGAAGCCGCGCCGGGGGTGTGGACCACCATCACGTCGACCGCCGTCTTCGACTGAGCCGAGGCAGGGGGCGCCAGGGGGCAGATCAAGAGGGTGCACGTCAGAGCGAATCGAACCGCCGTTCTTCCAATCTCGAGTGTCATCTCGGGCCCCTCATTCGTCCGTCGGCAAGGTGTCGTCGCCGGGACGGTGCAGACGATCGCGCTCGTCCAGGAAGAGCACGCCCGTATCCCCCATCGCCTCGAGCGCGTACGTTCCCGCCGGTGTCGAGATCGTGGCGAAGGTCGCCTGCTCGCCCTGCGTGTACACCACCATGTGCTCGAATCCGCCGACCTCGAGGTGGCCGCTCCAGGCTCGGTCCCCGTTCGCGCTCACGACACGCCTCTCGACGCGGGCCTGGAAATCACCGAGGTCGGGGATGTGGATCGGGACGATGTCGCCCTCGACCAGGTCGCTCAAGCGCTCCCGATTCAGCCGAACGCCGTGCCGGACTCGGACGACATCGGGCAAAGGGAACGGCGGAGCCGGCTCCAGCGCGGCGTCCGTCTCGAACAGCACGACCTCGCGGCCGCTCGGTGCGGAGGGCTCGCCTGCCGATGTCCCCGAGGCGCTCGGCTCGGCTCTCGGCTCGACCCGCGAGGCCACCCTCGAGGAACCCGGCACCTCGCCCGGCGAGCTCACCGAGGGCACGCAGGCTGTCTGCGGCTCGAGTACGGCACTTCGGCCGACGTTCTGCTCGGGTCCATCCTCTTCGAGGACCCACCACACAGCAACCAGTACGATCGCGCAGCCAACTGCGACGAGCGCACGGCGACCCGACGAGATCGAGCTTCTCATTTCCCGCTTTCTCCCACGAATTCGGACTCTCCGGGGGAAGAGTACCCCACCATTCGGAGGATGCGTCGGTTTTGGAAGATTTGGAGGTCTTGGTGGCCCCGGACCTGAGCGGGTCGGTCCTGAGCAGCCCCTTGCTCGGCGCTTTCCCGCTCTCTCGATGGCACTGTCGAGCGAGCGATTGGTAGCTCTTCGGCCTATCGCCGTTTCGGTCGCGCGGGCTCTGGGTCTGCGCTCTGGGTTCAGTCTTCTTGAGATCGGAA
>JAVJTD010000437.1:0-11964 GCA_040219065.1 Planctomycetota bacterium
GAGGGTCCCTGCCGGTAATGTCTCTGGGAGGATCCTACCGCTTCATCACCCACCCAAAGAACTGCGAAGTGCAGCGAGCCTCTCGACGAAGTCTCGCCTTCTGAAGGAGCAGCCTCACCTCCTCGGCATTCACTTCATATGAATGTTCCCTCACTACGGCGCTATCACCGATCGACGAAAGTGGGACATCTGTGCCGGGAAGAGATTGCCAACTTTGGATTGCAGAGTGGGACATCTGTGCCGGGAAGAGAATGCTCACTTCCGGGAACTCCGGCGCGATCCCTTCTTACACAGCTTTTACTCGCGACCAATCGGTCTGTTATGCTGGTCGCTCCTCCGAGATCCGACCGAACCCCGAGAATGACGAGTCTATGACGACGACGCCCTTCGCCGTACTGCTCGCCTTGGTCCTCGGTTGCCCTCAGGAATTCGCTCCGGCTGCTCCCGACTGGCGTCCTGCCCAAGAGCTCCGTGTCGCGTCTTCCGGTGGAGCGACCCTGACCATTCAGCCCGACAAGACCGTGCTCGCCACGGGCACCAAGCCGGAGACGGACACCTACACGCTCGAAGCCACGACCGATCTCACCAAGATCACCGGCTTCCGAATCGACGTCTTGCCGCACGAGTCGCTCGGCTCGAAAGGGCCGGGCCGCGCCGACAACGGCAACTTCGTGCTCTCCGAGGTCCGGATCGCAGCCGGCGGCAAGCTCGGTGGCGCGACCCGAGCTCAGACGATCGAGTCGGGGTCCGCGTCCTGGTCTCAGAGCGGACACCCGATCTTCCTGGCGATCGATGGCGATCCAAAGACCGGCTGGGCCATCCACCCACGCCCCGGTCAGGAGCATTCGGTCGCCTTCGAGCTGCGGCATCCGATCGAGTACCGCAACGGCGCGCGACTCGTCATCACCCTCGACTTCCAGCACGGCAATCGTCACACGATCGGACACTTCCGACTCTCTTTGACGGGCTCCCCGCCTCCCCTCCTGGTCGAGGTCCCCAGGCCCGAGGACAAGGAGCTCCAGCCGAAGATCAACTCGGCGATCGACAAAGGCATCGAGTACCTGCTCGCCGAGCAGGAGCGCGACGGCTCCTGGGCCGCGATGCAGGACCGGTATCGCAACGGCCAGACCGCGCTCACCGTCTACACGCTGGTCAAGTCCGGCGTGAGCCCTGAGCACCCGGCCATTCGGCGAGCGCTCGCGTTCCTCGAAGCGGTCGATCCGGGAGAGACCTACTCGATGGGCTGTCAGCTCATGGCGCTGATGGCCATCGCGAATCCCGATCACAAGAGCTGGGTCCGAAGGCTCCACGGCATCCTGGTGGGCTGGCAGCACCCCAACGGCGGCTGGCCGTATCCGTGGGGCGGCGTCGATCTCTCGAACACCCAGTACGCGGCGCTCGGCCTTCGTGCGGCGGCATCCCTGGGCGTGCCGACCGAGCCGGACATCTGGATCAAGCTCGGCGACAACGTCATCGCGCATCAAGAGAAGCCGGCAGACCCGTACGCGCCTGCCGGCTACGGCTATCATCCCGGCCGTGAGCCCACTGGCAGCATGACCGCCGCGGGCGTCAGCGTGCTCGCGATCTGCCGCGAGCAGCTCGGTGAGAGCCATCCGGCGACGGCTCGGATGGTCACCTCGCTCAAGCGCGGCGAGGATTGGCTCGTCCGGTTCTTCTCGGCGAAGGACAACCCCAAGGGACCGAACGACGAGTGGACGACTTACTACCTCTACGGCCTCGAGCGCGTGGCGGCCTTGCTCGACCTGGAGCGACTCGGCGCGCACGACTGGTACCGTGAAGGCGCGCGATTCCTGACCGAGAAGCAGAAGGGTGAAGGCTCCTGGTCGGCCACCGGTGGCCGCGATCAGGAGAACACCGCGTTCTCGCTGCTCTTCCTCTCCCGCGCCACGGCACCGACCACCGGCAAAAGCATCAGCCGCAGCACGAAGACCTACGCGATCGAAGGGCCCGACGAGATCGTCGGCTTGCGCGCTTCGGGCGACACGCCGCTCACCGTCTGGATCACCGGCCTGGGTGACCGGATCCGGGAGCGCCTGGGCATCACCGATCCGAAGGCCCCGCTCGACATTCGTCACGCCGACTACGTCGGTCCCCGCATCGACCTCCTCACGGGCAAGGACGGCAATCCGCCCCTCTGGCAGATCGCCGACAAGGAGCCTCGCGCGGAGTGGACCGGGATGGACGACCCCGGCGGCCGTTGGTCGGAAGGTCGCGGCGGGTTCGGTCCCATGCAGGGCTCGGGAGCGACGGTGCGGACGCTGTGGGAAGGCCAGGAGCTGTGGCTCCGACTCCCCTTCGAGATCGACCCGGCGACGCTGCTCGAGCCCGACCTCGAAATCTACTGGTCCAGCGATGCCGGCTCGGGAGTCCGCAACCTCGCCGGCCCTCCTCTGGTCGAGCTCTTCGACGAGGATCCCGACTTCGCCAAGGTGCTCGTCCATCAAGATCAAGGCAGCGCCGCCGCGGTTCGCCTCGAAGGTGCCAACGACGGCGAGGCGTGCTTCGAGGTCGGTCCACGCCAGCGGCACAATCCGAGCATCCCCGGTTGGTTCTTCCCGATCACCAAGAAGCCGGAAGAAGGCGAGTACCGGTTCCTGCGCTTCGCATGGAAGAAGCCCGGTCCCGACGGCGTGATGATCCAGCTCGCGTTCGACGGCTCGTGGAATCAACCGATCCGCTACGTGGCCGGCAAGAACACCGTCGGCTGGGAAGCGATCGAGGTCGCCAAGAAGAATCCCGAGGAGTGGACGGTCGTCACGCGCGATCTCATCAAGGACCTGAATGGCCGCGAGGGCAACCTAACCGGCGTGGCCCTGACTCCGATGAGCAACGCGTCGGGCTTCTTCGACGGCTTCTATCTCGCCCGATCGCTGCGCGATCTAAAGGACATCGAGCGCCGCGACGAAGCGCCGCGCGGTGGTCGGAGCCGCCGCAAGGACGGAGAGGCGGTCGAGACGTTCTCTCTCTATCTCAACGGTGAGCTGCTCCACGAGGACCTGCTCCCGACGGTCGGCTACGAGGCGTTGCTCCTCGAGGACGGCTGGACGAGGCGGCTCCGGCCGGGGCGCAACGTCTTCGCGGTCCACTGCCGGAGGCTCGACGAGCTGCGGACCTTCGATCTGCGACTCACCGACTACGCTCTCCTCGCCTCGGTGGATCGCCGCGGCCCGAGCGACCAACGGCTCGCCGCTCAGCTCGAGTTCCCGCGGCCCGGCGAGTACGAGATCCGGGCGCGCGTCACCGTGCCGATGAGCCCTGAGTCGGAGGATCTCGAGACGCTCGAGTCCAAGCCCTTGAAGGTGACGATCGAAAAGGCCCAAGACGCCGAGCTCTTGAGCTACGCTTCGGATCCCGCCCGAAACCTCGTCGCCGGTCAGGCCGTGACGGTCCAGGCCTCGAGCGAGATGAACGGCTGGCCGGCGGCGCACGTGGCCGACAACCTCCAGCGCAAGGGCTGGCTCTGTGCCGACGGTGATCCGCAGCCGACCCTGAGCCTCTTGCTCGAGAGGCCGGTGAAGGCGAACCGCATCCTGCTCAGCCCCACTCTCGCGGAGAAGGCCGACAAGGAGCGCACGGCGCGCATCGAGCGCGTCATGATTCGCCTGAATGGCAAGGGCGATCCCATCCCTTTGGACTTCCCGAGCGACCCGATTCGCAAGGCCGTGCTCGAGCTCGACCGCTCTCAAACGATTCGCCGGATCGACGTCACCATCGTCGGTATGCGTCCGAGCAAGAACCCGTCCAAGTCCGCCGTCGGTCTCTCCGAGATCGAGCTCCAGCTCGAGAGGTGAAGCCGACCCTGCCATGACCAGGCTCTACTTGATGCGCCACGGGATCGCCGTGGACCGACTCGATCCGGACTGCCCGCCGGATCCGGATCGACCGCTGGTCGAAAAGGGCCGCGAGCGCACGGCCTTGGTCGCCGATCGGCTCCGTGCCGCTGTGCCGGACATCGAGCGCTGGATCACGAGCCCCTACCTCCGCGCTCGCCAGACCTCCGACATCGTCGCCGCTCGCTACGGCGTGAAGCCCCGTGCGATCGAGCGCTCTCCCGCCTGGCAGCCCCTCGCCTCACCCGAGACTTCGTTCCGCACACTGACGGGCACGGGCGCCGAGTCGATCATCGTCTTCGGTCACCTCCCCAACCTCGATGACGTCATCGCCTGGCTCCTCGGCACATCGCGACCGGTGACGCGCCTAAAGAAAGCCGCCGTCGCCGCCTTGAGTGTCGACACCTGGCAGCCAGGAGATTCGACCCTGCAGTGGCTGCTCACGCCCAAGCTTTGCCGCTAACCCGGATATCTCACGAGCCATCTACTGCGGCGCCGAATCGACCCATGCCTGCTGCGTCAAGCTCCCTGTGCCGCCTCGACGACCTGCAGAGAGGTCGACTGCGGCGTGCTCGGTCGCTTTCCTTGCATCCATGGGCATCTTCGACGCCTCGCGACGATGTCTCGTGAGATATCCGGGCTAACGAGCTCCGAAGCGCAAAGTTCTTCTCATGGCCCGCCCGGTCCGGCAAACTGCCGAGCGGCTCAAGCCGTTCGCCCGCTTTCCGAGGAGAGATCCCGCGTTGCCTGCTCCGATCACGGTCGCTGCCATCGACGCCGGCTCGAACGCGATTCGGCTAGTCATCGCCGACTCTCAGGGACCGATCGAGTATCGCCGTCTCACGAGTGAGCGGTATCCGGTGCGGCTAGGGCACGGTGTATTCATCGGCGGGCACGCCTTCGACGAGGGAACGCTCGATCGGGCGGTGGCGGCCTTCGAGCACTTCCGACTCCTGATGGATCACTACGGCGTCCAGGCGTACCGAGCCGTCGCCACCAGCGCGACGCGCGAGTCGGCGAACCAGGATGAGCTCCTCGCCCGGATCGAGGCGAGCTCGGGCATTCGCCTGGAGGTGATCGACGGCGAAGACGAAGCGCGTCTCGTGCGGATCTCGGTCCTCGCCGCGCTACGCGGCATCGGGAACCCGGACGTCATCGTCGACCTCGGCGGCGGCAGCCTGGAGGTAAGCGAGCTCGACGGAGGACGCGTGCAGCAGAGCTGGACGTTGCCGATCGGGACGGTGCGCCTCATGGAGGGGCTCGACCTGGACGGAGCGATGAGCGAGGGGCAGACGAAGAAGCTGCGGGCGCTCGTCGAGGCCGAGCTGGCGCGGTTGCCCGCCCTGAATGAAAGCCGCGACAAAAAGCACATTGCCGTCGCCTGTGGCGGCAACGCCGAGCGCCTGGCCAAGCTCGCCGGGGGGCGTCGCTTCCACGGCGTGCGCTCCATCGACACCGTCGAGCTCGGCCGCGCGGTGCCGCGGATTCTGTCACTCGATCCTCTCGAGCGCATGGCCGCCTTCGGCGTGCGGCGCGACCGCGCCGAGGTGATGGGTGTGGCGGCGGTCGTCTTCGAGATGCTCTCCGAGCGCCTGAAGATCGACCGCTGGATCGTCCCGGGCGTCGGCGTCCGGGAAGGTCTCCTCCTCGAGATCCTCGCGCATCATTACGTGACCGGAGTGGGAGAAGGTCGCGACCAAGAGCGGCGAGCGGTCGTCTTGGCGGCCCGGCGGTTCGGACGCCGCATGCGCTTCGACGTCTTCCACGCCGATCACGTCACCGACCTGGCGCTCTCGCTCTTCGATCAGCTCGAGGCGATGACCGGACTCGGCGCCGAGGACCGCTACCTCCTCGAATTGGCCGCGCTGCTCCACGACATCGGCAGCATCATCCATCCCCGAGAGACGCAGCAGCACAGCGAGTATCTGATCCTCCACGGCGACTTGCCCGGCATGCGCGCCATCACCCGTGAGCGGGTCGGCTGCCTGATCCGGATGAGCGGTGACCCCGATCTCGTCCATCCCTTCCTCGAAGGCCGGGCCGAAGACGAGCGGCACCAGCTCCGAGTCTTGGCCGGCATCCTCCGGATCACCGCCACGCTCGATCGCGATCATCGGCAAGCGACCGGCAAGCTCGAGGTCCATCGAGAAGGCGACACGCTCCGCATCCACGTCGACTGGCTGAAGCCGTCTCCCCTGCCGATCAACCGCATGCAAAAGCGCGCCGAGCTGCTCTCGAAAGCCCTCGCGAAGACGATCGAGTTCGAATGGGAAGAGTGAGCGGCCGACATCGACGATCTGGCGGGCGCCCCCTCCGGCTCCCAAGTTGAGAGTTCAACGTTCGATGTTCCGCTGTATCCTGAGACCATGACTCGAATCGTCTATGGAATCGCCGGCGAGGGATCGGGGCACTCGTCGCGTGCGCGCGAGGTCTTGCCGCATCTTTTCGCGCAAGGGCACGAGGTGCGGGCGGTCAGCTACGACCGGGGCTACCGCAACTTGTGCGACGATTTCGACGTCTTCGAGACCGAAGGCCTGCACATCACGACCCAGGACAACCGGGTCCACTATCTGCGCACCTTCGTCGACAACCTGCGCCGGGCGCCGGGCGGCATCCAGAAGCTGAGGGCCCTGCGGCAGGAGCTCTTCCGCGACTTCCGGCCGCATTGCGTGATCACCGACTTCGAGCCGATGACCGCCTACCTGGCGCTCGTCAACGACCTGCCGCTCATCACGCTCGACAACCAGCACCGCATGCGGTACATGCGTTACCCGTGCCCGATGCGCCTGCGGCGCGATGCGCTCGTGACCGAGACCGTCATCCGGGCGATGGTCCCTCGCCCTTCGGTCTCCCTCATCACGACCTTCTACTTCGGGCCGTTGAAGAACGAGCGCTCTTTCCTCTTCCCACCGATCCTGCGCCGCGAGGTGCGGGAGATGCAGCCGGGCCAGGGCGAGCATGTCTTGGTCTACTCCACCCAGGCCTTCGAGACGCTGCTCGAAGTGTTGAAGGACTTCCCACGGGAGCGCTTCTTGGTGTATGGGTCGGACCGCGCGGAAGGAGAAGAGACACCGTTCCACTTTCGCGGATTCAGCTACGAGGGTTTCTTGAACGACCTGGCCACCGCGAAAGCGGTGATCTCGACCGCCGGCTTCAGTCTCATGACCGAATCGATCCATCTCGGAAAGCCGATGCTCGCCGTGCCGATGCGCGGGCAGTTCGAGCAAGAGCTCAATGCGCTCTTGCTCGAGGACGCGGGCTACGGCATGAACGGCCGCGACCTCGATGCGCGGACCGTGGAGAGCTTCCTGTACCGTCTGCCCGACTACCAAGAGGCGCTCGCGGGCTACCGGCCGAGCGACAACCTCGAGCTGCTCACGAAATTGGACGAGCTGGTCGAGAACGATGCGCGGCGCGCGCGCGACTATCATGTGAGCCGCCAGCGCCGCGAGTCCCCTCAGACGACGTCGGAGTGATCGACGTGACTTCGAGCCGAACCCGAGCCACCGACGCGCCCGACGGCGATGCCGATCGCCTGCGCGAGCTGTTCGCCCGTGCGATGGAGCGGTACCCCGAGGAAGGTCTCGAGGCGGCCGATCGTGTCTGCGAGGACGTGCCCGAGCTCGCCCCGGTGGTGCGTCGGCGCCTGGCCATGCTCGGCCAGCTCGGCCTCCTCGACGAGAGTGGCTCCGACGACGAGACTCGCGGCGATGTCGAGACGATCCCCGAGCGGTTGGGTGAGTTCCGGCTCGAGGAGCGGCTGGCCGGAGGCGGCATGGGCGTCGTCTACCGCGCATTCCAGGAATCGGTGGGACGGCCCGTCGCCCTCAAGATCATCCATCCCGAGCACCTCTACTTCCCGCGCGCTCGCGAGCGGTTTCGCCGAGAGATCGAGACCCTCGCCCAGCTCCGTCACCCGGGAATCGTCTCGGTCTACACGGGCGGTGACGAGGGCGGCTTGCCCTACTTCGCGATGGAGCTCCTCGAAGGGCTCACGCTTCATGAGATCCTCTCGCCGCTGCGACAGGCGCGCGAAGAGGATCCGAAGCCTGCGGAGATCTGGCAGCGCCTCTCCCGCAAGCAAGGCGTCGAAGGTCGGCAGCTTCCCGAGTCCTGGAGCCTGCCTTGGCCAGTGTGGTGCCTGCGAATCATTCGAGCCGTGGCCGAATCGGTGGCCCATGCCCATGAGCGTGGCGTCTTGCATCGGGACATCAAGCCCTCCAACATCATGCTGACCACCGATGGGCGCGTCTGCCTGATCGACTTCGGATTGGCGACGGCCCCCGACGCGCCCGATGCCGGCACTCGCTTGACCCGGACGGGGTCGATGATGGGCTCTCTGCCCTACATGCCCCCCGAGCAGGTCGAGGGGCGCTTCCAGGATCTCGACGAGCGCTCGGACGTCTACTCCCTCGGCACGACGCTCTACGAGATGCTGACGCTCCAGCCCGCCTTTCAGGGCACCTCCGATCTCGAGGTGCGACGTGATATCTTGAGCGGCCACTTTCCTCCGATCCGCCGGCTCAGAAAGGATGTCCCGCGCGATATCGAGACGATCTGCCTCCGGGCGATGGAGTCTTCGTCGCCGCGACGCTACGAGTCGATGGAGGCGCTCGGCCGCGACATCGAGAGCTTCTTGTCCCATCGCCCCATTGCGGCGCGTCGGCCGGGTCTCCCCCATCGCGTCTGGCGAAGCATCCGGCGCTACCCGGTCCGCTCGCTCACGCTGCTGATCGTCTTCGCCGTCGCGGGCTCGTGGCCGCTCCTCCGAGCCGAGCTCGAGAGAGAAGTCGAGAGTCGAACGGCGCCCCATGAGGCGGCGGCGAACGCGGCAGATGCGCGGGCGCGAGAGTACTTCGGTCAGATCACCCAGACCTTCGAAGGGCTCTTGGGCAAGATCGAGCGCGAGCACGCCCAGCGCTACCCGGACACTGCCGGGCTCCGGCGCGAGGTGTTCCAGCAAGCGGTCGAGGCGTACAGCAACATCGAGTCGCACGATCCGGGCGATCCCGTCCTGCGCCGCGAGCTGGGTCGCTCGTTCCGCCGGCTCGCCGACATCGAGCATCGACTGGGCAATACCGCGGCAGCGGAGCAGGCTTACCAAAAGGCCTTCCACTTCCTCGAGACCCTCCGGCGAGAGTTTCCCGAGGACCACGATCTCCTGTACCAGTACGCTTTGTGCCTCGAGGGGCTGGGCAACCTGCTCGAGACGCTCGGACGCGACGAAGAGTGTCTCGAACGATACCAGGAGATGGCGGACCGGGCAGACCGGCTGATCGAGGCGCATCCCGGCGAGCTGGGCTACCGGCAGCTCCGCGTCGATGCTCTGCGCCGGATCGGCCGCGTGCACTACGAGAGCGGTCGGATGCAGGAAGGGCACGAGGCGTTCACAATGGCGCTCGAGGAAGCGGACGTCATCGAGGAGAGCGACCCGGGCTTCGCCCGCCAGGTTCCGCAGCAAGGCCTGCTCCGCGCCGAGTTCGGGCTCTACCTCATGCGTGAGGATCGCCCGGACGAGTCGGTGGCGATGCTCGAGGAGGCGAGGCGAGAGATCGACGCGCGGCTCCAAGCAGCCCCCGATTCGTGGAATCTCAAGCGCTCGAAGTCGCGCATCCTGGTCAACCTCTCACGCTGCTACCAGGTCACGAGACGGCTCTCCGAGGCGATCGAGCCGCTCGAAGAGGTCGTGGCGCTCCTCGAGGATCTCGTCGAGGCGTTTCCCAGCGAGTGGGGCCTCGGAATGGAGCTCGCCACGGCCCAGAACAACCTGGGTAGCCTCTGCAAGGACATTGGGCGCGGAGAGGAGTCTCCTCTCTGGTACCAGCACTCCCTGGAGACTTTGCGCTTGATGGGGAGACGTCACCCAGACGTCCCTGTCGTCCTGGGCCGGTTGGGTGCGACGCTCGGGAACTTCGCCGATTTCCAGTTCGGCGCGGAGGACTACGACGCGTGCCTGGCGCTGCTTCGAGAGGCCCGCCCGAGTCTCGAGCGCGCGCGGGAGCTTCAGCCGACCAGCCAATTCGTTATCCTGGCGGACCGGAACTCTCGTTGGCTCCTCGCCTTGACGCAGGCTCGCCGCGGCGAGCTGCGCGAGATGCTCGATGTCGTGGACGGGCTGCTCAGCGAGAGCGAGATCCGTCCAGACGATTGGGAGCGCGGCGCGGGCTACGTCGCCAGCGGATGCTGGACATTCGAGGGGATGCCGATCGAATCCGGAGAAGATGCCGCTCTGTTCGAAGAGATCTGCCAGAAGGCAGTCGAATACTTGAGCCGCGCACGCGAGGCGGGGGCACTCGACGTCGCGGCCTTGGAATCCTCTCCCGCATACGACGAGCTCCGCGGGCATCCCGACTTCGTCGCCTTCCTGAAGAAGCTGCGAAGTCAGGACTGACCATTTTCCCAGATTCGGAGACTTGGAACTGCTCCCATGAACGACACCGAGAAGCTGGTGGAAGCCGCGACGCGAGGCGACGACATCGCCATCGACGAGCTGCTGAACCGCTATCTGCCGGGCCTGCGCGCCTTCATCCGACTCCGCTCGGGTCGCATGTTGCGCGCCAAGGAGTCCGCGTCCGACCTCGCCCAGTCCGTCTGCCGCGAGGTGCTCCAGCACATGGATCGGTTCCAGTACGGCGGCGAGTCCGGCTTCAAGAGCTGGCTGTACACGACGGCCCTGCGGAAGATCGCCAACCGGCAGGCGTTCTACCAGGCGGCTAGGCGCGACGCTCGGCGCGAGATCAGCGGCGGCCCCGGTGACGACGAGCAACGCAAGACCGAATTGCTCGAGTGCTACGGCAACTTCTACACACCCAGCCAGCACGCGATGGCCCACGAGGAGCTCGCGCGCATCGAAGAGGCCTTCGAGAAGATGCCCGAGGACTACCGCGACGTCATCTGCTACGCCCGCATCCTCGGCCTCTCCCACAAAGAGATCGCCGAGCTGATGGACCGCACCGAAGGCGCCGTACGGACTCTGTTGTCGCGGGCCCTGACGAGGCTGGCCGAAGTCCTCGACGACGCGAGCTGAATCAGAGCCCGCGCGGAACGGGGAGGGTCGACCGTTTGAACCGCTCCTCTGGCCGTAGGCCCGAAGGGCCGGCAGCGAGGGGTGGATCATGCAATCATCATCATTGCATCACGTGCCCCGAAGGGGCACCGGCGGGTTGGGATGACAATCGGGGGGGGTGCGACGGGTGAAGATCGCCGCCGCCCTTTCAGGGCGGGGATGGCGTTGTATCCGGACCCGAAAACCCAGGCCTTCGGCCTGGGCTACACGCTGTCGGGCCTTCGGCCCTGGGAATCCAGGCCTTCGGCCTGGGCAAGGGTTCTCCGAATGGCCAAACGCCAGGGGCCTTCGGACCTGGCCTCCTTGCGTCTGCGGGCAAAACGCCCGCGATCATTCGAGCCCGACCGGATCAACTCACGCGCCGAACGCGGGTGCGCTTCGGGTGCTCGACGGGCTGCGACAATGCTCGCCACCAGAGGTACACGGGGACGCCAAAGGCGAGGACCATGCCGGCGAGTGAGCCGTCCCAAAGCGCGAGGTACGGTGTGATCAACAGGCTGAGCTGCAAGAAGACCAAGCTCCAGGCCAAATCGAGGCCGGAGTCGCCGGCCAGCTTCAGGACGATCAACGGGCCACCGACGAGGTACAGCATGGCGGCACACTTGATGGGCATCCGAATACGCGTGCCGCTCACCGGCTCTCGCTCGTCGGCTCCGATCGCGTGCAGTGTGATCAGATAGAGGAGCGGCGGGATCAGGATCCGGAACGGATCGAGAAACGGATCCTCGAGACCGCGCGCGCTCGCGACGAAGGCGTCGGTCAACCAGAACACGAGTGCCGCGACCGCTGCCCGGCCGACCTCGGACCGGCTCCCGGATGAGTGAGACATGATCGGAGCTCCTTTGCTGTTCGAGCTCGAAGCGGCGCCAGGATACCCGAGCGCGGGGCGATAGCAGAAGCGAGCAAAGAAGCGCTGCTCGAACGTGGGCAGGTCTCCTTCGTGATCCAGGCGGGCGGGACGCCCGCGCTCCCAGTGGTTACCGGCGCCCGCGCTCCCTCCCTCGTATCCCCTGGCTTCAGCCAGGTTGTTCCCACCGGCTTCAGCCG
>JAVJTD010000438.1:0-6410 GCA_040219065.1 Planctomycetota bacterium
CGGCCCTCAGCTCTCGGTATCGCAACGCGAGACATTGCGTCAAGCCTTGCCAGAAGTCTGGAGCATCTCGGACCCCGGGCTAGTGAGCCTCCTCAAGGATGTGGCTCGTCAACTCGAGTAGTGGGCGGTTTCGTGGACGAGCTCGCTCGGCTTGTGATCCGTCTCCTTCGTATCCCCTGGCTTCAGCCAGGTTGTCTCCCCGGCTTCAGCCGGTCTCCACCGTGACATATCTTTTGCAGCGTTCCGCGGGCGTTTCCATTGCGTGGGGTCGAAGGCTCATCGAGGATGGGCGCGTCTTCGATTCCCCTTCCCTCGGAGCCTCTCGTGCGCATTCTGCTCTCGCTTCTTGTCATCTCTCTGGTCGTCATCACCTTCATTTGGTGGGATGAAGGAGATGCCTCTCTCGGAACGAAGTCGGCCGAGGTCATCGATACGGACGTCCAGAGCTCGTCGCCCACGTTCGCCGACAGGCTGCCGGACATCGATCGCACTGACGACGCGGAGATCTTCGAAGAGGAAGCGCAGCTCCAGATTCATGTTCGAGACTGGCAGGGCCAGCCGGTCGAAGGCGCCCTCGTCGCGCTCCAGCCGATCGGCGGCGTGGCGCGATGGACGCTCAGTGATTCGGAAGGTAACGCAACGCTGCTGCCTTCGGACGAAGCCGGCTGGCTGGTCGTCGTCTCCAAGGACCATCCGCCGCACTTTGCCCAGCTCGAGCAAGGCCTGGCCGATTCGATGACGATCCAGCTCCGCCGCGGGATCGCGATCACGGGTCGCATCACTCGCCTCGGCGGCCGGCCCGCGGAGCCACTCTCGGTCAGCCTCTCGCCGGACGTGTCTCTAAGGCCTCGCAAGGTCCTGGACGATGTGCTCGTCCGCGAGATGTTCCGAGTCGCTCCGCAGTTCGAGCGGGGTCGCGTCGAGACGCTCGCCGATGGATCGTTCGCATTCCCGCCGACCCTGCCAGAGGAGTGGACCGGGACGCTCGCCATCGAGGGACACTTCCCCATCGCCGGTGCGACCGAAGGCGTCGTCTCCGATGACCGTCTCAGCTTGAAGCTCGCCTATCCCGCACCTTCAGTGCTGATCGATCTCGGGCAACGGCATGTGTTGCTCGGGCGCGTGATCGACCCGGCCGGCCGGCCCATTGAGGGCATGATGGTGCAAGCGGACGTGATACTGGAGGACGACGAGCTCCTGGGATTCGGCCGCAGCGACGAGGAGGGCCGCTTCCTCTTGATCGTGGATCCGAGAGACGCCCTGCGGGTCGAGCTCACCCTGCGGGTCAACGGCAAGACCCACCTCGAGCGCGAGATCTCCGGCGACGATATCGCGAGGCGGACGGCCCAGGCGGGCGAGTGTGATCTCGGGGACTTCGTGGTCGAAGGTGTGCGCAGTCTGGTCATCCGTGTGCGCACCGATGACGGCGTCCACCCCAAGGGAGCCTTCGCCCGTTGGAAGCTGAACGGCGGCAGCAACCGGCACGGCATCGGCGGTGATCTGAGGGAGATCGACCTCTCGCCGTTCCCGGTCGAGGTGACGGCGATCGAGGTCGGCAAGGAAGGCTATGAGACCGAGACCCTGGAGATCGGATCGGAAGCTGGCGAGTTCGAGGTGACGCTCCGGCGAGATGCATTGCTCGACGTGATGGTGCACACGGCTTCCGGCGATCCGGCGGAGAGGCTGGCGATCTGGTGGGAGCAAGAAGGGGAGAGAGCGGTCCACCTGAACGCCAAGGGGAAGGGACTCTACCGGACCTATGACTTCGATCCCGGCCGACCGGGCACTTTGACCCTCCGCTCGGGATGGCAGCTCCCGGTCTTCGGGCAGAAGCGGATCGAAGCTACCTTCGAGGCGCGCTCGCGCGTCGAATGGCGATTGGACCGCGATCCGACCGAGCTGACGGTCTTCTTCCCAGGGCCGACGGAAGAGGTGGCCCGTTACCAGGTGAGGCTCGACAGCACCGTCGGCGCGCGGGTCCAGAGCGGACGAATCGTGATGGACCCGTCGCCGCGGGCGACCTTCGGCGATCTGTGGCACGACGAAGTCGTACTCATCGCATCATACGGTCATTCCCACCGGCGCGAGACGATCCCGCTACGACCCGGTCCGCAAGAGCACACCCTCGGCTTCGATTTCGGCCGGCACCTCGAGGTCGATCTCCGCAGCTCGGGTGACCTGGCCTTCCCGCCTCACGTCGAGATCGTCTCCGACGAGCCGGGTCGGGAGACCTGGCGCCAGCTCCCCTCTCGCCGGATCGGAGCTCTCTACGAGTTCGCAGAGCTCGAGGCGACGCAGTACCGATTGCGCGTCCTGGTCGGTGCCTGGAGCCACGAGCGTCTGGTCGCGCCGACCGATACGTCCCTGACCGTGGATCTGCCACGACCCGTGACGGTCGAGGTGACTTGGAGCGATCCGAGAGTCGCTCACGAGAAGGCCACGGCCTGGCTGATCCCCGAGAAAGACGCCGACCGCCCGGCCCCATTCGGAGTCCGCCGCCGCGCACAAGGCATCTTCGAGAGCTACGGCATCGCCAAGGTCGAAGGCCTCCCCCCAGGCGACTACCGGCTGCGCCTCTACCTCGGCGAGGCGAGCGAGCGGGCAAAGCCCGAGCAGGTCCAAAGCGTGACGATCCAAAGCGGCACCGTCCAACGCATCGACGTGCAGTGAGCGGAACGATCCGAGCCTGATCGGCCGATCGGAGCCCGACCGGGTCCCATGCCAGGGGAGACCCGCGATCGAGCAGGCGCCTGCGGAAGCTGATCGACCTCGCCGGTAGCGAGGCTGAGCGAGGGACGAAGGGGTATTCGACGTCATTGTCACCGCGGATGTGAACGCGACCTCCTACGCGGCTCCGATTCCGCGAACCGCTTCTCGTGGCGCATCTCCTCGTCCCTCACTCAGCACTGGCCGATCGCAGCTCTTCAACGTCAACGCAGTCCGTCCCACCACTTCGCCCCCGCGATAGGGACCCGTGCGGGCTCTGATCGGGACCCGCACTGGCTCCGATCGGGACGATCCGAGCCCGATCGGGTCCCTCGTCAGGCGAGGCCGGCGATCGAAGCGGCGCCCTGGAAAGCTGATCGATGTCGCGGGCAGCGAGGCTGAGTGAGGGACGAGGGGGTATTCGACGTCACTGTCACCGCGGATCAGAACGCGACCTCCTACGCGGCTCCGATTCCGCGAACCGCTTCTCGCGGCGCATCCGCTCGTCCCTCACTCATCACTGGCCGATCGCGGCTCTTCAACGTCAACGCAGTCCGTCCTATCACTTCGCCCCCGCGATAGGGACCCGTGCGGGCTCTGATCGATGCCGTGCGTGCTCTTTACGATCCTGGCAGAATGTCTTCTTCCTGAACGCGGAAGACGGAGGATTTCCATCGCAGAGGTCGGAACTCCGCGATGGATCGGACCTGGAGAACGAGTCGAGTTCATGAAGGTTTGGCTCTCTTTGAGCGCGATCGCGATCTTCCTGGCGGCTGGCCTCGCCGTGGTCTGGCTGGCGGGACCGGAGTCGGTCGATCAGCGGCCCCTGCTCGATTCGGTGGTCGAGCCCGGGCAGGTCGATCGGAGCAATGACCCCGATGTGTTGCCGCGCCTTTCGAAGGAGGCACCTCCCTCCGATGCCATCACTCAGAGCATGCCCGATGAGCTCATCGATTCGGTGGCACGGGCGGATCTCCAGGTCCAGGTCCGGGACGATCGCGGCGCGTCGGTGCCGGATGCGTGGGTCGCTTGGCGCTCGGCGTCGGGACCTGGACGGTACGGCCGCACGGATGCCGCGGGCAGTATCACTCTGAGCCTTCCCGTCGATGAGGTGGGGAGGCTGACGGTCGTCGCGCGAGATCGACGTCCTTTCCAGGATCGGGTCCTCGGCGGCACGCGGCGCTTCGACGTGACTCTCGTCTCCGGCCACCGCGTGTCCGGGCAGGTGCTCGTCCTCGGGCGGCCGCCCGAGAGGACCTTGCGGCTCTCCCTCGCCTCGAAGCATCCCCTCCTCAAGGGGGTGCTCGATGAAGGCTTCTCGCGGGAGCTCGAGCAAGCTTCGATGGGTCAGAACGTGACCACGACCGAGTCCGATCTTCAGGGACGGTTCTCGTTTCCCGCGGATCTGCCTGGCGATTGGACTGGCCTGCTCCGCATCGATGATGGCTGGCAGATCGAGGCGGCGAGTGAAGGGGAAGCCGATCACGGCGAGCTGCAGTTGTCCGCGCCGGCTGAGGACCTGCTCATCCGGTTGAAGCATCGTCCCTGTCTCGTCGGTCGACTGGTGAGTGCCAAGGGGAAAGGGCAAGCAGACCTCCGCGTCGAGGTCGAGTTGGGAGCCCGTCGCCTCGCGTACTCCGATCGGGATGGGTGGTTTCGCTTCCTGTGCGATCCGGGCGGGACCGGGGAGCTGACGCTCCGAGTCCTGGCCGGCGAGCTGGAGATCGCAAAGAAGACCGTCCTGGCGAACGAGATCGCGACGAGGACCGATTGGACGGGCGAATGCGACCTCGGTGAGATCGAGATCCCTGCGGTTCGCCCCGTGCGTGTGTGGGCTGAGGACGCGTCCGGGAACCCGCTGCCCGAAGCCTGGGCCAAGTGGCGAGACGACCGTGACGAACGAGCTCAAAGGGCCGATGGGCGAGGGCTGGTCGAGGTCGGTCCCCTGCCGTTCGCGATCGAGTCTCTGACTGTCGGCGCTCGCACCTTCACTGAGCAAACGATCACGGTGACACCCGATCGGCACGATTATTCCGTTCGGTTGAAGATCGGCGACTACCTCGAGGTCGACTTGCGCACGGCGAGCGGTGCGCCGGCATACGGTGTGAGCGTCTGGCTCGAGCAGGCTGGCGCGCGGGTGAGGCTCGACGATGTCGAAACCGATGAGAAGCACGACGGCTTCGGCTTTCCGCCGGCAGAGGTTCCGGGGCGAGCGTCCCGGTTCGGGACGAGTGCCTTCGACCCGGCCGAGCCCTTCACATTGGAGGTGGTCAGCAAGGGCGGGCAATCCGTCGTCGAGCGGAAGTCGTTTCCTGCGGCCGCCGACGAGACCCCGAGGCACGTCGTGTTCGGCCTTTCGCGCGACCCCACGCGTCTCGAAGTCACGGTCGAGTCGTCGTTGCCCATTCAGTCGAGGGTTGAATTGAAGTCCGCAGGCTCAGGCAGACGCCTCGAGGTCATCCAGATGATCTCAGGCTCCGAGAAGACGTTCGACGACCTCTGGGAGATTGACGTCATCGTCAGCGTCCAAGTCGGAGAGCGCTCGACCGAAAGGCGGCTGCGCCTCTATCCGGGAAGGCAGCGCGAGACGATCGTCGTCGATCCGGGCCGAGTCCTGAAGGTCGAGCTCGAGAACTTGCCCCCGCAGTTCGTGCCGACCGCTCACCTGTCGAAGGGCATCGAGAACCACTTGCCCATCGTTCCTTCGAGTCCCTCGCGCGATGTCTTCCAGTTTGCGGGCCTGGACTCTGCCGAGTACGAGCTCGTCGTCCGCTGCGAGGGGTGGAGCACGTCGAGGCGGGTGAAGCCAGGCGAAGATCACCTCGTCATCGAGCTGCCGGACCCGGTGGCCCTCGAGTTGGTCTGGGACGACCCGATGGTCCGCGACCGCGTCGTCAATGCTCAGTTGGATCCCGAGTGGGGGCGCGCCCTTGGCAGCGTCTTCTTCGACTTGGCGACCTTCGATAGGTCCGGAACGGTGAAGCTGCCCAGCGTATTGCCCGGCCGATACGTCGTTCGCCTCCTCGTCGACCGCGCGGTGCGCGATGATCTCCAACAGACGATCACGGTCTCGGGTGATGAGGATCCGTGCGTGATCCACCTGACGAAGCATTGAGGGGAGAGGCGCCCCGTTCGGAGCACCGGCGTCAGCCGATTCGGTGTTCTCCTCCCGGTGTGTCCGGATCGCTTGATCTGAAACATGCTCAGCGGGAATCTTTGTATCCCCCGACTTCAGTCGGGTTGGTTCCCCGGCTTCAGCCGGGAGGTGCCCCGAAGCGACCAGTTTCACCACCGTATGCTCCGGAGGTCCTCCGCCGGGTGCTGGGCTGGCTTGAAACCCGGGCTTCGCCCGGGGCTAGTCCAGCGCCGGCGCTCCGCGCCTCGTCGTCAGACGGAAAGAGCGGAGACATGGACTTCAAGGTTGAGAGTTGGAAGTCGAGCTGTTGGACGTTCGGGAGAGCCGGGCTTGACGGGTTTCACCCCTGTATGCTCCGCCGGTCCTCCGCCGGGGGCCGGGCTGACTTGAAACTAGTCACCTCGTCGTTCGGACCGCCGGCTTCAGCCGGTCTCCGTGTCCTCCTTCCAAGCGCCTCGGGGAGGACCTAGCCCTCAGGTCCAGTTTCCGGGGGCGCCGCTAATTTGAAACCCGGGCTTCGCCCGGGGCTAGTCCAGCGCCGGTGCTCCGCGCCTCGTCGTCAGACGAA
>JAVJTD010000444.1:0-19089 GCA_040219065.1 Planctomycetota bacterium
GGTCGAAGATCCGCTGCGAGGGGCGAATCATGCGCGGCCTCCCGCGGATTGCTCCTCCAGCACGCGGCAGAGCGTCTCGGCGACCCGGTCCACTTGCACATCCGTCAGCCCCGGGTAGATCGGCAGAGAGATCACCCGCTCGCCCAGCGCCTCCGCCGCCGGGAAGTCACCCGGACCGACGCCGAGCCACTCGCGAACGCGCGTCATGAGGTGGAGTGGCCGAAAGTGGACCGAGCACTGGATTCCCTCAGCGTCCAGCAGATCGAGAACGGTGTCGCGGTCCACGAGGAGCCGCTCGAGCTTCAAGCGGACCATGTAGAGGTGCCAGGCATGCTCGCCGCCGCTGGCTCTGGGTGGCCGCTCGAGCAGATCGCAGCCGGCGAGTGCCAGATCGTACCGGGCGGCGATCTCGCGGCGCCGCGTGTCGAGCTCCCGGTAGCGCTCGAGCTGAGCGAGCCCGAGAGCGGCGGCGAGATCCGACAGGTTTGCCTTCGTGCCGCGCCGGATGACGTCGTAGGTCCACGAGCGCTGGCCACCGTCGCGTCGCCAGGCGTCGCGCGAGAGGCCGTGCAGGCGCGCCAGCCGTAGCTCCTCGGCCAGGCCGTCGTCGCCGCAGGTGATCATCCCGCCCTCGGCTGTCGTCAGGTTCTTGCTCGCGTAGAAGCTGAAGGCCGTCGCCGTGCCGATGCCCCCGATCGCCGCGGTCCCGCTCCGGGCTCCGAGCGCGTGCGCCGCGTCGTCGACCAGTACCAGATCGTGGCCATTGGCCAGTGCTTCGAATCCCTCCATGTCGACCGGATGCCCTCCCACATGGACGGGCAGGATCGCGCGCGCCGCGGAGCCGAGCCGGGCGCCGACCGTCGCAGGCTCCAGTGCCGCCGACTCGGGATTCACGTCGAGAAGGACCGGCCGCGCGCCGCAGTCCTCGATCACCTCGAGTGTCGCCACGAAGGTGTACGGCGTGGTGAGGACCTCATGCCCCTCCCCCACGCCCGAGCAGCGAAGCGCCAGGAACATCGCCGCCGTCCCCGAAGAGACCGCGATGGCATGCCGGGCACCGACGTGCTCGGCGAAGCGCTCCTCGAAGGCTCTCACCTTCGGGCCCATCGTCAGCCAGCCGCTCTTCAGGCACTCGACGACCGCGTCGATCTCCGCGTCCGTGATCGACGGCCGGTGGAAGGGAATCCGCTCGGACGATCGGCTCACCTCGCCGTAGGCTCCCCGGCGGCAGACGAATTGAGAGGCACCAGATCCATGCGATGAGTATGCAACATCGAAGCGCGCTCCCACCAGCCCAGAGCCTTCGGCCACCGCGCGAGACGGCGCCCGATCGGCGGCAAGGCCAGCGCGGAGCACGACCGCGCAGGAGCCGCACCGAACAGGCGAGCCACCTCCGATCGCGAGATGGAGCGAACCTCTCGATTGAAGGGATTCGGATACCGAAGGTCGAAGACGAGCGCCCAGGCATCGGCCCGACCGACGCGCGACACCTCCTTTGCGATGGCGCCGCGGAGCGACTCGCTGGCGATCGAGCTGAGGACCGTCGAGAGGACGATCAGGTCGAAACGGTCCGATTCGAGGGGCAAGGCACTGCCGCAGCCGATCGCGAGCCGAGCACCGGGCAAGCGTCGCCTCGCGACGGCGAGGCGCTCCTCACAGAGATCGACGCCGGTGAGGGAGACCGTCTCCGAGCGCGCTCGAAAGTCCAGCAGCCAGCCGCCGAATCCGCAGCCCACCTCCAGGATCTCGAGGGACGGCCACGTCCCGGGCCAGAGCGCCTCGAAGGCGGCGAATCGGCATCGGCGTTGATGATCTTCCCAGGCATCTATCGGTTCCGACCGGGCGGCGAAGCGGCGTCGCAAGCGATCCCGTTCGGCACCATGCGACTCGGACGCAGTCATCTCGAAGCGCGGGCGGTCTTGCGGCAGCTCAGGCGCGGCGCTGGCGGCCATCGATAGAACCAGCGCCAGAAGAAGCGGATCATCCCGAAGAAGAAGCCCAAGCCGTAGGCAAAGTGCATGATCGGCAGCGCGCGGACCACATCCCGGAAGCGCACTCCCTCGACGCGGCGCGCGAGCCGGATGCTCTCGCCGAGCACCAAGAGAAAGTAGGTCGGCCACCAGATCAGGCTGGCCGTCAGCGCCGGCTCTCGAAAGGGGGCGGCACACAAGAGGCCGGCGCCGAAGCCGACTAGCATCACCGGCGCGAAGTGCCTCGGGCGCATCTGCCCGCGATGCTTCTGCCAGACCGGGACCTTCCACAGCCCGTAGCCGAAGTACTGGCGCCAGAGCGAAGACGGCGTCGAGCGCATGGTGGTCTCGGAGCGCAGCGCCGGGCGACACAGGACGCGCCCGCCCCTGGAGCGCGCTCGGTAGCACCACTCGTCATCCTGGTTGCGAACCTGATGCTCGTCGAACAGCCCGAACCGCTCGAACGCCTCTCGGCGCCAGACACCGAGATACACGGTGTCGACCCACTCGTCCTCGGTCGCGTGGTGGAATCGGCCCCCGCCGGTGCCGAAGTGGGACGAGGTCGCCGCGGCCACGGCGCGACCGAAGGTCGACGTGCCCAACCCGCGGAGGCGCCCGCCGACATCGTCGGCCCGGGTATCTCGCAGCGTCTCCACGGCGAGGCGAACGTAGTCTTTCGCGATGCGGCAATGACCGTCCACGCGAACGAAGACGTCGCCTCTCGCCTGCCCGATCGCCAAGTTGAGACCGCTCGAGGCCGTCTGCTCGGGATTGTCGATCCAGCGGCAGCGCGGCTCCGTCCGGCAATGCTCTTCGAGCCACTCCCTCGTCCCGTCCGTCGAGCCTCCGTCGGCGATGATCACATTCATCCGCTCGGCGGGATAATCCTGGGCAAGGATCGCGGCGAGGCAGTCCGCGATCTCGGCGCGCTCGTCACGCACGGCGAGGATGACCGTGACCCAAGGTCGGTCGAGTTCGGAAGGCGGCTTTCGGCTCGAGCTCATGAGCCCCCGCACGAAGAGTCCAAGTAGTTGTTGGAAAGAACTCTCGGCTTGCCAGAACCTGTTGGCCGAGGTATACGTGGCCGGGTTGACTCTGTCCAGCACTCAAAGACTCAAAACGAGGAGGCCGACGATGAAGAACGCGATTGCGAGCGAAGTGTCGGAATGCGCGGTCGCCTCCTCGAGCCGCTGCTGCTGACGGAATCGGGCACCTCTCTCAGTAGAGCCCTGCCCGCTCGAAACGGCCATTTGCCTGGTGAGTGATTCTCACGCCGGGCGTGTGCCCTCCCCCTGATCGGGGGATCCGTCCGTCCCGATTCGAGTCCCTGTCGAATCCGGCTCGGCGAAGCGACCCGCATCTCCAAGGGCTCCCCATTGCGGCCCTCTCGATCCGCCCTGATCGGCCGATCGTCTCGAGCGCCACGTGGAGCCACTCCCTGTCCGCCGCTTCGTTCGGAAGCGCGCCAGGTCGCCCGTCCATGGGCCGCCTGGTGGTCTTCCTCGAGCCTCCAGAATCGATGGTTTCCAAAGGACTCATTCCATTGAATCGAGACGAGAAACGACTGAAGAAACAGCTCGCGCAGTTCGGCAAACACGAGGAGCGCAAGCAGCGCCAGCAGGCGTCGAAGCTTCGCAAGCAGAGCCAAACGGAGAAGGGCGGTGGTCGGCGCCCCAAGCTGACCCCGCGCAACTGGGAGAAATGGACCGAGGAGAACGAGGAGCGCTTCGAGAAGCTCGGCCGCTCCGGCGGCGACTCCCTCGATCACTGGGTTCGTCAGATGAAGTGCGCCTCGGACGACGGCCGGGACTGGTCATCGATCGAGACGGCGCTGGTGCTGTGGGTCGGGGCGGGCCGCTGTGAGGTCTGGCTAGACGGCGAGGTCGTCGACTGCCGGATTCCTCCGGCGTTGGCTCGGACCCAGAGGAGTGACCTGGCAGTCGGGGATCAAGTGTCCCTGGATTGGCCCGAGGACCCGACCGCCACGCCCACCATTTCCGGTGTCGCGCCGCGGCGCACCTGGCTCGCCAGGCGCGATCCGCACTCCGAGCACCTCGAGCGGGTCTTGATCGCCAATGTCGACTCGGTGGTCATCGTCGGCGCGTGCGGCTCACCGCCGCTTCGCCCCGGCTTGATCGACCGCTTCTTGGTGGCGATCGAGCGCGGCGGCGCCGAGCCGGTGATCTGCGTCAACAAGATCGATCTGCTCGAGCGCGACGCCGACCGAGAGGATCTCGAGCGGACGCTGTCCCCCTATCGCGAGCTCGGCTTGCCGATCTTCGAGTGCTCGGCCCACGGCGGGCAGGGGCTCGAGGCGTTGAAGCGGCACCTCACCGGGCAGCTCGCGGCGTTCGTCGGACACAGCGGCGTCGGGAAGTCGTCGCTCTTGAACGGGCTGCGTCCCGAGCTCTCGCTCGATACGGGTGGCCTGCGCGAGGGCGATGGTGCCGGTCGTCACACGACGTCGGCGTCGACGCTCTACGAGCTCGGGGACGCGACGCGCATCATCGACACGCCGGGCATTCGAGAGCTCGGCTTGGGTCGGCTGACCCGGGAGGAGCTGCAGGACGTCTTCACCGAGCTGCTGCCCTTGGCGGCCGATTGCCGGTACCCCGACTGCCGGCACACGGTCGAGCCGGACTGCGCCGTGCAGCGAGCGGTCGAGGCGGGTCAGGTCTCCGAGCAGCGGTACAAGAGCTACCGGCGACTGCTGGAGGGGTGACGCAAGAATGCAACGAGCCCGAGGGACACTCGTCCCTCGGGCCCGTGCTGTTCAGTTCGGCTGCGCTCGGATCAGTCCTTGCGACCGCGGTAGGTGTACGCGTTGGTCAAGGTGCTCTGACCGAGGCAGTTGGTGAGGACGACGTCGACGGTCGTCGACGGGATCTGTCCCTGACGAAGCGTTCCGCTGCCCGACGTGGAGACGGGCGGCTTGGGGATCGACGGGACGACGACGGAGACCTCACCATCGTTGATCACGGTGACGTTGGCCGAGGCCACACCGCCGAAGGTGACGGTCGGCGCGGTGCCGCTGAAGCCCTCGCCGAAGAGGCTGACGGTCTCGCCGCCACCGTAAGAGCCCTTGTCGTCGGAGATCGTCAGGACGCTCAGCGACTCGCACTCGTCGGGCTGCCCGTTCTGGTTGCAGTCCTGGCTGGTGCCGTTGCCGATGTCGACGGTGTCGTCGATGCCGTTGCCGTTGCAGTCGAAGCAGACCGTGTCGACGATCTCGAAGTCGTCGATCGCGGCTTCGACGATCGAGCCGTCCCCGAGGTCGGACGCACGGAAGCGGATCCGGAAATTCGAGGTCAGAGCGACGAAGTCGGTCACCCGGATCTGATGGAAGATCCAACCGCCGGAGGTTTCCGGTCCGCTCGGACCGACGATCTCGGCGTTCACCCAGCTCGAGCCGTTCGCCGACACCTGCACGACGAACGTGTCGGAGTTCGGCGCGGCGCCCTGGTCGTTGGAGTACCAGCGCCAGTAGCTGACGATCGGGTCGTTGGCGCCGGACAGATCGAAGACCGGGGAGAGCAGGGTGGTCGTGCCACCATCGACATCGTTGTCGCCGACGCCTCCGCCGGGTGAGCCTTGGCCCGTGACCCAGCACTGGGTGGCCGGATTCGGCGTGTGGTCGTCCTCGGGCTGCGCGCTAGTTCCGTTCGGGTTGACGCGCGTCCAGATGCCGGTCGATGCGTTGTCACCGCCGATGCCGCCGGTCCAGCCCGCGGTCGTCTCCATGTCGTAGATGGCGATCGTCTGCACGCCGACGCCAGCGACGGCCTGATGGGTGTCGTTCGGCGCGGTGGGCGGATCGTTCCACTGGATGCCGTTGTTCGACTGCGCAGTGACGTAGTACTGGATCGTCTGACCGCAGCTCGTCGGCGGGATCGTGGCGCGGAAGAAGCCGTTGCCCAGGTCCTGCAGCGAGGCCGACGTGAAGCCCGAGCCATTGTCGTAGAGGAATTGAACGGTGCCGAGGGCGAGCTGCCCCGGGCTGTCCTCGACGACCTGGAAGTCGATCGTGTCACCCGCGGGATCGAAGTTGGCCGGCTGGCCGTTGGGATAGGCGTAGGTCAGGAGCGGGTTGCCGATCCACCAGACGAACAGGCCGCGCTCCATGTCGCTGCCGATGACCGTGCCGCTGGGGAAGTAGGGAAAGTTGCTCCAAAGGCCGTTGAACTCGGCCGAGTCGCTGTCGGGATAAGTGTCGAAGTAGGCGACCTCGACGGGGTTGTTCTGGTTGCTCTTGTCGAAGATGCGAAGACCGCTGCGATAGTTCGCCTCGAAGAGGAGGTCGCCCTTCACATACAGGTTGTGACCGACGGAGCGCGAGGTGTTGGTAAAGGTGGACGTCTGGCTGACGTTGTTCAGCGTCGAGACGTTGAGCACGATCGTCCGCGTGAAGTTCGAGCCGGACTCGTCGAGCTCGTCGTTGAGGTAGAGACGGGTGCGATCCTCGGAGAGCCAGCACTGGTGGGAGTAGGCCGGCGCGCTGTACTGGAAGTTGTCGAGGACCTGGATGTTGCCCTTGTCGGTGACGTCGAGGACATCGAGGCCGGTGCTCGAGAAGCCGCCGTTGAATCCGCTGCAGCAGAAGGCGATCTCCCGGCCAGCCCAGGGTCCCGAGGTCATGGTCACGATCTGCGCGTCGTGAACGTATCGCGTGCTCCACTGGCCGACGTAGGACGGGTTCGACGGATTCGCGAGGCTGTAGATCCGGAGCCCGTTGTTGTCGCCGCCGCAGCGATAGAGAAAGCCGCTGTCCTCGTTGATCGCGATGTTGTGCGTCGCCGTCGTGCCCGGGGTCGTGACCTGGCGCACCAGCGAGACCGAGCCGCTGTCGATGTTCGCCAGGTTGATCACCTGGATGCCCGACCCACCCTCGCTGACGGCGTAGGCGAAGTTCTGGTAGATCTTTACGTCTCGCCAGAGGCTGTTCGGCCCGCTGATGGTGCCGACGACCTGAGGGCTCGAGGGATTGGTGATCTCGACGAACGAGGTGCCGTCGGCGTGGCAGAAGATCGCGTACTCCCGGCCCGACGGGGACACATAGCCCCAGCAGTCGGCACCACTGGCCGGCGATCCGAACGAGCTGAGGGGAAGCCAAGAGAGCAAGGTGACGCCGCTCGAATCGAAGTCGACGGCCGTCGTTCCGTAACCACCGCCGCCACCGGGCAGTGCCGCATCGCCTGCGCGATAGCCGGGCCCCTGATAAGCGGGTTGACGGTCCCGAATCTTCGGATCGTCGGGATGCGTCCACAAGAGCGCGCTGCAGATCGTCGCGGCAACCACGGCGACGGCCGATAGCCGAATCCACCTCGGCATGAGAGATCCTCCGGGAATTGGTGAGCTGGGAGCCGTGTCGTCACTTGGCTCTCGACAGTATACGAATCACCGCCGAGAGGTTCCTTCGAGAATCTGGCCCCCAAAGGTTGGCACTCCGTTCCCGGCACAGATGGCCCACTTTTCGTCCACCACCCCCTCCTGCGACCCGAGGTTGGCAATCCCTTCCCGGCACAGATGGCCCACATTCGTCCGAAGTGGGCCATCTGTGCCGGGAACAGGATGCTCACTTTGCAAAGTGGGCCATCTGTGCCGGGAACAGGATGCTCACTTTGCAAAGTGGGACATCTGTGCCGGGAACAGGATGCCAACCTGACGGGACGCCTGCGCTTCCGGTGCCTCTCCGGCCGGCCCGTAGCTCAGCGCCGGATCTCTCCCATCCGAGGGGCGACGAGCTCGGCGAGGGCGTGTGCGATGTGGCGGTGCCCTTCGGCGTTGGGGTGGATCGGCTCGAGCATCCACTCGTCGAGTCGGCTCTGGCCGTACTCGTAGATCGGCGTCTCGAGCAGGCGATCGGAGCTGCCCACCCTGAGCTGATGATAGAAGAGCTTCGAGAGCTGGGAGAGCTCTTGGCGTGCGGGTGACAAGAGCCGGTCGGTGCCGAAGGTGAAGTCGAGCGTGGTGCCCGGCGCTTGCTCGATCTCGGCGCTCCAGAGCTCGAGGTCCGCGGCGTCGCGTTGCAGCTCGGCCAGGACGGGCAGGTCCTTCGGCACCGTCAGGGTGTCGCGATCGGCGGAGAAGAGGAAAGCGCGCTCGAATGGCGGATCCCCAGGGATGCGCACCCGAAACCGGACCCGCACTGGTTCGCCAGAGTGTGCGACTGGCCAATCACCGAGCGTGAGCGTCGTCGGAGGGAGGGGCCGGCTCGCGGGCAAGCCTTCGAGCAGCGTCCGCAGATCGAGATACGGCAGGTCGCGATCATGTGCGATCGGCTCGAGGTAGCGGCCCGCGAATCCGAAAGGGAAGCACGCATCGATCAGGATCAAGGGCCAGTGCCGCTCTTCGCAGAGCTCGGCGATCTCTTCGATGTTCTGCCGGTAGGTCTCCCCCGGCACTCTTCGCACCCGCGTCAGCGACCGGGTCGGCACCTCGGGCTCGCGCAGGCTACCAAGCAATGAAGCGATGAAGCTATGGTGGAGCCAGCTCGTGACGAGGGAAGGCAGCCGGGAGGTCTCCAGGAGCCGGGCGTGCCGATCGGCGTCGGTGTGCTCATCGTACAGCGCACCGTCATTCACCCCCACCGCGACGAGCACGAGGTCGGGTTGCCACGCGGCGAGGCGGTGCCTGATGAGACGTCTCACTTGCTCCGACGAGTAGCCAGGCACGCCGAAGTTCAGCACCTCGATGTCGCGGTGCGGATAGCGCTCACGCAGGATCGTCTCGAGAGCTCTGGGATAGGCGCTCGCCTCTGAAACGCCCCAACCGAAGGTCACCGAATCCCCAAGGCAAGCGATGCGGTAGCGCCCGCTCGGCTTTTCGGTCTCCACCTCGCGCATCCTCAGCCCGTGGGCGTTCGTGCGAACCGAAGCATCCGGCACTCGGAACCGCTTCGGCCAAGTCAGCGTGAGGTTCTTCGGCAAGGCCTTCCAGGTGACGAGATCGTCGGCGAGGAGCTGCTCGAGGAAACCGGGCTTCGGGGCTGGTGTGTCTTCGCCCTTCAAGAGCCAGTGCGCGAACAAGTCGGTCGCCACGAACAGCAAGACCGTCCCGCAGAGCAGGCTGACTCGGGGTACCCAATACCGAAACCGCCGCGGCTCGGCCACGGGCAAGCCTCACACAGGATCGACGCACGACCACAGAGACGCGGCCGGATTCTGCCGCGGCCCCCACGCCCGGTCAATGTCCGATTACGCACTCGGCTCGATCACGACACACGAGCACACTCAGTCGCTCGGGGCCGTCAGCAGCGACTCCGGGAGCGGGGCTCCGGTGAGGGACTCCAGGAACGCGATCAGATCGTCGATCTCCTGGTCGGTGAAGTCGCGCGGCGTGAGGAGGATCTCTTGATGGTGACCCGCGCTAGTTGCGCCTTCCAGGGTTGAGTAGAACTTCAAGACTTCACGAAGCGTCGCGAACTGTCCTTGGTGCATGTAGGGAGCGGTCCTCGCCACATGACGCAGGCTAGGGGTCTTGAATTCGCCCCAGGTCGCTGGAGATCGCCGGAGCCGCTGTGAGCGCCTCGCCCGCTCTCCGTCCGATGCGTCGCTGTAGATGCCGTCGGCGCGGAGCTCGGAGCTCTCCAGCCGCGACACCCCCTCGAAGCGACCCGCGTCCTTGGGAAAGCCGCCGCCTCGGACCGGAAGCCTCAGGCCGTGGAACTCCCCGTCCGTGAAATTCGGGCCGTGGTGGCACATCATGCACTGCCCCTTCCCGATGAACAGCTTCAACCCGCGCTGCGCCGACACATTCAAGAGGTCGGCCCCGAGCGGCTCTCCTTCGCGCATTCGCAGCACGAACTGATCGAAAGGCGAGTTCTGGCTGACCAGTCGACGCTCGTAGGCCGCCAGCGCCTTGCCGACATCGACCAGCACTTGCGTAGTCAGCCGCTGCGTCTCCTCGTCCAGCGCGTCCCACGCCTCGGTCCCGGGACGCGCATCCCCGTCGGGCAATCCGACGTCGGGAAGCGCACCGAAGACGCTCTCCATCGCCGGCCGAAGCGTCTCGTCCTCGAGCACCACCTTGGCGAGGCGCAAGCGGCTGCCCCCCATCTCGATCGGGTTCTCGATGGGCCCTGCCGCCTGAGCCCACAGCGAGTCGGCACGTCCGTCCCAGAAGAACCATCGGCTCCAGGCGAGGTTCCAGAGATGCGGGGTGTGTCGCGTCGAGGTGCCCAACGTCTCGGCGAGAGGCTTGCCGTCGGTGAACGCCCTGGCCGGATCGTGGCAGGTCGCGCACGAGACGTCTTCGGTCTTGGAGAAACGCTCCTCGAAGAACAGTCTCTGGCCGAGCCGCGCCGCTTCGGGATCGTCGGCGACTCGATTCGTCGGGTCTGCTGGCGGCGAGGCGAGCGGCGAGAGGCTCAGGACGGCGCGACGCTCGGCCTTCGTGAACGAGACGGGCTCTTGCAGCATCCCTGCGAGGAGAGCACAGACGAGAGCGATCACTGCAGCGAGACCCGGATCCGCGACCGGGACGTCCTGGGTCCCTCCGTCACGTCGAACGTGAGCTCCCAGCGTCCGAGCATGTGGAAGAGCATCCCCTCGACGAGAAAGCTCCCGTCGGGACGCGCGGTGATCTCGGGGACCTGGTTCATGCCGTGCTGGTGCTCGGGCATGCCACCGTCGACCGTCAACGTGATGCGATCCGAGCGGAGCGCCGGCCCCGGGATCCCGGAATCGAAGACCCAGACCTCGATCTGGAAGTCCTCGTTGAGAGGGATCTCTTCGGACGCGAGCCGGTAGGCGATCTCGTAGCGTCCGTCCTCGGTCGTCGTGCGTATCGCGTCCTCGGGTGGTGGGAACGGGAAGGGCTTTCGCCCTTCGGGCCAGGTCGGCTCGACGAAGGCGACGGGGCCGAAGGATCGCAGGAAGCCGCCGTCCTCGGAGAGCATCTGACCGCGATGATTGCCCCAGTCGATGACGGTGAACCGGCCCGCCCGCTCGCTGACGATCGCCTGCGGTCGTCGAAACTGCCCGGCTCCGAGTCCCGTCCCGCCCCAAGTGCTCAGAAGCCTACCTCGCGGCGAGTAGACGAGCACCTGGTCCAGAGCGGCGTCGGTCACCAGAGCTCGGCCATCCGAGGTGAGCGCGATGCCCGAAGGCTGCTCCAGCTCGCTCTCTCCAAGAGGCTCCGGCCAGTCGCGAATCGCGTCGCTCTCCAGATCGACGAGCAAGAACGCAGCGCGGTCCTCCTCACCGATGTACGCCCGCTTCGCGCCTTCGTCCACCGCGACCAGCCTCGGCCGATCGAAGCCCGGCCAGTAGTCGATGAGCGCGAGCTTCGGCGAGAGGATCCAGATCACGCCATTCGCCGCGTCCGCCACGTAGGTCCGACCCGACTCCCCGACCGCAACGGCGCGAGGCTCGACGTGCCACATCGCGCCCACCCAAGGAGCGCTCTCGCGAAGCGCCTCCAGGTCCAAGCTCTTCTCGAGTGAAGCGAGCCAAGGATCGAAGCCCAGCTCCGCTTCCAGATCGCGCGCCACGCGGAAGACCTGGAGGCGACCGGTCGTCGCGTCGGTGATGAAGAGGCGCTGGCTCTCTCGATGAAAGGCGATCCCGGTGGGCCGGACGAACTGCCCGGGACCGGTGCCGTATCCCCCGAGCTTGCTGATCAGGATCGGATCCCAGGTCCCGGTGTCGAAGATCAACACCGACTGCGTCTCGGGCTCGATGATGGCCAGTGTCTGCTCCATCGCGGCCGCTGCCTGGCCGTAGTGCGGGACGCCGCCGGTACCGAACAGGGCCTGCTCCTCGCGCCGGCGAATCTCGGCAGGATCGGTCTTTCGGTCGAAGATCTGGGCGCGCCCCTCGAAGGGCTCGAGCACGACGGCGAAGCTCCCATCCGGCGAGATCGCAATGTCGGCGGGGTAGTGCAAGTGGCCCTCGCCCTCGCGCGGCCGCAGCGCATGGAGCCCCCATTCCCATTGCCACTTGCCCGCGGAATCGAAGACCTGCACGCGATGGTTCCAGGTGTCCGCGACGAACACGCGACCTTCCGAGCAGGCGAGTCCCGAAGGCGAAGACATCAGCCCGGGATAGGCGCCAGTCGCTCCAAAGGACGCCTCGAGAAGACCCTCGGTGCTGAAGCGATGGATCCGGCCGGCATCTTGATCCAGCACGTAGAGGCGGCCCTCCTCGTCGAACGCCACATCGACCGGCCGGAGCAGTGTCTCGCGCTCCGAGAGCTCGGGGCCGAGGTCCAGCGGCCGGGACTCGGGCCGGACGTCGAAGACGATCACTCGCCGATTGCCCTCGTCCGCCATCGCGATCCGATTCCCGTGCGCGGCGACCTTGCCGGGACGAGAGAGCTCACCCGGGCCGATCCCGAGGCTCGAAGCGATCGTCCGCTCGCCGAGGTCGAGCTGCGGCCCGAAGGTCAGCCGGCTCAGGATCGGGACGCCGCTGGCGAAGTCGATCCCCACCGCGTCCGTGAGCTCGTCATTGCTCTCCTGCGGCTCGCCATCCCGATCGAAGGCGTCCAGCCCATTCTTTTGAGTGATCCAGATGACCCCATCCTCGTCGATCGCGATGGCCCGCGGCTCGATCAGGCCGTCGATCGTCGCCCGATAGCGGTTGTACTGCACGCGGGACTGAGTGCCGGGACCTTCCTCTTGAGCGGTGGAGACTGCTTGAAAGGTCACGAGGAGCGCGAGTGTGCCGAGAAGGCCAGGGATGCGAGGGATCAAGCGCGGGTTCTCCAGGACGAGACGGGCTTCGGGTCGAGCGGACATGATACCGTGTCCCTCGCTCACGTGACCACCCGGCCCGAGACGGATGCTTCTTGGAGAACCGTGCCGTGATCAGCGCGATCGGATGGCTGCTCATCGGATGGACTCTGCCCGCGCAGGATCCGGTGCTCATCGCGAAGGACGGAGTGAGCGACTATCGCATCGTCCTCGCCGAAAGCGCTCCACCGGCCGACCGAACCGCGGCCGAAGAGTTGTCGCGCTGCCTGTTCGAGATCACCGGTGCCCGTCTGTCCATCGTGAGCGAGGGGACCGATCCACATCCTCACGAGATCCTCGTCGGCGAGAGCACGCGATTGCCCCATGAGCGCTGGCAGAGGCTCCTCGAGGTCGGAGCGGACGGGTACGCCCTCGAGACGATCGACGAGCGGCTCGTGCTCGTCGGACCGCCACCGCGCGGGACGCTCTACGCGGTCATCGGCTACTTGACCGACCATCTCGGAGCAAGGTGGTTCACGCCGGAGCTCGAGGTGCTGCCGAAGCGGCCGACCCTTCCCCTGCCGGGATTGCACGAGCGCGTGACTCCGACCTTCGAGTATCGCGAGCCCTACCTCTTCGAGGCCTTCGATCCGGCCTGGCAGCCGAGGATGCGCATTCACGGGCGCGGCCAGGCGCTCGGCCCGGAGCGAGGTGGCCGGCTGCGCTTCGGCGAGGGCTGGTTCGCCCACACATTCACTCGCCTGGTACCGCCCGATGAGTACTTCGAGCGTCACCCCGAGTATTTCTCGCTCGTCGGTGGTCAGCGCCTCAAAGAGCACGGACAGCTCTGTTGCACAAACGAGGACGTGATCGCGCTCTGCACGGCGCGCATCCTGAAGGCGATCGCGGCCGAGCCGGAGGCAACGGTGTTCTCCGTCTCTCAGAACGACTGGGCCAATGACTGCGAATGCAAGCGTTGCTCGGAGCTCGTCGACCGCGAGGGCAGCCGGATGGCGCCCGTCCTTCACCTCGTCAACCGCATCGCCGAGACCGTCGCGAACGAGCATCCCGGCAAGCTGATCGAGACCCTGGCCTACCAGTGGTCGAGGCGGCCGCCGAAGTCGTTACGCCCGTTACCGAACGTCGTCGTGCGGCTGTGCACGATCGAATGCTCCTTCGGAGCACCTCTCGAAGCATCGACCGATCCGGCCGATATCGCATTCCGGGATGACCTCGTGGCGTGGGCGAGGATCTGCGACCGGCTGTGGATCTGGAACTACAACACTTCGTTCATGCACTTCCTGCTCCCGTTTCCCAACCATCACGTTCGGGCCGCCAACCTGCGGTTCTTTGCGCGCCACGGCGTCCGCGGCGTCTTCGAGCAGGATTGCTACAACACCGCGGCCAGCGAGCTCGCGCCACTCGATGCCTACGTCGCCAGCCGCCTCCTGTGGAATCCTTGGCTCGATCTCGAGACCTTGCAGCGCGAGCTACTGGACGCCTGGTTTCACGATGCCGCCTCGCCGATCTTCGAGTACCTCGAGCTCCTCGCCACTCGAGCGGACGGTCATCACATCGGGATCTGGTCAGGGCCTCACGCCGACTACCTCGGGGACGACTTCCTCGAGCAGGCGAACGCGCTCTGGCAATCCGCGGAAGAGGCCACTCGCGCAGATCCCGCCGCGCTCGCCCGTGTCCAGGTCGCGCGATTGAGCGTGGACTACGCGATCCTCGAGCGCGGACGCACGGGCGCGGGGCTCCCCTTCTCTCGCGATGACCGGGCCGGACGGCTGTCGCCCCATCCGCTCCCGGCGGAGCGGCTCGAGCCCTTCGCGCGGAGTCTCGCGGCGTCGGGTCTGACGCGACTCAATGAGTGGAATGTGCTGGACCGAGACGCTTATCTCGGCGAGCTGCGCGCTTTCTATCGGGCGCGTGATCTCGAGCGACACCCGTGCGCCGAGGGAGAGATGCCGGACATGCAGCCGGGCGTCCTCGTCGCCTGTTACCCTCTCGCAGAGATCGAGCGCACGCTGCCCGATCTGTCACAGCGCCGACCGGCCTGGGTGCGCACGACGCCGACCATCGGTCTCGAGGCGAGGGATCGCGACGATGGATTCGCCCTTCGCTTTCGCGGACAGCTCGAGATCGAGCGCGATGGCATTCATCGATTCGTCTTGCGGTGCAATGACGGCGCCCGTCTTCGGATCGGCGGGCGATCGATCGTCGACTATGACGGCATCCATCCCACGGCGGACCGGATCGGCTTCGCTCACCTCGCCGCCGGCTGGCACGACATCGAGCTCGACTACCTCGAGAATCGGGGGAGCGAGGCGTTGTCACTTCGAGTCGATGGGCCCTCGGGATCGTCAGGGCTCTTGAAGCTGCGCTGTCCACCACCTGGCGACTGATTTCCGAGGTCGGCCCGAGAGGTCCGAAGACTTGCACCTGTCATCCAGCACTGCAAGTTGATAGTAAAGTAAGGCTGACGTTGGTCGGCTCACCCGGGAATCCGCTCCCCAACGACTGCTGTCCGGATTCTGCTGCGAAAGATCCCGCGACTTCCTATCAGGCGGCGTGGCGCACCCTGCTGCTGCGGGGCCGGGCATTCGGGAGAGCTCCCCTAGGTCCGGAGAGTCTCAGACGGACGAGGAGACCAGATCCATGCGCTTGGCCGACTTTGTCGAGTCGAACCGCGATCGAATCATCGAGCGATGGATGCTGCTGGTGGAAGAGCGGCTGGCCCTGCGGCTAGACGACTCCCAGCTCCGCGACCACATCCCGGGCTTCGTGAAGGACCTGGCGAGCGCATTGGCCGAAGGCTCGAGCCGTTGGGTCTCAAACGGGAGCGCCGAAAGCCACGGGCGACAGAGGCAGCTCTCAGGCATCGACGTGAGCACTCTGTGCCGGGAGATGGCTCTCGTCGGCGAGACCGTGCTCGAGCTCGCGGTCGAAGACGAGCACTCTTTGGAGCTCTCGGAGATCGCGGAGCTGTACCGGGCCATCGCGTCGGGAACCGCGACCTCCCTGACCGCCTATTCGTCCAGGCGGGACGACGAGATCTCCAAGCAGTCCGCCGATCACGTCTCGTTCATCGCCCACGAGCTCCGGACGCCGCTGCAGAGCGCCCGCTTTGCGTTGATGTTGCTCCGGCAGGACGAAGAGGCAGCTCGGCCAAGTCATCTCGACCGCCTCGATCGGTCCCTCACCGAGGTCGTGGACCTGGTCGACAACTCGCTCCTCCATGCTCGCCTCGACGGAGTCTCGCACAAGCATGTGCAAACCCATCGAGGGATAGCGCTCCTCGAATCCGCGCTCGACAAGACCTCCGATCACGCTGCGGCCCGCTCGATATCCATCTCAGTCGAGGGAGGCGAGTTCGCGGTGGAGGCCGACCACAAGCTGATGGTGTCCGCGCTGACGAACCTCTTGAAGAACGCCGTCAAGTTCACCCGACCTCACGGCGTCATCACGGTTCGGGCGAGCACGCAAGGGAGCCGAGCGATGTTCGAGGTGGAGGATCAGTGCGGCGGCCTGCCACCGGATCTGCCCGCCAGGCTCTTTCAACCCTTCGTTCAAGAGGGGCGGGACCGCTCGGGCTTCGGTTTGGGGCTGGTGATCGTGAAGCGAGCGGTCGAGTCCCATGGCGGCTCGGTGCGCGTCTGCAATCACCCGGGACGGGGGTGTACCTTCGTCATCGACCTCCCATTGCGCCAAGCCAACGGCGACCTGGCGGTCGGGGCCGACGGCGAGCGCTGAGCGACCGGGCAATGGCCACTCGTGGCTGAGGGGCCGGAGTAGCTCGGTGAGGATGCTCTTGTGATTCGGGTCGAGATCCTGGACGGGGAATCCGACTGGCGAAGCAATTGCGACCCGACATCGTGCTCTGCGATCTGGGACTACCCGACGGGATCACCGGCTTCGACGTGGCCCGGGAGCTGCGCTCGAGCCCGGAAACCGGAACGATTTATCTCGTCGCGATCTCGGGATACCCTCGTCCCAAAGACCGCGGCCGCAGCCAAGATGCGGGCTTCGACGTCCATTTGACCAAGCCGATCGATCCGGCGAGTCTCGATCAGCTCCTAGGAAAGCAGCGCTCTTCCGGATAGAACTGGAGCTTCGCTTCGGGCGGAACCTAAGGCACAGAAGCCCGCTCGAACACGCCAAGGACGCCGCGCTCCATTCGATTGGCGAACCGAAGGACTTTCGGGCACCGTCAGTCATCCTGCCACGCAGAATCCGTATGCCCCCACTTCAGGCCCTGGTACTCGAAGACAATCAGGATACTCGTCGCGCCGTCGTCCGCCTGATGGAGCTCGAAGGATTCGAGACGGTCGCTTGCGGCTCCCTGGCCGATGTGAGACGCCACCTCGAGTCGTCCCAGGTGGACTGTGCCGTCGTCGACCTGGACCTTCCCGACGGATCGGGCATGGACGTCATCGGCGAGCTGCAACAGCACGGCAGCGAGGTCCTGGTGCTGACCGGGCACGGCGGTGTCGACTTGGCCGTCGAGGCAATGCGCCTCGGCGTCGTCGACTTCCTGACGAAGCCGCTCGATGGCCCGCGCTTCGAGAAGGAGGTGCGGGACATCAAGGGGACGCTCCTCCTGCGTCGTGACGTCATCGAGCTACGGAGCCAGCTCCAGAAGAAGGGGCAGTTCTCGGGGATGGTCGGCTCATCGTCCGCCATCCAGAAGGTGTACGACCTGATCCAGAAGGTGGCTCCGACGGAAGCGACCGTCATGATCACCGGCGAAACGGGCTCGGGCAAGGAGCGGGTGGCGGACGCGATCCACCGGCTCAGCAAGCGCCGCGACAAGCCCTTCGTCTCGGTGAACTGTGGCGCGCTGCAGCCGACCTTGATCGAGTCGGAGCTCTTCGGTCATGAGGCCGGCTCCTTCACCGGCGCCTCGAAGCGCAAGCGGGGCGTCTTCGAACAAGCCGAGGGAGGCACCCTGTTTCTTGATGAGCTGTTCGAGATGCCACTCGAGCTTCAGGTCAATCTCCTGCGCGTGCTCGAGACGCGGGAGGTGACAAGGGTGGGCGGCGAGCGGTCGATCCCGGTCGACTTTCGACTCGTCGGAGCCACCAACGTCGACCTCGGGCGTGCTGCCGAGGAAGGGCATGTGCGCGAAGACCTGCTCTATCGCCTCATGGTCTTCCCGATCGAAGTACCGCCACTCCGCGCACGCATCGACGACGTCCCCCACCTCGCCCAGCACTTCCTGGATATGCTGAACGGCTTTCACGGAGAGCACAAGAGCTTCTCGAACGCTGCTCTGGAGTCGCTCCAGGAGCGCGATTGGCCAGGCAACGTGAGCGAGCTGCGGAACACGGTCGAGCGCGCCTTCATCCTGAGCGAGACGACGATCGAGCCCGACCACGTCGGTCCTTCGAGCATGCAGCCTCGAGCGGCCGCGGCAGGTGGACTCGATGTCCGGGTCGGCATGACCCTCGCCGAGAGTGAGCAGGCCCTGATCGAGGAGACCCTCCGCTCCTACGAGGGGGACAAGAAGGCGGCCGCAGAGACACTGGGCATCAGCCTCAAGACCCTGTACAACCGGTTGAAGGTCTACTCCGCCGCCAAGAATGGCTCGGTCGACTGAGCACTCCGTCGTTCGAGAGCACCTGTCGACCGGACGATCCGCGCCCTTCCCGAAGGCAAGACATGAACTCCCCCTCGGCTGATCCCCAGACAGATACGAGACAGCTCATCCACGAGCTGCGGAACGCCGTCCACGCCATCCTCACGAGCAATCATTGCCTGGCGCGTTGTGACGAGATTCCGCGCGAGTATCAGAGCTTCGTGGAAGCCGTCGAGAAGAACGGAAACAGCGCGAAACAGCTCCTCGACCAGCTCGATCAATCGCTCGCCAAGCGCTGAGCCTGACGTCGATCGGACCGCCGGCTTCATTTAGCCGGGTTGGACTTCGTATCCCCCGGCTTTAGCCGGGTTGGTTCCCCGGCTTCAGCCGGGCCGACCAACGGTCGGTTCCGAAAGCGGTCTTGCAGCTCCTTTTCCCTCACGGAAGAACTTACACCCGCCTGTAAAACCTACCGGTCCAAACGGGCACCAGACCTCTGAAAGCCCTTTGAAATGGGGCTCTTCTCACACGGCACGCCTTCTGCGTTCCCTCCCATCGACATTCATTGTTGGCCGATAGAGATCGGCTCCGCCCCGCGGGGAGTCGATCACCGATGGGAGTGACAGAGCATGAGATCATCCGGCGAGCGGCGAGACCCGAATCGCCCTGACGAGCTCGATGAGGATCATCGCGACTCGCCACGGCGTGATGATGATGAGCCGAGTCGACTCGGTGGACCGGAGTACCGCGACCGGGTTCCCAAACCCGATCGCGCTCGTCCGAGGAAGCGACCCCCGATCGACCACAGCCCGCTCCGAGCCGGGGAGCCTTCGGGCGCGAGCCCGGCTTCTTCGCCCCCCGAGCCG
>JAVJTD010000460.1:0-14952 GCA_040219065.1 Planctomycetota bacterium
GGCGCTGCGACAGGCCTTGCGCTCGGCGTTGCTCTCGAAGTTCCGAGACGGCGAAGTGTGCCAGATCGACGAGCTGAGCGGCCTTCTTCGTGCTCGGCGCGTCGAACGACAGCCCGTCGATCTGGCACACTTCGCCGTCTCGGAACTTCGAGAGCAACGCCGAGCGCAAGGCCTGTCGCAGCGCCTTCTTGGGCATGGAGTACGAGAAGTCACGCGGCTTGGGACCGAACATCGTTCCACCGCCACGCCAGACCGGATTGGTCACGTTGCCCGGACGCGCCCGGCCCGTGCCCTTCTGGCGCCACAGCTTGCGATGGCTGCCCGAGACATCCGAGCGACCCTTCGTCGAAGCCGTCCCGACGCGCTGATTCGCCTCGTACATCAGCACCGCCTCGTGCAGGAGGCGCCGACGGACTTTCTCGCCGTAGACCGACTCATCCACGCTCACCGTGGAGACCGATCCGCCCGCGAGTCGTTTCACATCTGCCATCGTCCGCTCTTCCTCGAGTCTCAGGCCTTGATCCGAATGTCGACACCCGCCGGCATGTTGAGCTTGCTCAACGCGTCGACCGTCTTCGACGTCGGCTCCGAGATACAGATCAATCGTTTGTGCGTCCGGATCTCGAACTGCTCACGACTCTTCTTGTCGATGTGCGGCGAGCGCAGCACCGTGTAGCGCTCGATGCGCGTCGGAAGCGGAATCGGGCCCGCCACCTTCGCGCCGGTCCGCTTGGCCGTCTCCACGATGTCCAATGCGCTCTGATCGAGCGACTCGTGGTCGTAGGCCTCCATCCGAATCCGAATCTTGTCGTTGAGCATGGACCTCTTTCCTCATGAAACGGGCCATTCCGAATCCGCCCGCCTCTCTGGCGGCCATTCGATACGACTCGTCCCGACTCTGCCCGTCGGCCCGATCGGCCGTGATACACGAGCGACAATCACCCCGCGGGCACCCGGTACACCGCGCCTATGAGACGCACGGTCCTCCTGGACACCTCTTCCAGCGCCCTCAATAGGACGACCGTCAGGGCTCAGCGCCTTAAGTTCCAGCCGGCCAGCGGCTTAAGTTCCGGAGCAAAGCCAGAGACGATATCAAACGCCCCCAATCAAGTCAATTTGAATTTTCTCGCAAATTGGCAATCGCTCGGCAAAGCCGAATTCGATCGCCACAAGTGTGCTTCAAAACAGGAGTTGTCAAAACATGAGCTCCTTCGCCCGCTCCATGGGCAGCGGCGCATATTCCCGCGGCTCCAGCGAGAAGTTCGCTCGGCCTTGGGACAGCGAGCGAATCGTCGTCGAGTAGCCAAAGACCTCCGACAGCGGCACCGTGCCTCGAATGATGGCCGGCTCCGCATTGGGGTCCATCTCGTCGACCTTCGCGCGCCTCGAGTTCAAATCCGCCATGATGCCCGAGATGTAATCCGCCGGCGTCCGCACCTCGAAGCCCATGATCGGCTCCAAGATCACGATGCCGCCCTTCTCGAGCCCCTCTTCGAAGGCATGGATCGTCGCCGTCTCGTAGGCCATCTCCGAGGACTCCCCGTCCACGAATGAGCCCCCGACGACGCGCACCGAGAGGTTGATGATCGGGTAGCCCAGGCTGAAGCCGCCCTTGGCGGCCGCCTGGATCGCTTGCTCGATCGGCAGCCAGAAGATCTTCGGGATCACGTCCGGCGTCACCGCCAGCTCGATGTCCACCGGGTTCATCCCGCTCTCGCCCGTCGGCGCGATCTCCAGCACCACGTGCCCGAAGTGCTGCCGATTGCCGATCTGACGCTCGACCCGGTTCTCCGAGCGGACCTTCGAGCCGATCGTCTGCCGGTAGGCGACCCGGGGCTTGCCCATGTTGAAC
The DNA here is from genome assembly GCA_040219065.1 of Planctomycetota bacterium. Classification (GTDB taxonomy): domain Bacteria; phylum Planctomycetota; class OFTM77; order OFTM77; family OFTM77; genus OFTM77. The sequence goes on from JAVJTD010000460.1 coordinate 1,853, forward strand.
TTCACCCGGAAGTCCTTCTCGAGGCGATGGCGCACGATCTCGAGATGCAGCTCGCCCATGCCGGCGATGATCGTCTGCCCCGTCTCCTCGTTGAGCTGGGCCTGAAAGGTCGGGTCGTCCTTCTCTACCTGCCGGAGCGCTTCGACCAAGGAGTCCTTGTCCGCCATGCTGCGGGGCTCGATCGCCGCCGAGATGACCGTCGCGGGAAACTCCATCGACTCGAGCAAGACCGCGTGGGACTTCAGGCAGAGAGTGTCGCCGGTGTAGGTGTGCTTGAGCCCCACCACCGCGACGATCTCGCCAGGACCCGCCTTGGGGATCGACTCTCTCTGATTCGCGTGCATGCGGAAGATCTGCTGCACGCGCTCGACCTTCTCTCGCCGCGAGTTGTAGATCTGCTTCCCTTGCTCGAGCTCGCCCGCATACACCCGCAAGTACGTCAGCTCGCCGTGGGAGTCCTTGAAGGTCTTGAACGCGAGGGCCGCCAAGGGAGCGGCGACGTCGGGAGCGATCGGGATCGGCTTGCCCGAGTGGAGCTGTTGCCCCTCGATGGGCGGCACCTCGAGCGGTGAGGGCAAGTACCAGCAGATCGCGTCGAGGAGGTCGAGGACGCCCTTGTTCTTGAGGGCCGAGCCGTAGAGCACCGGCACCATCTTGCGGGCGATGGTCGCATCGCGAATCGCCGCGCGGAGCTCGTCCTCCTCGATCGGCTTGTCCTCGAGGAACTTCTCGAGGAGAGAGTCGACCGCCTCGGAGGCCTTTTCGAGGAGCTCGGCTCGGGCCAGCTCGGCCTCGTCCTTCATGTCCTCGGGAATGTCGGAGACCACGACCTCGCGGCCGAAGGAGGTCTCTTCGAAACGATGCGCCTTCATCGTGACGAGGTCGATGACGCCCTCGTGATCCTTCTCCAGCCCGATCGGGATCTGGAGTGGGACCGGGAAGCCGCCGAGCTTCGTCCTGATCTGCTCCACGGCGCGGACCGGATTGGCACCGACGCGGTCGAGCTTGTTGATGAAGGCGATGCGCGGCACGCGGTAGCGGTCGGCCTGACGCCATACCGTCTCGGACTGGGCCTCGACGCCGGCGACCCCGCAGAAGACGGCGACCGCGCCGTCGAGGACCCGCAGGCTGCGCTCCACCTCGGCGGTGAAGTCGACATGGCCCGGCGTGTCGATCAGGTTGATGTGGTAGCCATTCCACTCGCAGGTCGTCGCGGCCGAGGTGATCGTGATGCCGCGCTGCTGCTCCGCCTCCATCCAGTCCATCGTCGCGGTGCCCTCGTGCACCTCGCCGATGCGATGCTCTTTGCCGGTGTAGAAGAGGATGCGCTCGCTGACGGTGGTCTTCCCCGCATCGATGTGGGCCATGATGCCCATATTTCTCGTGCGATCGAGTTTCACCGTTCCCTGCCTCTCAGTGGTTCACCGAGCCAAAAAAAGGGCCAGCCCCTTCCCTCTCGTCATTGCGAGGAGAAGGGCACTGACCCTCGGACCTCGGGGTGGCCGACGGGCCGACCCGATCCGAAATGAGTTCTCTACCAGGCGAAGTGCGCGAAGGCCTTGTTCGCCTCAGCCATCTTGTGGACGTTCTCGCGCTTGGTGTAAGCGGCACCCTGACGCTGGTAAGCGTCGAGCAGCTCATCGGCCAAGCGGCGCGCCATCGGCTTACCCTTCTTGGAGCGGGAGGCCTCGAGCAGCCAGCGGATCGCGAGCGATTGCTGACGGTTCTTCTTGACCTCCATCGGCACCTGATAAGTGGCACCACCGACGCGCTTGGACCGCACCTCGATCATGGGCTTGACGTTGTTGACCGCCGTCAGGAAGACCTCGAGCGGCTCGACATCCTTGACGCGCTTCTCGATCATGTCGAGGCCGTCGTAGAAGATCTTCTGGGCCGTGGTCTTCTTACCGTCGAGCATGAGCCCGTTGATGAACTTCGAGACCAGCATGCTGCCGTACTTCGGATCGGGGCGCTGGTAGACTTCGGTCGACTTGTAGCTTCTGGGCATCTTGGATTCGGGTCCCTTCGAGCGGGCGAGCGGGGTCGCGGGGTCGCCCGATCACCGCCTGTGCCGCCCGTCCTTCACGGGCGGCCCGTCGAAATGTCGTTACTTGCCTCGCTTGGCGCCGTACTTCGAGCGTGCCTGCTTGCGGTCGTTGACGCCCGAGGCGTCGAGCGTGCCGCGCACGATGTGGTACCGGACACCCGGAAGGTCACGCACACGGCCGCCACGCACGAGCACGATCGAGTGCTCCTGGAGGTTGTGTCCCTCGCCGGGGATGTAGGCCGTGACCTCCTTGCCGTTCGAGAGACGCACGCGTGCGATCTTCCGAAGCGCCGAGTTCGGCTTCTTCGGAGTCATGGTGCGCACCTGCAGGCAGACACCACGCTTCTGCGGGCAAGACTCGAGGACAGGAGTCTTCGACTTCTTCTTGACCGCCTTGCGGCCCTTCCGAACTAGCTGATTGATCGTCGGCATATGATCACAAACTCAATCATGACTTGCGCTTAGGCGCGTACCGCAGACCTTCTCCGCGGTGGAAAGACGGGTAGTCTACCAGCGGCCCCAGGGCCGGTCAACGGTCTGGGTGCCGAGGAAGCCGGTATTTTCGAGACGAGTCGGGAGCTCGCGAGATCGACTCGACCAGAATGAGGAGGATCGTAAAACGGTCTTGACCGTTTTACGATGCCCTCGAAAATGGTCGCCATGAAGAGCCGACGTCGCCTCTACCGCAGCATCCTCGAGGAGCACCTCCTGAATCGCCGCCAAATGGCCTTCGTCAGTGGGCCGAGACAAGTCGGCAAGACCACGACCTGCCATGGCCTCGCCGACGTCAGCCTGAGTTGGGACGCGGCGAGCGATCGGGAGATCCTCCTGGCGGGAGGCGACACTTTGGCTGAAGTGCTCGGGCTCGATCGGTTGCAGGCCAAGTCGCCGGTCGCTCTCTTCGACGAGCTCCACAAGTTTCCGCGATGGAAGCAGTTCCTCAAGGGCCTCTTCGACGTCCATTCAGAGCACCTGCGAATCCTGGTCACGGGCAGCAGCCGCCTCGATGTCTATCGCCGGGGCGGCGACAGCCTCATGGGACGGTACTTCCTGTACCGGATGCACCCCTTTTCGATCGCGGAGACGATCACGACGGCGCTGCCCGATCCGGAGAGAATCGTCCGGCCGCCCAAGCGCCCGAAGCCAGCCGAGCTGGAAGCTCTTTGGGAGCACGGCGGCTTTCCCGAGCCCTTCCTCCTGCGCGACAAGCGCTTCAGCCGCCGCTGGCGATCCCTCCGCTTTGAGCAGCTCGTGCGAGAGGAGATTCGAGACCAAACTCAGATCCAGCATCTCGATCAGCTCCAGGTGCTGGTCCGGATTCTCTCGGATCGCTCCTCGCAGCAACTGATCTTCAACAACCTCGCCAACCAGGCCCGGGTCTCCGTCGACACGGTGCGCCGCTGGATCACCGCCTTGTGCGATCTCCACCTCGGGTTCCTCGTTCGCCCTTGGTTCCAGAACGTCGCGCGCTCCCTGCGCAAGGAGCCGAAGTGGTACCTGCGAGATTGGTCCTCCATCGAGGACCTTGGCGCCCGCGCCGAGACGTTCATCGCCTGCCACCTTCTCAAAGCAGTCGAGGGTTGGACCGATCTCGGACTGGGAACGTTCGAGCTCGGCTACCTGCGCGACAAGAGCCAAAGGGAGGTCGACTTCGTCGTCATCCGTGATGGTCAGCCATGGTTCTTGGTCGAGGTGAAGACTGGCGAAGGCTCTCTCTCGAGCGCACTGGCCCACTTCCAGGATCAGCTCGGCGCCCCCTACGCATTCCAGGTTACAGCCTCGGCGAAGTACATCGACGCCGACTGCTTCGAAGCGCCGCGGGGCCCCCTGATCGTCCCAGCCAGTACGCTCCTCTCCCAGCTCCTGTAGCGAGCGTCACCGCTTCGCGCGATACGCGTAACCGCTTTGCTTCAATCCTTCATCGTGCTCGGTCGTGACGAGGACGTCGACGTTCTCGGCGAGGCAATCGAGGCTGCTCTTGCCACGTGAGGTGATCGGGTGCGGCGGGACGATGACGCGGAGGGTCGACGGATCGAGCACGGTGACCTCGGCGGCCCTACCGTGGATGCGAGCGACATCGACGGCAAGGGAGATCCGGGCAGGCAGCTCGAAGGCTGTGCCCGTCCGTCCGGTTGAACTCGAGGCATCACTTGCTGCAGCTTCTTGGCTCGTTCTCCCGGGCATCCATCGCCTCTCCTCCTGGCTCGAGCAGCGCATCTGCGGGATGAGACGAAGGCCTCCGGAATCGATCCGCGGGGCGCTCGGACAAATGCCCAAGCCGCACGCCGCGGCACTCATAGAGACCGAGCGCCTCAGGTGAGAATTCCTTCCCACTTCGCGTATCGCAAAAGGGAGGCGATCTTGCTACTTCGAAAATGCCCGGAGATTGCCGCGCATCCGTAATCGATCGCACCAGCGCCATTGATCCGGCGAGGGTGGGAACCGCAAGCGAAGCGCGCGGCCCAAGTGACCGGACATCCCGGATCGTGCCCGGTGGCCGATGAGCTCGAGCCGCTTCCCCGATCGGAGATGTCACGAGCTCCGAGTAAAGCGAGGAACAATCTACCGCCGCAGGGCTCGGTACTCATACCCTTTCCCACTCACACCGTCACCGTGCTCGGTCATGACGACGACGTCGACCGACTCCGCCAAGCGGTCCAAGGGACCCTTGCCGCGGGCGGTGATCGGGTGCGGCGGGACGATGACGCGAAGGGTCGCTGGATCGAGGACGGTGACCTCGGCGACTTTCCCCCCGAAGAAGACCTCGGTCGAAGGCGAGTAGCCATCGCCACGGATCGTCACCGTGTTGCCGCCCTTGGAGGGGCCCGTGGCCGGGGTGATCTCATCGATCTGGGGTACGGGCTCGTACGCGATCGTGTCTTGCACCTCGGCGCCCCAATTGCCCGCCAAGTCGCGGTAGCGCGCGAAGACGGTCTTGAGGCCCGGCCAGCGGTCGCCGCCATGAGAGCTGAGATCCCATTGCGGGCGGTGCGGCGCATAGGGCTCGGGCTCGGACCATTTCCGTCCGTCGTTCGAGAACTGCATGAAGGCCACGCCGCTGTCGTCATCTCTCGCGGACAACGCATCCAAGCTGACGAAGACCGCTGGCGTGCTGATGGCTCCGCTGTCGACTTCGAGCGTCCCGATGGTCGGCAAGACGTCGTCGACGTAATACGGCCCGACGCTCTCACTCGCGCCCCAGTTGCCGCAGGCATCGACCGCGCGGATGTTGAAGTATTGCGCAATGGGTGCCGAGACCACCGTCTCGGTGTGCGTCGTGACGAGGGCGAGATCCTGGACCGTGTCCGGCGTTCCCGTCGCCCCGTCGCTGATCGAGAACGAATACCCGACGAGGCCGCTGAGTGCGTCGGTCGCCGCCGTCCACTCGAAGGTGATGTTCGGGTCGATCGACCAGGCGAACGGAACGTGGGTCGTCGAGACCAAGCCGCTCACGCTCGAGGGCGCGGTGCCGTCGACCGTGATCGCGACGCTATCGGTTTGGTTCGTCCAGTTGTCCGAGCGGGCCTCGACGCTCCACGTCCAAACACCCTCCGACGCCCAGCTCGCGCTCCAGGTCGCGCTCCGATCGAGACCGTGACGGATGTCGCCGAGGACCAGATCGAAGCCGCTGTGAGCGTTGCCCAAGAGATCGGTCACGGCACCATCATCGAGCGTCGTCGTCGCGGCTGCCAATGTCGGACTCCCGGTAACGGTCGAGTCACAGAACACGGCCGAGGCGATGGCGCTGTCGCAAGTGGCAGTCGCCGTGATGTCGACACTCGCGCCCGGCTGCACGCACAGATCGCTCGCGGTGAGGTTGAAGGCTCCGCTCGGCGTCGTGTCGCCGTGGATCTTCGCGACCGTCACGCTGACGCGCGCGGTCCCGATCACGCTCGTCGGCCAGGTCTTCCACCGCCAGGGACCGGCCGCCGGCGCATCGAGGATCCGGATCTCGGTGTTGTCGATGATACTTTGATGACTGAACCATTCACCGGTATTCCCCGCCGGGTCGATCGGGTCTTGATCGATCCAGAGATCGATGTCGCTCACGAGGGCCTGGGACGCGCCCGCGCTGCAGGCCGGCTCGTGGTAGGTCATCACGACGATCAGGCGCTCGACGTCGCTCTCGACCGTGAAGTCCCCAAACGAGAAGCCCGAAGAGTCCTGGGTGAAGCCCCAGTTCGTCCACTCGAGCTGACTCGTCTGGAAGAGAGCCTTGTAGGCGTTGAGGCGGCCGGCGCCGTAGCTGTTCAAATGATGATTCGGGTCGGAGCTCGGCGCGTCGAGGACGATGTCGTCTTTGGTGATCGCCGTCGCCATCAGGATCGACGCCATCCGATGCGGCGCGTAGCGCACGTAGGCGTAGGCATCGGCGAGCTGGGCGGCGACTCCGGTCACGTGCGGGGTCGCCATGCTGGTCCCGGTGTAGGCGATGTAGTCGCTCGTCGTGCCCGAGAGGGCCGAGCTGATCCAGGTTCCCGGAGCCGCGAGGTTCGGCTTCCAGCGACCGTCCCCCGCCGGCCCCTGCGAAGACTCGTCCCACAAGACACCCGGATCCCCGAGGTACGGGTCGTGAAAGTCGGTCACGTTCGCGACGGTGAAGGCGTTCTTGGCGACTGCCTGGAGACGGAGCGTCGAGGTGCCCGGTCCTTCGTTGCCACCCGCGAAGACGTAGAGCTGCTCGTGGTCCCAGACCTGGTCGTCCACGGCGCGGGCGTCTGCCTCGCTGCCGACGAAGTCGGTGCCGGGCAGCCCCCACGAGTTGTTGATCACGTGCGGCTTGGGCGTGGTGTCCGTGCCATCGAAGTACGGGTTCTCCATCACCGCGTAGACCGAGCTCGGGGAAGGCGGTGTCCACGAGCACGAATCGTCGTCGAACACCTTCGCATTGAAGAGCCGACTCGTCCCGCCCCAGCTCGCCAGACCGTGAGCGACACCGCGATGCCCTTCGCTGGCGACACCGCGACCGAGCATCGTACCGGCGACATGCGAGCCATGGCCGCAGCCATCCTCGAACGGGCCCGGGCCGCCGCTCCACGTCCACCCGGCACCGTCGACGTTCAAGTCGAGGTGCCCCGTATCGACCCCCGTGTCGATGATCCCCACGATCACCTCGCCCGAGACGCTGCCGTCCCAAGAGTCCCGCGTGCGATCGGCGAGGACCATCGGCATCGACTCGTCGTGCGCGGGCCGCGGCACCTCGAATGGCTCGATGAATTGCACGAAGTCCAGGCCGGCGACGTGAGGAATGTCCTCGCGATCGACCCGGGCTCGGAACGCGCGAATGCCATCGACGTACTCGAGGATCTCGGCGCCTTCGGCTTCCAGAGCACGATGTTGCCAACCGAGGCTCTGCCAAATCGCGGCCGACTGCGCTTCGCTCCTCTCCGGCGAGAGAGCGGCACCGCCGCGGCGCGTTCGCGGTGCCGCGACCGGTTGACGGATCGATGCCTCTGTGAGATCCGACTCGAAGACCGAGACCCAGACGTCGAGTCGATCGCCGGCTTGCGCCGCCAGCCGCGGCGAGCGCTTGAGCGCGGTCGGCATCGGACCGACCCACCGCACGAACGGGAGCGCCGCGATGTCGGGCGCGGCTTCGGCATGCAGCGCGACCTTCAGGCTGTAGTGCGGGTGAAAGCCGATCACCCGGCAGCCGAGCGCGCGGAGATGGTCGATGCGCTCCTCGGTGATCCGCTTCGAGAACATCACGAACGCGTAGGCGTGCCCGGTGGGACGGTCGTCGGCAGCTCGCGGAGAACGGAGCTCGGCACCGATGCGCTCGTCGGGTCTCGGAGTGAATCGCCCCGAGAGGAACCCGAGGAAGTGCGGGTCACCCTGCGCCGGCGAGACGAGCAGGTCGCCGCTAGGTGTCTTGCGTCGCACGGCCGGAGTCGGGAGCGGGATGCTGTCGTCGAGAACGATCGAAGAGGCGCCGGGCGTCCCGCCGTCACGATTGAGTCGCTCGCCCTGGAGTGGTGGGTGGAAGGACCACATCGCGAGAAGGGTGATCAGCAGCGTGTTCATCGGCGTAGCTCCCGTCCGGCACTCAGGGCCGAGAGTGACATTCCTCGACCTTCGTCAGAAGATCAGAGGGCGCTTCGAGCCGATCTCACCGTCGATTTCCGGCTGATTGCCGAGTGGAATCGCCTCGGACTCACGAAGCGGGTCGAGCCGTGAGCACGGCGAATGGTCCTCGCCCGGTCCGGTGGAGTGTTCTGGCAGGCCTGTCCGGAAAGGCTGCTCGGATCCTCTCTGCCTGGAAGAATCTGCGAGTGCGACGGGCTGGCTCTCGGCGCGCTCCCGGGTGGGCACGCTGTGCCGGATGCGGTCGCCCAAGTTCATCCGCGGGCAGGATGACCGCGCTCCCTCGTGCTCCGCACTGGCGAGCATCGATTCATCTTGGCTGCTGCCCGGCGTCCTGCTGCTTTCTCCAATCGTCGGTGAGCATCCCGGCAAACCCCCAATCCGACTCCTCGATCTCCTGGATGACGATGTGGGTGTGCTCGGGCTTCTTGCCCAGGTGGCGAGTGAGCGAGTCCGTGATGTCCCGGACCAGAGCGGCCTTCTGCTCGCGGCTGGCGCCGCGGGTGATCTGCACGTTGACGTATGGCATTGGACGACTCCTCCCAAATGAGCCGAAGATGGCTCACCGGACGCGATCGTGCCACTCGAGACCTCGTGGCAGGTTGGCCGCCGCATACTCGATGTGAATCACTCGCCGGTGCGTGGGCTGCTCAGACGGCGCCGAGGCGTGCAGTGTCAACGGGCACATCAGGACAGCGTCGCCAGTGCCCGCTTCGCAGGTGACCTCGGTCACGCGGCGCTTCCAATCGTCGAGCTCGTCATCGAGCCAGCCGCTTCGGTGCGAGCCCGGAATCACGCGCAGGGCTCCGTTGCCGGCGAAGCAGTCATCGAGATGCAGCCGAACCGCCACCATCTTGGAAAGCACCTCGGCCGGCGGCTGCACTTGCCAGACGTTCGACTTCTTCGACCAGCCGACGAAGCCGTCCGTCTCTCGCCGCTCCTTCACCGCAATGACATTGTCCTGATGCCAAAAGAGCGACCAGTTCGCCCCGGGCACCTTGTCGAAGAAGATCGCCCGCACCGCGAAGGCGCACTCCCCCAGGATCGGTGTCACGAGAGAGCGCACGGCCGAGCTCGCCGCGAGCTCACGCACCTCGGGGCAGACATCGAGGAGGTGGCGCGCGCCGTATACGCTCCGCTTGCGTCGCACCGCGGTGTCTTCGGGGAGCGCGGCCATCGCTTCACGCAGGCGAGCGACCTGCTCGGCGGTCAGGATCCCCGGATGGATGGCGTAGCCTTGCTCGAGGAAGCTCATTGGGGAGAACTCGATCGTCAGCGAGTCACATCATTCCGCGGCGGAACAGACTCCGTCAAAGAGAGCCTCGCTCGGCGCGAACGGCATCCGCCGGAGACTCCGGTAGGTCGACAGGCCATCTCTTACTGAGGCGCGCAACCAGCTCCTCAGGTGAGGGACGATCCGCGACCTGCTGCAACTCACGCAGTAGATAGGCCGGCAGGGAGAGTCCGGCTTCAGCCGCTCTTGCCTTCAACTGGCGATGAAGACGGTCAGGAACATCCCGGATCTGGATCATCTTCGACATCAAGGGAGGTCACTTTCATGATCAGCACAGGCCGGGGAGCTCTGGGGCATGAGTGCGGGCGGGACGCCCGCGCTCCCAGTGGTAGGGCCAGGATGCCCGCGCTCCGCTCAAAGTGGGCCATTCGTGCCGGGAACAGAATGCCCAAAGTGGGCCATTCGTGCCGGGAACAGAATGCCAACTCTTACCCGATGACGCCGTGCTTCTTGCCGATCTCGACGAAGGCGGCGACGGCTTGCTCGAGGTGGGCCTGCTCGTGGGCGGCGCTGATCTGGACGCGGATACGGGCGGCGCCTTTGGGCACGACGGGATACGAAAAGCCGATCACGTAAATGCCCTTCTCCAGGAGATCCGCCGCCATGCCCTGCGCCAGCCGGGCGTCACCCAGCATGATCGGGACGATCGGGTGTTCGCCGGGTCGGATCTCGAAGCCGGCTTCGGTCATCGCCTTGCGGAACCACTTCGTGTTGGCTTCCAGCTTGTCGCGCAGCTCGGTCGTCTCGCTGAGCATCTGGAGGCAGGCGATGGAGGCGGCAACGATGGCCGGCGCGACCGTGTTCGAGAACAGGTACGGCCGCGACCTTTGACGGAGCAGCGCGACGATCTCCTTCTTGCCGCTCGTGAATCCACCGCTCGCACCGCCGAGGGCCTTACCGAGCGTCGAGGTGATGATGTCGACGCGGTCCATCACGCCGCAATGCTCGATCGATCCGCGACCGGTCGGACCGAAGAAGCCCGTGGCGTGGCTGTCGTCGACCATGACGAGCGCGTCGTGCTTGTCGGCCAGATCGCAGATCTCTGCGAGCTTGGCGATGTCGCCGTCCATCGAGAAGACGCCGTCGGTGGCGATCATCCTCGTGCGCGCGCTCTTCGTCTCCTTCAGGATGCTCTCGAGCTGACCGAGGTCGGCGTGCTCGTAGCGGTGACGCTGCGCCTTGCAGAGCCGGATGCCGTCAATGATGGACGCATGATTGAGCGCGTCTGAGATGATGGCATCTTCAGGACCGAGCAATGTCTCGAAGAGACCGCCGTTCGCGTCGAAGCAGGACGTGTAGAGGATCGTGTCCTCGGTCCCGAGGAACTTGGAGAGCGCTGCCTCGAGCTCCTTGTGCGGAGCTTGCGTTCCGCAGATGAACCGCACACTCGACAGACCGAAGCCCCACCGCTCGATGCCGGCCTTGGCGGCCGCGATCAGCTTCTCGTCATCGGCGAGGCCGAGGTAGTTGTTCGCGCAGAAGTTGAGGACCTCGCGGCCGCGCACGGTGATCTTGGCGCGCTGCGGGCTCTCGATCACGCGCTCGTCCTTGAGCAGACCGGCTTCCTCGATCTCACGGAGCTCGGTCTTCAGGCGCTCCTTCAGCGACCCATACATGCTTCGTCCTCCCGCTCGGTGCTTCGGTAGCGCTTGGTGACGTTGGGCAGCAGATACTCGTCGAAGCAGCGCTTCAGATTGTACTGCGGCTCGTGACCCCAGTCGGTGCGCGCGCGGCCGTCATCGACATCCTCGGGCCAGCTATCGACGATGCCTTGCCGGTTCTCATCGGGCACGAAGCGGATGTCGGCATCCGGGAACGCGCCGCGCACCAGCTCGGCGAACTCGCCAGCGCTCGGGTTGAATGCGCCCACGTTGTAGACCCGGTCGGTCAGCTTCTCGACCGGCGCTTCCATCAAGCCGAGCAGCGCCCGGATCGCGTCGGGCATCGCCATGAAGGTGATGCGGGTGTCCTCGCGCACGAAGCACTCGTACGGCTTGCCCGCGGCAGCGGCGTGGATCATCTCGGGGATGAAGTCGCTCGTACCGCCGCTCGGGACCGTGAAAGCCGAGATGAGCCCGGGAAACCGCACGCAGCGAAAGTCGATACCGCCGGGCGTCGTCTGGGCGGCGAGGCGGCGATAGTGCTGCGAGTAGTAGCGGCCGAGGCTCTCGCAGTAGAGCTTGTTGCAGCCATACATCGTCGCCGGCATGGTCCATGCATGCTCGGACACTCGTCCCGCCTCGCGCTTGGTCTCGAGGTCGGGCAGGCCGTAGGCCGCGATCGAGGACGGGAACAGGAACTTGACGTGGGTGCCCCGCGATCGCCCCTCGTTGACCGCCATCTCGAGGAGGCTGAGCGTGCCTTCGACGTTGACCTTGTGCGCTTGCACCGGGTTGTACTCGGCGCGTGTCGAGAGCAGAGCGGCCAGGTGGAAGATCGTCGAGATCTCGTACTCGGTCGCGAGGCGTCCGAGCAGGTTCTCGTCGAGGATGTCGCCGGTCACCGTATCGATGCAGTGACGAGCGATCCGGCAGTCGATCTCACGCAGGTCGAGAGCGACGATGTCGTAGCGACCCGAATCGACGAGGGACTCGATCAGACCATGACCGACCTCACCGTTCGCGCCGGTGATGAGAACGACGGGCTTTCTGCTCAAGAAGAGGCTCCTAACGTCTTTATGAAGACGTGGATTAGAACAAACGCCCGCCAATGGCGCAACGTGCCCCCGCAACGAAGGAGGGACCCGAGCTCGGCCGCGCCCGGACTCGGCCGCGCTTCCGGCCCGGAACGAAGAAGGCCCGACTTCAGGCGAGCTGAAGTCGGGCCATTGATGTCTTCGGAGAACCGGCTAAAGCCGGGGACCCAACCCGGCTAAAGCCGGGGAGCACGCTGGATCACTCGCCGTCAGCAGCGGCTTGCTGGAGCTCGGTGAGGACGTCTTCGTTCACCTTGATCCTCGTCTTGTGGTAGGCCTTGAAGCCCGTGCCCGTCGGGACCATGTGGCCGAGGATCACGTTCTCCTTGAGGCCCAGCAGCTCGTCGCGCTTGCCGGCGAGGGCCGCTTCGGTCAGCACCTTGGTCGTCTCCTGGAAGGAGGCGGCCGAGATGAAGGAATCGGACTGCAAGGAGGCCTTGGTGATACCGAGGAGGAGCGGCTTGGCCGAAGCGGGCTGCTTGCCCTTGGCCTTGGAGAGCTTCTCGTTGATGGAGCGGAAGCGGAACTTGTCGACGATGGCGCCCGGCAAGAGCTCGCTGTCGCCCGGGTCTTCGACCTGCACCTTGCGAAGCATCTGGGCGATGATGACCTCGACGTGCTTGTCGTCGATGGTCACCCCCTGCGAGCGGTAGACGTTCTGCACCTCGCGGAGGAGGTACTGCTGGAGAGCCTCTTCGCCGTTGATCCGCAGGATATCGTGCGGGACGAGCGGGCCTTCGACCAGCGGCTCGCCGGCCTTGGCCTTGTCGCCGGTGTGCACGCGCAAGTGCTTGGAGAACGCTACGAGGTGCTCGACCTCGGTGCCGGTCTCTTCATCGCGCACGAGGACGGCGCGCTTACCCTTGCGCTTCTCACCCAGCTCGACAATGCCGTCGATCTCGCTGATGACCGAAGGATCCTTTCGAGGTTGTGCTCAGGTAACCGATCTTGCGACCGACGAGGACGCGAGCCGGCTGGCG
>JAVJTD010000462.1:0-4688 GCA_040219065.1 Planctomycetota bacterium
GGGCTCCGATCGATCCGCACCCTGGCCCCTTCGCGAGGGACCCGATCGTGCTCTGAATCGATCCTCACCCGGGGCGATCAGCGATCAGAGCCCGCGCGGGTCCCTGGCGAGAGGGTCGTGTGATTCAATCCGGGCGACACGGCGTGATCGGCCGTGCCCGTGAAGTGATGAGTAAGGGACGAGCCGACCTGCGGCGGCACCTTCTATTCGGAGCGTCGTTTCGACTCCTGCGCGCGGAGGGCTGTCACTCGGCATCACGTCTACTTGCCGAGCGCATCACCTCGTCTTTCACTAGCCTTCGAGATCGCACATCTTCGCTTTGCGACCTCAGCCGTTCCCGCACTCTGGCCCCTTCGTGAGGGACCCGATCGGGCTCCGATCGATCCTCACCCTGGCCCCTTCGCGAGGGACCCGATCGGGCTCCGATCGGGTCCCCGTGGCCAGCGATCATCAGGGCAGGAACTGTCCCGCGGCTTTCAGCTTGTCGGGGATGTACGTGTCGATCACGTAATTCAATCCCCACTTGGCGAGGGCCTGTTGCTCGGCGCGTTGGCCGAGCTTGAGGAGCTGCTGGAGGGCCTTCTCCCAGCGGGCGTACGACTTGAAGAAGGGATCGTTCTTCAAAGCATCATTGGCCCTCTTGACGTCGACGTCCTTCAGGGGGTGCGTCGGCAGCTCGTAGTCGATGATGTCCTGCGGGGTGACGCCCAAGAAGCGCGCATTGGGCACACAGAAGAACTGGTTGATGTGCGCCGCGTTGCCCGAGCCGACCTTCAGCGTGCGGTAGATGTTGCAGATCCCGTACGGGTCGCAATCGACGAAGGCGTAGACCGGGATCTTCTTGTCGTCGGAGAGCCTTCGGATGAAGCGCCGGGTCGCGCGCGTCGGCACGCCGCCGAGGCCGATCAGGATGCAGTTCGCGCGCTGCCAGAACTTGTGGTACTGCAAGCGCTGGAACATACCGCCGGTCTCGATGGCGATGATGAACTCGGCCTTCGTCTGGAACCGGAGGTGTTCGACCGAGTGGGGGATCGAGTAGGCGCCGGTCCCGAAGCGCGTGCAGTCGATGCGGATCTCTTCGCCGGTGTCGTTGTCGCGATCGAGCACGACGAGCTCGCCAGCGACGGTGCCGCCGTGGTCCTCGGGATAGAAGCGGAGCTGCTCGCGCGTGATGTCGTCGATCGAGAACATCGCCTCGATGTCATCCATCACCGCATCGGATTCGGTCTGCTCGTTGAACTTCGCGTCCTCCCAGTTCTTCGACTGGTAGTAGGCGTCTCGCTTGGTGGCGAAGTCGTTGGTCTCGATCATCTCCTTCGAGAGGCTCATCATGCGCAACGACTGCGCGAAGCCCTTGACGGTATTGACCGAGAGGGATCGCACCTTGCGCTGGCGACCGATCTCGAAGTAGCCGCGGCGCTTGTCGTAACGAACATTGCTCAAGGATCGGACCGGGAACTTCATCTCGGGCTTGTCGAGCTCGTTGATGCGCGAGAAGACGTTCTGAGCGACGTCGGAGATACGCTCGACCGCGACCTTGTCCAGTCCCGCGAGCGCGACCTTCTTCTTCTCGGCCTTCACAGGCTCGGGGCGCTTCTTCTTGGCCATGACTCTCTTGCTCCCGTTCTACGCCGTCACATCTTCCGCGAGCGCTCGAGGACCGTCTTGAGGTTCTCGCAGGTGTCGTCGCGGTTCTTGTCGTTCAGGCCGAGGATGTCCTGCAGGGCGATGCCGATCTGCGGGATGTACTTTTGGATGTAGGAGCGCTTCTTCTCCTCGTCCGCCTCGCGGCGCCGCTTGCGGATGAAGGTGCCGAGCTTGCGGCCGCAGTCCTGCAGCGCGAGCTTGATCTCCTTCATGATCTCGGGATACGAGGCGACCGCTTCCTTGGACTCGGAGGTGAACGGCACCCAGACCGACGCCATGTGCACAACGATGATCAAAGGGCCGACCGGCAGGGCGCCGCGCGACTGCTGCAGGTTGTAGTTGCGCCAGCTCGTCTCGATCGTCGCCTTGGTGATCGCACAGCCCGACTGCTGGTAGAGGAGCGGGACCCGGTTGGCGAAGCGCAGCAGCCGCGCCGGATCGTCGCCCGGGATGTTGCCGCCGTAGGCGAGGCCCGCCTCGATGCAGAACGGCATGCCGCGGTAGACGGCCGGCGAGCGGGTGACGGTGTGGTAGAAGTCGGCCTCGACCTCCTTCTGGAGGCTCTTGAGGAGGAGCTCCTCGCCGATCGGTGAGATGCAATCGGTCGGCGGCGCGCTGATCTTGACCTTCTGGATCGCATGGTAGAGCTCGTCGATCGAGGCGCGACCCAGGCGATGCGGGTTCGACTTCGGATCCGCCTTGGCCGTCTCGCAGATCTCCGCTGCGACCTTGGCGCCCACGCGCGAGAACTCGTTCTGGAAGAACTCGCCGAGATGCTTCGAGCTGGTCTCCTTGATCATCCGCATCAGGACGCCGAGCTCGACGCCATAAGGGTGCGGCTTGATCGCGTGGGTCGGCCGGGGCATCTCGGTCGTCGCCCGCTCGAAGACCCGCTCCTCGCCGTCGGGCGTGCGGTAGGTGATCTGAGCGTGCGGGTTGGTGATCGCGGTCTGCTCGAGGTAGGAGTCGACGGAGTGGCGGCCTCTCTGGTAGGTGCCCTCCAGCTCCATGACTACCTCGGTGCCGTGCCGGACCTCGTCCCAGTCCAGCTCCTTCTCACCGAGCGTATCGGGACGGTTGTGCTGGGTGTCGATGCGCAGCTCGCAGCGGTAGGCCTTCTTGCGGGGACCGGTCTTGGTGATGACCTCGACGGGCTTTCCGGTGGTCAACATCGCATACAGGCCGGCGGCGGAGACGCCGATGCCTTGTTGGCCGCGCTGCTGCCGATAGCCGTGGAACTTCGAGCCGTAGAGAAGCTTGCCAAAGACCGAGGGCACTTGCTTCTTCAGGATGCCTGGTCCGTTGTCCCTCACCGTGATGCGGAACCGGTTCTCACGCTCGCCGGGGTCGATCCCCACGAAGATATCGGGCGGCATGCCCATGTCCTCGCAGGCGTCGAGGCTGTTGTCGACCATCTCCTTGATGGCGGTGAGCAATGCCTTGCGTGGGTTGTCGAACCCGAGCAGGTGACGATTCTTGGCGAAGAACTCGGAGATCGAGATCTGCTTCTGCTTCTTCGCCAGCGTCTCCGCAGTCTCTCGCTGCGGGGCGGCCTTGGTGGACATACCCCTCCCACCTCTTCGTTTTGACTCGGGTTGTGTCATCGGATGCCGTGGATGGCCCGGCAGAGCTGCAAGGCCGACCGCCCTTTGGGAAAGAGCCAGATTATGGTGCCCGGCCAGCAGATCCGTCAACCCTGGCCTCGGTCTCGCGGATTTCGCGGACATCGGTCCCGATTGGCCCGCATTTCGGGCGATTCGAGACGAGTGAGGATTGTCCCTCAACCTCGGGACATGATCCTTCCGATGCAAGAGTGCTCGGGACTCGAGCACGTTCCAAGGAGGACTGGCGGATGCTGACAGCGGCACCCAAGATCTCGGTGCACGCTCCGGCGCACCCTTACGTGGTGATCGCCGACGACAACCCCGACGCGACCGAGATCGTGACGCGGCTGCTCTCGCCCCTGGGGTACGAGGTCCAGTCCGTCGGCTCGGGGCGTGAGGTGCTCGATCTGATCGAGGGCCGCACGCCCGACCTGGTGCTGCTCGACATCAACATGCCGGCACCCGACGGCCTGTCCGTTTGCCGTGAGCTCCGGGCTCGGGCGGAGACCAAGAGTGTCCCCGTCGTAATCGTCTCGGCCTACGACGACGATCAGCATCGATTGGAAGGCATTCAAGCCGGCGCCGACGCTTACCTGACCAAGCCCTTCCCGGCCGAGATCCTGACCGCGAAAATCGAGAACCTCCTCGTTCGCAAGAACCTCCACGACTCCCTCGAGAACCCCGAGTCGGTGCTCTTGACCCTGGTGCGCGCAATCGAAGCGAAGTCGCCCTACACCCAAGGCCACTCGATGCGGGTCGCGACGTACTCCCAGCGCGTTGGGCAGCACCTCGAGCTCCCCGAGGTGAAGTGCCAAGACCTCTACATCGGCGGCATCCTCCACGACATAGGGAAGATCGGCGTCCACGAGGACATCATCAACAAGCCGGGCCCTCTCGATCGGAGTGAGTTCGACGAGATGAAGAAGCATCCGGCGCTCGGCTACGAGATCATCCTGCCGCTCAAGATCACCAAGCCCGCCTTGCACATCGTCCGCTCCCATCACGAGAAGCTCGACGGCTCGGGTTACCCTGACGGCCTGAAGGCCGACGAGATCGAGCTCGAGACGCGCATCGTCGCCATCGCCGACGCCTTCGACGCACTGACCACCGATCGCCCATACCGCAAGCGCATGACTCGCCGCGAAGCCATCGACCTCCTCGACGCCGAAGCCGACATGGGCGTCTGGGACCGCGACGTGATCCGCGCCTTCGACGAAGCGCTGGTCAAGACGCGCGAGCAGCGGTAGGGAAGCGGGGCGATCGCGAGTCGGTTGGAGTGCCCAAGCCGACGCGAGCCAGAGACCGAACATGTCGGTGAGAGCGTTGCCGAGCGAGCTTGGGCCGGGGTCACCTGACCTGGACGATACCAAGACCGACTGCACCCGGTGGCATCGTGCCACGGAGCTTCGGATGTGAGGTCCGGGTCTCTCCAAGGTG
>JAVJTD010000472.1:0-23500 GCA_040219065.1 Planctomycetota bacterium
CCAATTCGATCGGTGGCACCGTCGATGAAGCGGCTTCCGGTTCAACAGCCGCTCCCCGTATCGGTCGCGCGGGCTCTGTCTTCGGTCGCGTGGGCCCTAGTTTCAGATCAGCTCGCCTACTGATCTCCCCGCGCCTTCTCGATGCGCTCACGATAGGCGCTGTAGTCCGAGTAGTCCCGGTGATCGACGATGCGATCGCCTTCCATCTTCAGGACGACGATCAAGGCCTGCTCGAAGTCGATCTTCGGCACGTCCACGCCGTACAGCTCGCCGGGTATCTCGAACCGGCAATCTCCGATGAAGACCGCGTGGTTGTTGGAAAAGAACTCGGCGGTCGTCGTGATCTCGAAGCCCTTGACGTGAGTGAAGGCTTGCTCCAACGCCGCGTGGATCGCCTTTGCGCCTCGGTAGGTCTGTCCCCCTCCGATCGCGGCGGCCGTCGGATCTTGGAAGATCGCGTCTTCGGTCAGCAAGGCGGCCATGTCCTTCAGGCGGGTTTCGGAGTAGGCCTGAAGGTAGCGACGAGCCAGGTCCTGACGGCGCTGCTGCTCCTCTTTCGGAAGCTTCGGCACGCCGAGGAGATGATGCTCGTAATCGCCATGGTCGTGCCGCTCGACGACTCGGTCATTCTGGATCCGCAGCAGGGTGGCGAGGGGAATCCCCTCGGCGACGGGCTGCCCATAGGTCTTCCAATCCAGCTTGCCGTAGAAGAACGCGTATTCGCCGGTCGAGAAGGAGCGCTCGAGTCGGTAGGCGAGGCGCTCGGGATTCGCGCGGCGCATCACCGCAATCACGTTCTCCTTTCCGCGGACTCCACTCATGATCGGCCCTCCCCATAGGTCCGCCGTCGGATCGATGAAGAGCGTCTCATCGGCGGTCAGCATGGCGATCCGGTCGAGATCGCGCTCGAGGAACAGCGAGTCGATGTAGGCTTCGGCCACGGCGCGCGTGCCGGCCGGGGCCGCCTTCTTCTCCTGGGCCAAGGCGTCGGGCGCGAGACCGAGAAGCAGCGAGACCAGGCCGGCGGCGAGGCGTGAGACGGATGGGGACATGGGATCGTGTCCTCCTGAGGACATTCGGGGTGGGTGAGCGGACTTTCAACGAAGCTCACCCACGCGCCGGCACCCGCGGGCGACTTCATCGCCCCACTCCTACGCACGATCGGCGGTAGGGGCGAGACTTATGTAAGCACTTTCATTGTTGAGTGGCGGTAAGGTCGTTGGATGTCACTCTTGGGAAACATCCTCCTCTGGTCCGGGCGTTGCTCGGGCCAGCGCCTCAGGTCTCGGGGAGCGAATGGAGAGCGCCCGGCCGAACACCGGGCGACCACACAACCGAAGGAGGAGAGCCATGCGCTCATGGCATGTCACGGCGGTCTGTCTCGCGATCTCGTTGGTCACTGGCGGAACCAGTCGAATCGCTGCTCAGGAGAGAGTCGAGGACAAGGGTCCGATCGTCCTCGCGGAGAAGGACGGCGAGCTTCGGATTCGAGCCCAAGAGGGGCTCAACTTGGGGATGCTCTTGAAGGGGTGTCAGCTCTACCTCGAGGACACCCTGCTCTTCCTTCCGCAGGAGCTGCAGGCTCCGCTCGAGTGGGAGGGCATGACCACGAAGAAGAGTGAGCTCTGGGATCGACTGCAGCCGATCTTGCTGACGCAACATGTCTATTGGACTCGCCTCTCCCCCGATCTCATCGCGCTGTCGAACGCCCAAACGATCCGGCGCGGCGAGCTGATCAGTCAGGCGCGATTCGTGAATCGCCAAGATCTGCTCTCCGGCGAGGCTGGCCAGGCCGAGATCGTGACCACCTTCGTCCCGCTTCGGTACCTGGGTGTGCGATCGACGTTCACCTCCCTGCGGCAGTACTTCACGAATCAGCAGTACGAAGCCATCTCGCACATCGACGATGCGAACGCACTCCTCATGACGGGCACCGGCAAATTACTTCGAGAATTCGTCCTGATGCTCGAGGAGCTCGACCGACCGACGCCGGTCTCCGAATGCCGCTTTCGCGTCTACCCGCTCGAGCACCGAGACGTCGACGAGGTCGTCGAGGAGGTGAAGCAGTTCGTGGCCGAGGCGAAGGGGCTGGAGGGCTCGCAGCGATTTTCACCCACCCGCGAAGTCTTCCTGCCGCTCCCCAACCGCAAAGAGGTGCTCATGTACGCCAGGCCCGAGACGATCGAGCTGGTGGAAAGTCTGATCAAGACGCTCGACCGTTGAGGGGAGGCAATCATGGCACTCTGGCTTTGCCTTCTGCTCACGATGCCCTTCACGCAAGAGAACCGACATCTGATCGTCGAGGGCGATCTCGTGCGGTTCACCGGACCCTCGAAGGACCGCGCGATCGGTCGCGTGTCGATTGTGCTCGAAGAGGCCCAGTCGATCGTAGGTGTGCAGGTCGATCGACTCGAGTTGGCGGCCCATGACGTCTTCGACTTGCCGCGCAAGGCTATACCGAAGGCCGAGCTATGGACCTTCTTGCAGCGACTCCTGGTCGCCGAAGGCTACGGTTTGGTCGGACTCGGCGAGGAGACCCCGCCGAAGCGATTTCGATTGGTGACACCCGAGACATTCGCTTCCGAGTCGGGGAGCTTCCGATTGAAGGTGCCCGTGGTCTCGGCGGCAGAGCTGTTGCACAGGACGTCCCCTTGGAGAGATCGGCCCGCCGAGATCATCTTGGTAGCGGTCCCGGCTGGCGCTCTTCAGGCGAGCGACCTGATAGGGCCGGAGTCCCTCACCTCGACCCGCCCATTCGTTCGCGCGATGCCCTGGGAGGGTGAGAACGGCGTCAAGATCCTCGCCCCCGTCAGCAGCGCCATCTCCCTGACCGAGACGATCGAGGTCATCGGCCGACCCGAAGGTCAGTTCCGCCGCTTCGATCTCGAAGTCCTCTCAGCCGAGGCGGCTCACGACCTGGTCTCGAAGTACCTCATCGCTCGCCGTCCGCCGAGCGACGAGGCGAGGCCGCGACGAGAGGTCGTCCTACGAATCGCCGACCGACCGGCATTGGTGGTCCGGGCCGATGAATGGCTCCTCGACGAGGTCGAGGAGCTACTGCAGCTCGCCGATCAGTGAGGAGAGCCAACCAAAGAAGCGGGCCGCCTGTTGGGCGGCCCGTTTCGTGTCCTGCTTGCTTCGGAGGCTCGGGGTCAGCGGCGCACCGGCTCGGTGCGGGCCTGGCCCCAACCGCTGTCGCGGTATTCCTTGATCAGTGAGCCGAGGCGCCGGATGTTGCGCTCGAGGAACTTCGCTCCGTCGAAGACGACGTCGGCGAAGGCGATCGCGGGAGCGACGAACTGGTCGCAGACCGGCTTGACCTCGTTCTCGTAACGAGTGGCCTCACCCTCGCGGGCAAGGCGAGCGATCCAGCGCGTCTCGCAGACGCTGTGGTCGGCGTGGACGAAGACACGAAGGCCGAGGATCTCGCGGATCGCGTCGGAATGAAAGAGATGGAGTCCTTCGACGATCACGAACGTGTGCGGGTGCACGTCGCTCGAGGCTCCGGGCGGGCGGATCACCTCGCCGCGCGCCAAGGCGGCCAGATCGCGGCAGAGCCGCTCGTGGTCGATGGCGTCGGGCGAGAGATCCTCACCGCGGCGGTACTCGTCGGCCCGAAGGATCGTCGCATCGATGAGCTCTTTGCGGAGCGCTTCGGACAGGAGGGTCTTGCCGGAACCGGTCGGTCCGGCGATGCCGATGAGGTAAGGGCGAGCGGTCATGGCATGTCACCTCGGTTCTCAGGGCAACCCGGTCGGGGAGTGTCGGGTCGGCTGAATGTTCTTTGGAAAGCCCGGCTTCCGAGTGCTGCTCCTCTCAGGAGCGCCGCGCTCGCCCGAGACGCACACGGGATGCCGCCTCGCCGACCACGATCCAGAGCACCGGAACTCGATGCGACGGCGGGCGCCGCGCGACCGAGTCGGGCCGAATGAATCTTCGGAGAATTGTCGGTGAAATCTTCTCGGACTGGCGGATTCTCGCGATTCCCGAGGCCACCTTCGGCTCGAGGTGCCGGTCGCCAGTGGCCAATGAAATCGCTGGAACCTCGAATCTCGTGACGAGCCCGATCCTGAATGGGTTCCCTATCGCCTCCGGATTCTCCATCGAGGTGACGAGTGGGCCCGTGGGCCGGGCTCGACGGTCTGTTCATCCCTGTGACAGTGTTCTTGGTTGCCGGTCGCGGCCGGATCGTTCGCCCGCTGGGCGAGGGATCGGCGGATCATTCCTTGGAGTGCCCAAGTCGAGCGAGCCCATGACGAAGTCTGTCGGCGAGATCTTGCAGGAGCGAGCTTGGGCCCGCTCGCCACTGGGGTGAGAGCCCTGAGCGGGGCGATCGGTCCTTGCCGAGCCCGTGGAGGGTCGTTGCCGGGAACCGCCCGGGCGAAGATCGAGTCCGTCCGCCAAGAACCTTCGTGCGTAGCGAAACTCCTCTCGAGAAGGCTCGCTACGCTTCGCAGTTCTTTGGGTTGGCAGTGAAGCGGTAGGAGCCTCCCCGAGACTCTACCGGCAGGGACCCTCCCCGGACCGAGCCTGGACCGGTCGCTGCGCTCGCGGCTCTCACCCTCCAGTTGGGCGAAGCCCGTTCACGTTCCGGTCCTCTCTGAAGCGCTTGGATGGAGGACACGGAGACCGGCTGAAGCCGGCGGTCCGAATGCGGCGCTCCCGGTGGTTTCAGGGCAGGCTGGCCTTGAATCCTGGAGCGGAATCCCGCTCAATTGCGCCATCATGGAGATTCGACCGCACTTGATCGGCATCGCGGGGCCGTCGGCCTCGGGCAAGACCTTCCTCGCCAGAGCGTTGCGCCAGCATCTCGACGCGAGCGTGATCCGATGTGACGACTACTACCGCGACCACGCCCACCTCGAGCTCGAGGCGAGGGCACTGGTCAACTACGACCATCCCGACTCGATCGAGTACGAGCTGATCGTCCAGCACGTCGCGACGATCCGGGAAGGTGGGGCAATCGATGTCCCGAGTTACGACTTCGTGACGCATGCGCGGCTGGAGCCGACGCGGCGAGTCGATCCGGCGCCCTACGTGTTCATCGACGGGATCCACGTCCTCCACGTGGATCCGCTCCGCACCGCTTGCGATCTCCGGATCTACGTCCACGCCGAGCATGAGACTTGCCTGGAGCGAAGGATCGCCCGCGACGTGGCCGAGCGCGGCCGGACGCAGGAGAGCGTGGTCTGGCAGTATGAGCGGTCCGTCCGACCGATGTGCGACGAGTTCGTGATTCCGTCCCGCAACCATGCCGACGTCGTCGTCGACGGCACGGAGCCGATCGAGGACGGCGTGAAAGCCGTCCTCGATGCGTTGGGCGTGTGAGCACACTGCCTCCCGGCTGAAGCCGGGGAGACAACCTGCATGCAATGCTCGGTGCATTGGAGTGTCCAAGCCGAGCGAGCCAGAGTCCGAGTCTGTCCATGAGAGCTCTCCCCGAGCGAGCTTGGGCCTTCTCGAACGTCCAACGGCTCAACGCCCAACTCTCGACTCCGAAGTTCTCGCGGTACTGCCACTCGGCGAGCCTGGCTTTGCAGAACGTTCAACGGCTCAACGTCCGACTCTCAACTCTCAGGTTTCCCGCGGCTCTCAGTCGTGCGGGATCTGGCTTCAAGTCGGGCCCGCCACCGGTGCGACGCCGGAGCATACAGGTGGTGAAACGATCGGCCGCTAGGCGGCCCTGGAGCTTGGCCATCTGGAAGGCCTGGGTCCCTAGGGCCGAAGGCCCGACAGCTTGTAGCCCAGGCCGAAGGCCTGGGTTTCGGGCCCGTATACAACGCCTTCCCCCGCCCTGAAAGGGCGGTGGCGCCGATCTTCGCTCATCGTCCCGGTCGACGCGCCCAGCCGCCACCGCCCCTTCAGGGCGCGTGATGAAAACATCATCACTGTATACCCACCCCTCTTCGAGACGCTTGGAGAGAGGACACGGAGACCGGCTGAAGCCGGCGGTCCGAATGCTGCCCCATGCGGGCGAGACGCCCGCGTTCCCAGTGGATTCAAGTCAGCCCAGGGCGTACGCACTTGGTTGGCGGCCTCTGCGTTTATACTCCCACCCATGATCCACACCGCCGAAGTGATCCTGCCTTGTTCCGACCTGGCGCAGGCGCTCGCCTTCTTCCAAGAGCTCGGGTTTCAGGTCGAGACCATCTTTCCCGCCGATGCTCCGCGAGTCGCCGTGCTCAGCGCCGCTGGGCTGCGCATGCGCCTCGAGCCGGGTGACGGTGACCCTGGCACGATTCGCATCACGTCCGACCGAGCCGACTCTTTGGTCGCGCCGAACGGCACGCGCGTCGAGCTCGTGCCTGCCCGTTCGGCACTCGAGATCCCCGAGCCGGCGCCCGAGCTCGTCGTCGTTCGCAATGAAGGGAGCTTCAAAAGAGGGCGAGCGGGCATGCAGTACCGCGACCTCATTCCGGGGCGACAGGGAGGGCGGTTCATCGCTTCCCACATTCGGATCGAGGAAGGCGGTCCCGTTCCCGACTGGGTGCACTTCCATGAGGTCCGGTTCCAGATGATCTACTGCTACCGAGGCTGGGTGAAGGTCGTGTACGAGGACCAAGGTCCTCCCTTCGTGATGCAGGCCGGCGACTGCGTGCTTCAGCCGCCGCGTATCCGGCATCGAGTCCTCGAGTGCTCACCCGGCCTCGAGGTGATCGAGATCTCGTGTCCTGCCGAGCATCCCACCCACGCAGACCCCGAGCTCGAGCTCCCGACCGGCGCTCACCGTCCCGAGCGCGACTTCTCCGGGCAGCGCTTCCTCTTCCATGAGGCCGCGTCGGCCACTTGGTCGACCGACAACATCGCGAGCCGGGACCTCGGGCTGGCCGCGGCCACCGGTGCTCTTGCCGGCGGGAGCGTCCGACGAGCGAATGAAGCGACTGCTCTCGAGGTGTCACCCAAAGGCGAGCTGTGGTTCGGGTTCGTGCTCGAAGGAGGGGTCGACTTTCGGGGAGAGTCACTCCCAGCCGGCTCGGCGTTGACGCTTCCTCCCGGTGAGGGCTTCGAGCTGCACTTGATACCGGGTACCGAGCTGCTCGAGATCACGCTGCCGGGACGGTAGAAGACGACGAACGCAGGGTCACTCCCCCCGTCCAGTCGTTCCGATCCCACAGTCGGCACGTAGATCCTCCGAATCGAAGGGCGTCCTTCCAAGGCCCTTGTTCACGAATACCCCCGTCAACATTGGCGATTCGTGATCTGCTCCATCGTGGCACGCGAGATGCCTACTGCCGGGTCCCCCAGCCGGCACGCTGGTCGTGTCACAAAGGCCTTCCCCATGCCACTCCGCTCGCTCCTTCGACAGCGCACTCTGCTGCTCCTCCTCTTCACTCTCGCCGCCCTCACCCTGATCGGATGGGGCGCTTCGCTCCTGACCTCCGACTCCAATCCCTCTGAACATCGCTCTTCCCAGACCGACTCCCAGGGCGAGTCCGACCGCCAGCCGACCCATCCGAGGACGCCCGGCACGCTGCGGATGGTGAAGCGGCTAGCCGAGCTCGCCGCCTCGGAAGCCATGCTCGCCAGCCCGTACCGGAACGATGTCGCTGCCGAGCGATTGCTCCAGCGCTTCGAAGATGGGCGCTCCAAGAAACCTCGCCAGCTCCAGCTCCAGCTCGCTCAACAGCTCCTCTTGGCGGGTCGCACTCGGGAGTCCATCACGCAGCTCGAGGACATTCTCGAGCAGGTCGGGGACACCAAGACCTCGGTGCGTGACGATCTGCGCCGGCAGATCGAAGACCTCCTCGCCTTGGCCTGGCTGAGGGCCGGGGAAGAGGACAACTGCATCTCGATGCACGGCCCCGACTCGTGCCTCCTACCGATCCGCGGCGGCGGCGTGCACCGGAACCAGACGGGCTCTCGCCGGGCGATCGCCCTTTACGAGAAGATGCTCCAAGAGGATCCGACCGACCTCGTCTCGCGATGGCTGCTCAACGTCGCGTACATGACGATCGGAGAGCATCCGGCCAGCGTTCCCCCCGCCGCACTGATCCCTGCCGATCGCTTCGAATCTGCCGAGGACATCGGGCGCTTCCCGGACGTGGCCGGACCGCTCGGCCTCGCGGTCGAGTCCAACGCGGGTGGCAGCACGCTCGAGGACTTCAACGGCGACGGCTTCCTCGACGTCCTCGCCACGGGCATGGGTGTCGACGACCCGATTCGGTATCTCCAGAACGATGGCCGAGGTTACTTCGAGGATCGCTCGATCGAAGCGGGCCTGCAAGGTCTCCACGGTGGTCTCAACTTCGTCACGGCCGACTACGACAATGATGGGGACGTCGATGTCCTGGTCCTGCGTGGCGGGTGGTTCTCGCGTGAGAGCGGCTACCAGCCGAACTCGCTCCTGCGCAATCGCGGAGACGGCACCTTCGACGACGTCACCGAAGAGGCGGGATTGCTCTCCTTGCATCCGACTCAGACGGCCGCCTGGGGTGACATCGATGGCGACGGCGACCTCGACCTCTTCATCGGCAACGAGTCGGCGGGCCGGTTTCACCATCCCTCCGAGCTGTATCGCAATGAAGGCGACGGTACCTTCCAGGACATCGCCGCGAAAGCCGGCGTGCAGTGCTACGCCTTCATCAAGGGCTGCGTCTTCGGGGACATCGACAACGACGGCCGGATCGATCTCTACGTGACCAGTGTTCAGAAGGACGAGCCCAACCACCTCTTCCGCAACGTCGGCACGAATGAGAACGGCATCACCCGCTTCGAAGACATCACGCAGGCGGCCGGTGTCGCCGGTCCCCAGTGCAGCTTCCCGTGCTTCTTCTTCGACTACGACAACGACGGCTGGCAGGACCTGTTCGTCTCCGGCTATCGCGCTGGCCCCGCGATCGTCGCGGCCGAGTACCTCGGCATCCCTCACGACAAGGTGACGCAAGATGCTTCACTCGGGCTGCCTTGCCTCTACCGGAACAATCGCGACGGCACGTTCACCGATGTCGCGCCAGAGCTCGGGTTGACCGACGCCTTCCTGACGATGGGCTGCAACTTCGGTGACCTGGACAATGACGGCTGGCTCGACTTCTACCTCGGCACCGGCAGCCCGGACTTCCGGGCCCTCGTGCCCAACCGGATGCTGCGCAACGACGGAGGCCGGCGCTTCGTCGACGTGACGACCTCGGGCGGCTTCGGTCACCTCCAAAAGGGCCACGGTATCTCCTTCGCCGACTTGGATCACGATGGCGATCAGGACATCTATGCCGAGCTCGGAGGCGCCTACACCGCCGACGGCTTCCGCAATGCGCTCTTCGAGAATCCCGGCCACGGCAATCGCTGGGTGACCTTGGAGCTCGAAGGGTCGAAGAGCAACCGCTCCGCGATCGGCGCGCGCGTGCGCCTGCGGCTGACGACGCCGAGCGGCCCTCGTAGCCTGCATCGCGTCGTCGGCACGGGCGGCAGCTTCGGCTGCAACAGCTTGCGCCTCGAGGTCGGACTGGGCGATGCGACCTTGATCGAGTCGGTCACCGTCCGCTGGCCCGGCACGGACTCCGAGCAGACCTTCACAGAGCTCGAGCCCGGCAAGTTCTATCGGCTTCGGGAAGGTGATGTGCGGCCGGTCGGGCTCGACCGGCCGCACGTGCCGCTCGGGAGCACCCAGGCCGACTCCTGTTGCGTCGCCGAGTCTGGCTCTGGACCTGAATGATCCCCCCTGACCGATGCCCGAGGCGGCACGAGCCAAGACGCCGCCTCGGGGCCCTCCGAGGAATGCCTCAGAAGAACGTCACCTGATCCGCATCGGTCAGGTACGACGGGAAGACGAGCACTTGCGCGAGGAAAGTTCGGCCCGTGAGCAGGGGATTGCTCGGGGCGCGAAGCGAGACGTCGACGATACCCGATTCGGGGGCGTTCCCGAGATTCACGAGCGGCATCACGAAGGACTGCGGATCGATGCGCAGCGTACCGTACGGATTCGACGCTTCGATCCTCCTCGTTCCGAGTAGTAAGAAGATCCACGCCGATGGCTCAGCACTGACCTGAATACGACCCGGACCGCCGCGCGTCCAAAGGTGCGGACCCTCAGGATAGTCGGCCACGCTCGAGACCTGTCCATACCCGCTGTAGACGTGCACGTTGGCGAAGTCGTGCACGAAGGCCACACCGGCGGACACACCCAGGCTACCCACCGAGCTTCTCTTGGGATGTTGGCTCCAACGGCCGAGGCGCTGGCTGAATCCGTAGAGGTCGGTGCCCTCGATGGCGAGGACGACACCGCCGGCGATGTGCACGTCGGTGACCGGCAGCAGCGTGATCAACTGCTTCCAAGTGTTGGCTCGTACGCTGAAGACGTCGAGGCGCGTGCCACTCCGGGCCACGAAGCAAGCACCGGCCGCCCAAGTCGCGTCGCTGGGCGGCGCATCCACGAACGTCCAGGCATCTTCATGGGCCGAGAGTCCGTACAACCCACCCGCCGGATCTTCGAGCACGACGCTCGAGGTGAGTTGGTGGACGATCGGATTCGCGATCGCGGGAGCTGGCACCCACTCGTTGCGCACTGCCGAGTAGACGAAGGAAGGCTCCGGCCCCCCGACGGGTGTCGCGACGATCAGGCTACCGTCGTCGACTTGGAAGTCATGTCCTCCAGTGAGCAGCGCCGAGAGCTCGCCGCGTGCCGCACTGAAGGCCTGGGCAGTGCCGGTCCCGTCCTCGACCAGCGCGACGAAGTCGCCTGCCACCACGGTCGGGAAGCCGGCGGGAGAGTCGAGTGTGCGGATCGTCCCCTGGGGCGCGGAGTAGAGATGGACGCGCGAAGCGCTCTCCCTCAGGACGGCGACCTCCCGCTTCGTGACGAAGCCGTTCGTAGCCGACGGCGAAACCGACGTCAGCGCTCCATTGTGGCCGCTGAAGAAATGCCACGTCGCGCCCTCCCGGATGGCGACGTAGCCGGCGAGGTCTCGAGCATGGACCGAGATGGGCCCACCGACGGGCAAGGTGGTCCAGGTGTTGGTCGATGCGCTGAAGAGATGGACGTTGCCAGGAGACAGGACGATGCCGACCCGGCCATGAGCCGCCTGGCCCGCAAACGATCCCGAGGGAGCGGGCTCCCAAGTCCCGAAGTGCGCCGCGATCGCGAATGTCTCCGACGCGTCCCCGACGACCGTGACCTCTCCGTCGATGGCAACCGATGGTGGCCCCGCAAAGGTGTGGCTGCTCCACTGTCCGGTCCAGGCGCCGAACACGTGCGCGGTGTTCCCATCGATCACGACGCTCGCCAGGCTGGTCCGGTCAGTCGCGACGGAGGCTCCCGCCGTCGTCAGTAAGGTCTGCCATCCGGTTCCGGCACGGCTCGCGAAGGCGTAGAAGGTTTGCCCTTCCTGGACCAGCACGTGGTCGCGATGCAGATCGTGGGTGACGAAGCCACCACCCGTGAGCATCTGGCTCCATTGGTGGGAGATCGGCGAGTAGGCCTGCAGGACCAGGCCTCCGCGGTAGAAGAAGATCGAGTCGTCGACATGGAAAGTCCGTATGTTCTGGTCGTCATGCCGGACCCAATCCTCGAGCTGCGCAGGAGAATCCGGCGCCAGCACGAAGATGAGTGAGGCGAGGAAGAGGCAGCGCGTGATCATGGCAGTACTCCAGTCATCGGGTCGAGCCGGGCCCGAAGACGCAGCGCAATGATCGTGCCTCGCTTCGCGCCGTGTGCGCCGCTGGGCGATGACCCCGAAGCTCCTCGAGGGCGGCCCACCGGAAGACCGGGTGCCCGACCAGGCGTCCCGCATCCGCCGCGAGATGTCGCGTCGACGAAACCGCGTGGCCGCGATTCCCAGGCCTGTGAATCACCGCGGTGCCTGGCGAACCAGGCAAGACGCCCTCTGACAAGCTTCGCGACTAGCCCCCTTGCTCGGCACCTCTCAGCTCGATCGCTGGACTTGTCGAGGGAGCGGCTTCCAGCTCGATGACCCCTTCCCGTCTCGGTCGCGCGGGCTCCGGTTTCAGCGGCACCGTCGAAAGGGCCCCTCCCAGGTAGGCCCCTTGCCAGAATCCCCATCCTCATCGAGAATGCGAGGCGCTCACCCGAGACACCGTGCTGGTCATGCCCGCAAGCTCACCAGGCACCTCCGGGAGATTCCCATGCGAGCGTTTTCGGTTCTCTTGCTTCTGAGCGGCGGGCTCTGCGCGCAGCAGTTCGACGAGGTCTTCAAGGACGTCCTGCCCGTCGGGCTCGAAGAGTCTCGGACGATCGTCCTCGCCGACTTCGATGGCGACGGCTGGCTCGATGTCTTCCGCGGTGACGCACCGCGCGCCTTGATCGATGACGGTCGTGACGAGCTCCTGCTCAACCGCGGCGACGGATCGTTCCAGGACGTGACCTCGACTCACCTGCCGACCTTCTTCGAGTTCACCGATCACGCCCGGGTGGCCGACATCGATGGCGACGGCGACCTCGACCTCGTGACCGTCGGCACCCGGCATCGCATCTACCTCAATGACGGCACCGCGCACTTCACCGAGGTCGCGGCCAACGTGATGCCGGCGACCGTCCAGTCGAAGCCTGCCAAGGCCGTCGCGATCTTCGATGCCGATGCGGACGGCGACCTCGATCTCTTCACAGTCGGTGTCCACACGAGCGACCTCCTGCTCAACGACGGTACCGGCAACTTCGTGTCAGGGCCGCCCCTCGACACCCACAACCGCAACCGCCCCACCTTGAGCCCTTGGGACGTCGTGGCCGAGGACCTCACCGGCGACGGTATTCCCGACCTCTTGATCCCCGGCATCGGCGACCTCTTGTTCTTCGTCGGACAAGGGCTGGGCGTCTTCACCGAGCGTCCGGCGCAGCAGTCCGGAATCCCCAGCTTGCAGACGAGCAGCCTGGGCGTCGCGGCCGGTGACATCGATGCCGACGGCGACCCGGATCTGCTCATCCCCCGCTACGGCAACCCGAGCTTCCAGACCGTCGGTGCGCTGCTCCTGCTCAACGACGGCACGGGCGTCTTCACCGACGTGACCGCGACTCAGCTTCCAAACAACTTGAACAGCGGGTACCCGGTGTTGGTCGACCTCGAGCAGGACGGCGACCTCGATGCGCTCCTCACCAGCCTCGAGACGTTGCACGTCTTTCGAAACGATGGCCTGGGCTTCTTCACCGAGGACACCGCCGGACGGCCGAGGGACATCAAGCGCGGGACGGGCACGGTCTGCGCCGACGTCGACAATGACGGCTATGAGGATCTGATCGTCCAGGCCGGCGAGCCACCGCGCGGCGGGCAGCTCAAGCTGTACCTGTCCCAGAGTGGCCAGAGCTTTCTCGACGCCAGCCGAACCGCCATATCACGGCGGTCCAATCACGCGTTCACGCTGCGGCATTCCGACTTCGACGGCGACGGTAACCCGGACGTCTTGGCGGCCCACGGCGCGCTCGGCGATGTGCTCCTCGAGAGCGACGGGTCCGGGACCTTCTTCGACCGCACCCAGGCCAGATTGCCTGGGCTCGACCTCGTGAGCGTGCTCGCCGCGTCTCCCGGCGACGTCGACGGCGACTCGGACATCGACATCGTCTTCGCCCTGTACTCCGGTCCCCTTCGCTTGTACCGCAATCAGGGCAACGGCCAGTTCCAGTGGGACCAATCGGTCTCCCTGCCGCCGCTGCCCTGGCATCCCGAGGACATGCGACTCGTCGATCTGAATGCCGATGGCAACCTCGATCTGATCTGCGCGCTCATGGGCAACGGCGCACCGACCTCGTCTCAGAACCAGCTCCGCCTCGGAGACGGTCTGGGCAATTTCTCTTCGCCGGGCGTCTTGCCCTTCGATCAGGCCTGGAGTCAGTCGGTGACCGTCCAGGACGTCAACGCCGACGGCAGCCCCGACCTGTTCTTCACCTCGATCATCGATCAGTTCGGGCCGACGACCGCTCGCCTCTACCTGAACGATGGTACCGGTATCTTCACCGACTTCAGCCAGCTCCTCCCGGTGACCAGTGCCCAGACGTTCGACGCGACCTTCGTCGACACCGACGGCGATCTCGACCTCGACCTCTTGATCGGATCCGGCTCCGGCGTGCTCCAGTGGCGTCAGGATCCGGGCGGCTTCGTCGATGTCACGGCGCAGACCATGCCGACCGAGTCGAACGTCATCCAAGCGATCGCAGCCGGGGATCTGACCGGGGACGGACGCCACGAATTGGCATTGGTCCGGCAGCTTCCAGGCGGCGAGCAGAGATTGGCCGTGTATGCACCGCAGATCGGGGCCCGCTACGTCGACGTCACCGCGCAGGAGGTGGATGACCTCCCGATCTTCTCCGGCGACATCGTCCTGCTCGACACCGACCACGATGGCGACCTCGACATCGTCACCAGTCGCGTCACGACCAATCATCACGTCCAGAGCCGAGCTCCGGACAATGCGCGACGTGGTCAGGCGGTTACCATCATTCACTCATCGCGCGGCACCGGCGGACATGACCGGGTGACGACCTGGGTATCCGCCAATCGCGGCGCTCGGCTCACCGTGCCGGGCATCGAGGGCTCTATCGGACTCGATCTCCTCGGTCTCGTTCGGCTCCCCACCCTCGCCCTGCCGACCGGTGGTGAGGTCCACCTGACGGTCCCCGTCCCGAGCTCCCCTCTGCTCCAGGGGCGAAAGATCTTCGTTCAAGCGCTCTTCGCCGGCCCCTTCGAGTGGCGGTTCGGCAACGTGATCGAAGACGAGATCCACTGAGACAATGGCCGACCCGGGCACGCCCGGGTCGGCTCCTTAGATCAGGGGATTCCGCTACGATGCTCTCCCGCTCGTCCTCCGCCAAGCGCGACGACGAACGACAGTCCGAGGCCTCGCGAAAAGTGCTTCGAGAATCTCCGTGCAACGACCCACGAAGTGCGGCTCTCCTGGACGAGGAGGACTCCATGGCTGACCGCGAGCGAGACACACTGAACGACCCACTCGAAGAGCTACTCGCCGAATGGATGCTGGCGCATGACGAGGATCCCGGGATCGATTCGAGGGCGTGGATCCGCGACCACGCGCCGGCAGACCTCCATGAGCCATTGCGGGAGCTCATCGAGGAGATCGTTCCGCGATTGCCCGCTGCCGACACGATCCTTTCCGGTTCGGTCATTGCCGGCGACTTCGAGCTGATCACGCCAATCGGACACGGCGGCTTCGGTTCGGTCTGGCTCGCCCATCAACGCTCCCTCGATCGGCGAGTCGCGTTGAAGCTGCTCCACGGGGACAGAATCGCAGTCGGGCAAGCCGACCAAGCTCTCCGGCGCGAGGGTCGAGGGCTGGCCGCCTTGCGCCATCCGGGGATCGCGACGGTCTACTCGATCGGGGAGGATGCGGGACGGGTCTATCTCGCCATGGAGCTGATCGAAGGGGAGACCCTGAGCAGCGCCATCCAGCGCGAGCGTGCTCCCGACAACCGCTCCCGGACTGCCTCGCTCGGAGAGAGGCGCGGAGATCGCCGCGCCGTCGAGATCGCCATCCAGATCGGGGAGGCCGTCCAAGCGCTCCATGCAATCGGGGTCTACCATCGAGACCTGAAGCCTTCCAACGTGCTCCTCGACTCGAGAGGGCGCGTCAAGCTGATCGACTTCGGTCTGGCCCTTCGCGGGCAGGATGCTGCCTCGGAGTCGTTCATCGGGACCGCGGATTATCTGCCGCCTGAGGAGCTTCGCGCCAAGACAAGGCAACATCCCGAGCGTGAAGACCTTTGGGCGCTCGGCGTGATCCTCTACGAGCTGGTCACCCTGGAGCGCCCCTATGGTAAGGGCCGCTCGGACGAGATCCTCCGACGCGGCAGCGACGGCTGGATCGAGCCGGCCTCGGGCCACCGCCCGGACCTTCCGAGTCAGCTCCAGGCGATCCTCGCGAAAGCACTCGACCCGAATCCGGCCAGTCGATACACGTCACCGCTCGAGCTCGTCGACGACCTGAAGCGATTCCGCGCGCATCGACCGGTTCGCGCCGTACCGGCGAGCTGGCTCACCCGGCTCCGGCTAGGTCTGCGGCGACATGTTCGGCTCCTGGTGTCCGGGCTGGTGCTCGTCACGGCACTTGGGCTCGGCTACGGGTTGGGGCTGCCGACACCGCTGGCGAAGGACGTGGAATTCAAGGTGATCCCACCTGAGCAGCAACCATCCGACCTACGAAAGCTCATCGAAGATGGAAGATGGTCCGATCAGGTCGCCAAGCTGCGACTGCTTTCTGGCGATCTCTTCGGCCCAGACGATCCCGCCCTCGCGACGATCGAACACGGATCGTTCCTCTCCCTGCGACTCGACGCCACCCGACCGGTCTGGGTTTACATCTTCAATCGTGGGTCCAGCGGCAAGATCTACACCAGCTTTCCCCGGTCGACAGGACAGAACCCGCTCCCGAAGGGCCCCGGCGAGATCCCTCTCGGCGGGTTGGAGAGCGAGTACGACCGCACTTCTCGAGACGCCTTCTTCGTCGCCGTCCTCCCGTTCGACTCCAAGGAGCTGTCCGATGTCGCGCGTCACTACTTCGACGGGCGCCGGGATGGGAAGCCGATGGAGACTGCAATGCGAGGAGCCTTCTCGCAGGACCGCGACGTCCGGCCGGCACAAGGCGCAAAGCCCGAAGAGGCCGAGCTGTCATCGACTTGGATGTGGAACGACCCGCTCGACGCAGTGCGTGCCGAGCTCGGCGATACGGTCTATCGCTGGAGCTTCGAGCACGGCCCACGCCCGAAGTGACCGGCTGATCGGAAGTCACGGGGACGCCGCATTCGGCGCCCCGGCTTCAGCCGGGGGCGCCGCTAATCTGAGACTAGCTCAGCGGGAATCCCTGTATCCCCCGACTTCAGTCGGGTTGGTTCCCCGGCTTCAGCCGATCTCGGTGTCCTCCTTCCAAGCGCCTCGGAGAGGACCCAGACCTCACGTCGTTCGGACCGCCGGCTTCAGCCGGTCTTGGTGTTCTCCATCCCAGCGCCTCGGAGAGGACTCAGCCCTGAGATCCGAAACTCCGTGGCCCGATGCCGCCGGGTGCGATCGGACCGCCGGCTTCTTCCGTAATCTCGGCCGGTCCGGCCGCCAGAGCTCACCGCCAATGCGCCAGCAATGCCGATGCGATCTGCTCGGCTTTCATCGCGTTGCCGTCCGGCTCGAAGTGCACGCGGTCGATGTAATTGCGCGAGACGCGCTCGTCGGTCACGGGCATGCTCTGCTCCAGATCGATGAGCAGCAGGCCTTCCTCACTCGCCAGGCGCCTCAGCAGGGCGTTGTTCTCCCGAACGCCGAGCGTCACGGCTTCATCCGGCGCCGCCCCGCGCTCGTCGCAGGGCATCGTGACCAATACGGTCTCACCGCCGGCGATCCTCGTCAGCTCGACGATCGTCCGAATGTTGCGCACGAAGCCGAGCTCGCTTCCCTCGGGAAAGCGCCCGTCTCGGATCTGGCTCGTTCCTGCACGGAATGGGCGATTCACGGCGTAAGCGACGTCGATCGTCTGGAAGTGCTTTCGAGAGCGCGCCCAGGCCCAGAGGTCGCTCGAGGCGGTCAGCAGGCGGTCGAGCCAGTGCTTCTGCGGAAGCTCCCACGACTTGCGATAGTGCGAGTAGTCGGAGCGATAGTCCGGATAGAACCGCGGTCCGGCATCGTTGACGGCGTGATGGATCAGGACGAGATCCGGCGAGTAGTCTTGGACGTTGAGGACGTAGTTGACGACCGTCTCGGCGGTCGTCCAGGCGTTCACTCCGAAGTTCAGGACCTCGACCTCTCGCCCGAGCGACTCCTCGAGCTCCTGCTCCAGAAAGAAGGGATACGAGCCTTTGAAGCTCGCTTCATTCCCGCTCGCCGTGGTGGAGCCTCCCAAGCACGCGATCCGCAGCGTCCCCTCGGGCTTTTCGCGAGGCGGAAGCGCGGGTCCCAGGAACCCGTCCGAGTTCACGTCGCTCGAAGCCGGGTTGAAGGTGTAGAGCGTGTAAGGATGCGGCGCGTAGTAGCGCACCTTCCGATCCACCACGAAGTCCCGATACGCATGCAGCGCCGCGACATCGCCGCCGGCGAGAGGATACGCGATCCAAAAGCCCACCTCGAGAAGCAGGCAGAACAGAATCGTGCTGAGTAGAGCAAAGACGATCTTCCGGCGCGTGCTCACGGAGTGCTCTGGCATGGAGTGATCGAACGAGAGGTCGGCTTTCGAGAAGCGTATCGTCTCACCGTCCCGAATTGCACCCCGGGCCCGTCAAAAAAGTCAGAGCCCACGCGACCGAAACGGAAGCGGCTCCCGAACTCAGACACGTGGCGTTCGGTGGGCCGTATTCGGCCCCCCGGCTTCAGCCGGTCTCGGTGTCCTCCATCCAAGCGCCCCGGAGAGGACCGAGACCTCGCATCCGAACCTCTGTGGCACGATGCTGCCGGTGCAACCGGACCACTCGCGTATCCGTTCCCACGGGTTTTCTTGCCTCGTACCGCAGCTCGGCGGCATTGTGCACGGTGAAGACCCGAGGAGGATCACCATGGACGCCGAGTCACTCTCACAGCACGCTGCTTTCGTCCGCCGCTTGGCCGGTGTGTTGACCCGCAACGAGGACGAGGCCGAGGAGGTCTTGCAGCAGACGATGCTGCGTGCCCTCGAGAGCCCACCGGCTCACACCGCGTCGATTCGAGGTTGGCTGAGCCAGATCACTCGGAACGTCGTGCGACAGAGTCGGCGAGGGCAGACGCGGAGGCATCGCCGCGAGCAGGCCTCCGCACGTGGCGAGGTGGATGCGAAGGACCCCGGCCTCGAAGCCGAGCGGCGCGAGCTGATCCTGAGTGTGGCGCAGGCCGTGCTCGCGCTCCGCGAGCCATACCAGACCGCCATCTTCGAGCGCTACTACCACGACCGCTCGCCGCAGGAGATCGCTCGGCAGCACGACGTCCCCGTGACGACCGTCGCCTCTTGGTTGAAGCGCGGCCGCATCCTGCTGCGCGAGTCGCTCGATCGAAGGTCGGGTGGCGACCGCGGGCGTTGGACGCTGGCCCTCGCCGGCTGGATCGCATCGACCGATGCGGTGCAGGCGAGCGTGACGACGAGCACCATCAGTCTCACAGGAGCAGCACTCATGAAGAGCAAGGTCTTGGCAGTGGCCTTCGGGATCCTCGCGATCGCCGTGAGCCTGTGGTGGTACACCGATTCACTGGACTCGAGCAACTCTGACCGAGACCTCGCGTACGGATCGGATCGTCGAAGACCGGGAAACGAGGCGGCCGCTTCCAATCTCGAGAGCTCCTCATCATCGATAGAGGCCGAGAACGGGAAGGGAGGTCCTCCATCCGACCTGGCGTCCGAGACGCCCCGGCTGTTCGGGCGCGTCGAGGACAAGAGCGGCCAAGGCATCGCGGGAGCGACGTTGACCGTCCACCCACAGAGCCTACGCACCATCGGGATCACGGACTCGAGCACCTGGGACGACGAAGCCAGCGAGCATCGAACGGACGCGACCGGAGCGTTCGAGATTCCGCTCGGCGACCGCTCCCCGAGCTTGAATGTCTGCGTATGCGCTCCGGGCTTCGCGCCCCAG
This sequence comes from Planctomycetota bacterium, assembly GCA_040219065.1. GTDB lineage: Bacteria > Planctomycetota > OFTM77 > OFTM77 > OFTM77 > OFTM77. The sequence goes on from JAVJTD010000472.1 coordinate 19,472, forward strand.
CTCTTCCAGGGCGAGCCTCCCGAGGAGCGTACCTACACGCTGGCGCCGAGCTTCGCTCTCGTCGGTCGCGTACGAGATCGCCAGGGAGCGCCCGCGGCGGACCTTTCGGTGCACTGGTCCGGAGAGCTGTCGTGGCAAATGAAGCTCGAGCTCTCGGCGCAGACCGACGCCGAAGGTCGCTTCCGTATCGATGGCCTGCCCGACCTCCTCGCCATTCGAAGATCCTCGTCGGCGCGCGTCAGCACGATACACGTCGAGCGAGACGGCGTGCCGCTCGTCTGGCAGCAGGTGCCGCCTCACTCGGCGGATTCGAGACGAGAGATTGCGATCGATCTGTTCCTACCTCGGGACGCGACGCTCACCGGGATCGTCCGCCGCACCGACGGATCCCCCGTGGCGGCCGCCGAGGTCCTCGCTCACTCGGGATCGGGAAGCGGCCGCTCGGGCTATCGAAGGACTCAGGCGGACGAGTCGGGTCGGTTTCGAATCGAAGGGCTCCCTCCAGGACAAACGCCCGTGTTCGCATGGGCCGACGCGCTCGCTCCTGGCGTCGTGCGACCCGAGCTGACCGAGGGCGACTCGAAGGAGGTCGAGATTCGCTGCCAGCCCGAGAGACGGATCACGGGCCGCGTGGTCGATGAAGCAGGACGGCCAGTGGCCGGGGCTTCGGTGACGACGGACATCGACAGAGTCCCGGCGGACATCGTCGGCGCGCCCAGAGCGATCGGTCGGACCGACGCCGACGGTCACTACGCGATCGAGGGGATCGGCTTGGAGCCTGGCCAGTCTCTCGCGCTCTCGGCCCGAACGAGACTCGGCCGGCTACGAGGCTCGGTGGACGTGACTCTCGAAGAAGCGAGCCTGACAAAGGCGCCGGACGTCGTCGTGCGCGAAACCGTCCACGCCCGGATCCGCGTGCTCGATCCCGGCGGCTCGCCGGTCTTCGGTGCCTTCGTCATCCCGCTGAGCAATGGTACTGACTACGGTTGGACCGACCGCGACGGGGAGGCGATGTATCGGATCGAATGGACCGAAGACGAGCCGCAACCGGTTCGTGTGTCCGTTGTCGCCAACGGGTATGCGGTTGCCGAGTCCCCAGTCTTCTACGCGTCGAAGGAGGAGCCACCCCTCATCGAGGTCACGCTCCAGCCGGAGTACCGGATCCGCGGATGGGTGCTGGGCCCCGATGGCACGCCTGCTCCCCACGCGACGATCTATGTCGAGGAGACCCGGCATCCCGAACACCTGCTGTTTCAGGGCCGTGACACCCGAGGATCGTTCGAGAACCTGCACGCCGACCCACAGTCGCCGACGGCGGTGAGCGGCGCCGACGGCTGCTTCGAGCTGCGCCACCTGCTTCCCGGGACCTACCGGCTGAGAGCCCACGGCCTTCACGACGAGCGAGGACGGGCTGAGGACGTTTTGGCCGGCTCCGAGGACGTCACGATCACCCTGCTGCCTTCGATCAAAGAAGAGCCGAAGCCGCTCGCAGCCTTCGAGGTGCAGGTGGTCGATGGCCGTGATGATCATCCGATCATCTCTTCAAAGGTGTTCGCGATGTCGGGCGACCACCGCCTCCGCCAGGGCAAGGGGACGACCGACGGGACCTTCGTGTTCGAGGATCGCCCATTTGCCCCGATCGACATCGAGGTGACCGCACCCGGCTTCGCCTCGAAGCGATTGAACGCTGCCGCTCCGAACGAGGCCGGCGGCGTGCGCCACGTTCGCGTGGCGCTGTTTCCAGGAGTGTCGACGCCGGTGAGGATCCTCCCCCCGAGTGGAGTGGCCGCACCTCGCTACGGAGAAATCCTCGCGATCGGGCTCGATCACGCGACGCGCTCGAAGGTCGCCTTCGACCCGACCGGCGAGGCCGTGTTGGAGGAGCTGGCTCCCGGCGGCCACTATCGCCTCGAGATCCAGGAGCGGCGTGGCTTCGAGCCCGGAGGGGCGCGTGAGCCGCAAGCGCTCAAGACTAAGTCTCAAACGGAGAAGTCAGGAAAGGAAAAGATCGTGACTGAAACCTACCCGGGCGGATCCGTGTCCGTCCGGAACTCTCTGCTCGAACTCCGTGCTTTTCAACGGAGGTATGCAGCCAGTCGGGTTCCACCGGGAGGCCCGGAAAAGGGGCTCGGACGAAGGGGCCAGGCAGGGAGACCTCGGGAGTCGGCACTTCGGCCTGACGGGTGCGCCAATCACCGCCCTGAGATGAAGCGCCGGGGGATGCCTTCGGGTGTCTTCTCCTTCACCGGGTACGCGGGTACCGGTGAGGGACCCGGACGGGTGCTGCGTGTTCTCGCCTGAGGAAAATGGTCTTGAAGCGTGACCGGTGAGGTTCCCCGGCGTCCGGTGGTCGGTAAGCCAAGTCGATAAGCCTCAGGTGAAACGACGAAGGCGATGCGCCGTTGAGAGGAACGGGTGCCTGATTGGCCCTCTCTTCAGGGGACTACAGCAGACCCGGAGTGGCGGTCGGCTAGGCCGACCGTGAAAGGAGAAACCGATCAACGACGGAGGAAATGGCTCAGGGGCAAGGGGACAGTTAGCCCTCCGGCTGCGGCCACCAAATGGCCTCGCTCGTGCTCTGGCCGGGCAACCCGGAAGCGTCGAGGTCGGCGGCTCTCGTCGGCTCGGCGTCGCTAAGAAACATCCTCACACGACCTGCGGTCCGCGACCTCTGTGGTGACAACACGGGTTCAGGTAAACCATGTCCAAGAAGATCAAGGCCCACTCGCTGACGGGGAGGATTGATCCTCGCCTGATGCGAGCGGCTTTCCTAGCGGTCAAGCGGAACCGGGGAGCTGCGGGGGTCGATCGTGTCAGCATCTCGATGTTCGAGGCGAACCTTCAGGAGAACCTCGACGCCTTGATGCGCGACTTGAAGTCGGGAAACTTTCGACCCAAGCCGCTCCGACGCGCTCATATCTCCAAAGGTCCTCGCTCATCCAAGCTTCGGCCTCTTGGAATCCCGGTGGTTCGAGATCGGGTGGCTCAAGCGGTCGTTTTTCGACTTCTGGCTCCCATCTTCGAGCCGATGTTTCACGCGGCATCTTTCGGGTTCATCCCGGGCCGCAACTGCCACATGGCGATCAAGCGGGTCGTCGCGCTCAACGAGGAAGGCCTCAAGGTTGTCCTTGATGCCGACATCCAAGGGTTCTTCGACAACATTCCGCATCAGGTCATCATGAAGGCAGTCGCGGCCGAGGTCGCAGACGGAACCATCTTACGCCTTGTCGAGAGCTTCCTCTCCGCTGGGGTGATGGAAGAGGGCGTGTTCAAGCCGACGACGCTCGGCACTCCGCAGGGAGGAGTCATCTCCCCCTTGCTGGCGAACATCGTCCTCAACCATCTCGACTGGCAGCTCGACGCTGCCGGCTACTGCTTCGCGCGGTACGCCGACGATTTCGTCGTCGTCTGCCAGACCCCGGAGGAGGCCCAGGAGGCATGGACTCTCGTCGAGCATGTGCTCGAAGCGGATCTTGGGCTGAAGCTCAGCCCAGAAAAGACACACGTGACGACCTACGGGAAGGGGTATGCCTTCCTCGGGTTCCACCTGTCGACCCGCTCGAAACGCATGCTCGAGAAGTCCGTGCAGAAGTACAAAGACAAGATCCGTGAGCTGACTATCCGCAAGCATAACCTCGACTCGGAAGTCGTCGCGAAAATCAACCGGGTCATCCGAGGCACAGCGAACTACTTCGGCACCGAGTTCTCGACGAATCGTTGGCTCTTCCAAAAACTCGACTCGTGGACCCGCATGCGGCTCCGCGCGATGAAGTTCAAGCGGAAGAGCTACAACGATAACAAGAAGCTCTGCGTCGGATACTTCGCTCGCAAGCTGGGGCTGCTCACCCTGGAAGAATTCTGCCTGGTCTCCGATGAACATGGGCACACCCGTCGCGCCACCCCTCGCCTGGGGCAACGTCGATTGGGGTCGCCCGGTGAGTGACCCTCACGCCGGTAAATGAGGGGAATTGACCCCTCCGCGACAACGGGGAGGGGGAGGTCTCTTACCAGACCTCTCCCTTACCCTCT
>JAVJTD010000475.1:0-57366 GCA_040219065.1 Planctomycetota bacterium
GTCCCTGACACGGAGCCGCTGCCGTTGGAATGGCGAGGTTCACGGCGAGGATCTCTTCCGTCTGGCGATGAGTAAAGGACGAGCGGACGCGCCCGTCGGTCATGGCGTGGGAACGTTCCGACGCCCTGACCGACGGGCGCGTCCGCTCGTCCCTTACTCATCGCCAGACGGAAGAGATCCTCGCCGTGAACCTCGCCATTCCAACGGCAGCGGCTCCATGTCAGGGACCCGTGCGGGCTCTGGTTTCAGATCAGTCGAGGACTTTCTCCAGCCAGGTGATCGCGCCGTCGCCCCACTTCTTCCAGGCTCGGATGGCGGAGGGGCTCTCAGCCTCGTTGGCGGCTCGGAGTCTCAATGCTTGCTCCATCTCGACGGCTTTCCGGTAGCGCACGAGCGACGCCTCATCGGGTGACGCGATACGCCAGGCGGTGAGCGCGACGGCGACCATCGTGCGCCGCACCTCGGTCGGGTCGATCATCTCCAATCGATCGAGGCTCGTGTGATACGTGAAGTCGGTGAAGTGCCAGAACAGCACCGCCGGGATGCCCTTCCGCAGGAAGATGTCGTGGTCGCTGCCGCCTTCCCACGGATGCTCGCGTGTCGTCCATGTCGGCTCCCGATCGCGCACGTCCGCCAGCGCGGAGCGCGCGATCACGGCGAGCCCGTTCGGACGCAGGTCGTCTTCATCTACCGGGGACGCCCCCCATGGCGTATGCGCATCGGGAGCCAATACCCAAGCGGCACCGGGATCCGGCGTTCGCTCCAAGAGCGCGATCGCGCCCGTCTTCTCCTTCGACTCTCCGACCATGTCGACGGAGATCGCGGCGAGGACCGCTCGCCGGGTGTGGTCGAGCCAGATGCGACTCTGCGTCATCTCGTCGCCGATGATGAAGACGATCGTCCTCTTTGGAGGCTCGAGCTCGCCGGCCTGGATCAGCTCGGCGAGGCAGCGAGCGGCTTCGAGCGTTCCACCGACACCCGAGGCGTTGTCGCAGGCTCCGGGCTCTTGCACGTGACTGGCGATGGCGATCGCACGCTCGGGCTCCGACGCTCCGAGGATCCGCGCCACGATCGTCCGGAGCGGCTTCTTCTCGAAGCGCGTTTCGCACGCCAGCCGGAGCGTCGTCTTCGCATCCGCCTTCACCGCCGCGGCGATGCGGTCGTGGGTTCGCTGAGAGACTACCGCCACTGGCAAATCGATCTGACGAAAGACGCTCGTAAACGGGATCGCGTCGAGGTGTCGATCCTGTCCGGTCGGGTCCACGTTGAATCCGCGCACTCCGGCTCCGATCACGGCGATGGCTCCCTTGGACCGCGCTCGAGCGGCTACGCGCGAGAGCGACTCCTCGGTCACGAGGATGGTCCCCTTCTCGACGTCGTCGAGCTCCAATACCACGCGCCCGCCCGCCTCACCGGTGGGGGCATTGATCGGGAGCATGGTGCGGTCGGGATCCGAGGGCTCGTCGAAGGCATGCAGCACGACCGGCTCGCCGCCCGGCTGCGTCATCTCCAGCCGAGCTCGAATCGGCGTCCAGGCCGGCTGATTGCGCGGTGTCTCCAGGATCTCGAGCTGGAAGCGCTCGCCGTCTTCGCGAAACCCGGCCTGCCGTAACCCGGCGGCGACGTGATCGATCACCGCGTCGAAGCCCTCGTTCGCGGGCGCACGGTAGTAGCCGTCGGTGAAGCGGATCGTCTCGAACGCTCTTTCGACGTCGAAGGCACCGTGAATCTTCAAGACGAGCGCGCGCTGTTCAGCCGTAGCCGCGGGCACGCCCGGCCCGACATGACGCTCTGCATCTTGGACCGGCGCCAGCGAGGCGAAGAGAATCAGCCAACTCACCCGTGGGAACATCGCAGTCACTCCGAACGTCGAGAGAGGAAACACCCTCCGTCGTCATACGGAATGCACGACCACTCGCCCAGCCCTCGGTCGGTTCATTTCAAGACGAGAGCGAGTGCTCTCTCGATTCGAGACAGCACCCGCGTGTCGATCGGCCGTCCGTCTTCATCGCCAATCGTCCCGTTTCAAGAGGGTCTTGCGAGCTTTTCGCACGGCATCGCTCGATTGGTCCCGCCGTTTGCTAACCGCTGAGTGTACCTCCCCTCCGCCCACCTTCTCCCTCGGGCGAACGCGCCTCGCGGGCACTTTCCCGAGTCGCCCCGCTTCACTCCCTCCGAAAGACAAACACCATGAAGCCCTCTCTCCTAGCGGCCGTCCTGGCCCTCTCCGCTCCGACGTTTGCGGACACGACGAGTGAAAGTCTCCACCTCGGTGGTCCGGGCTCTTTCGGCTGCAACGGCTCGAGCCCCGGCACGCTCTGCGATGGTGTGACGCTCGGCTCCGCTCAAATGGACTTCACGCTCGACACCGCCGCGATGACCTTGACGTTGGTCGTCACCAACACCTCCCCCGACGACGGCGGTCCCAATCCCGTCATCACGCAGATCCACTTCAATGCGCCGCGGCAGGTCACCGGCCTGGCGTTGATCGGACAGAGCGCCGCGGGCGCAGGGACTCCCGGCTATACGGCGAGCTTCGACGCCGACCTCCTCGATGGAAGCAACGGTCTCAAGGCCGCCGGTGGCATGGGCGCCTTCTCGGTCGAGATGGACAACGGCAACGGCGTGCACGGCGCGATCGCCAACGCGAACGCGGCGAGCTTCGGCGTGAACACCAACCACCTGGTATTCGGCCCGGTGACCTTCGTGTTCGGCCTGACCGGTGATCTGACTGGCGTCGACGCGAGCTTCTTCACCAAGAGCCTGTCCATGAATCCGCCCGGTGACCGAACGGTCAACGCCGCGGCCCACTTCCAGGCCGGCGGTCAGGACGCCGAGTACTCGGGTACGATCTCCGACAACTCGAGTGATTGCGACCCGCTCTACTACTTCGAGGGCACTCCGAGCATCGGCGGCAGCATCGACCTGATCGTCTCCGGACAGAAAGGCTGCCACGGCTGCATCCTGCTCTCGGACAGCGACACGCCGACGAAGATCTCCCCGAAGATCACGCTCGACATCGGCCCGACCTTCCTCGTCGCCTTGCCGGTCGAGTTCAACGAAGGCGGTCTCCAGAAGATCCCGACTCCGATCCCGAACCTACCCGGCCTGGTCGGCCTGACGTTCTACTCGCAATGGGTCGCGGGCAACCCGCCTCTGGTGCAGCTCTCGAACGTGATCGACGTCACGATCGTTGGTCTTTGAGACAAGCCACACGACCGAAAATCGCCTCGGCACGGGAGATTTCACCCGTTGCCGAGGTTCGGCATCATTTGATAGGATCTCGCGAATGTCGGTAACGGCGTGAGTCTGGCGTACCCCTCCTCTGCTCACACCAAGATTCCGACCATCCATTGACACAACTCGAGAAGGAGCCGAGGAGATGAAGTTCTTCCTTGCCATGGTCGCCGTCTGCACATTGACGATGGCCTCGACTCTCGCCGACACGACGAGCGCGACGCTCGAGATCGGCGGACCGGGATCCTGCGGCTGCGGGGACACCAACCCGGGCACGCTCTGTGACGGCGTCACGCTGGCGACCGGCACGTTCCAGTTCACGCTGGACACGGATGTCAGCACGCTGACGCTCGTCGTCGACAACACCTCACCGGACGATGGCAACCCGAACCCGCTCATGTGCGAGCTGTACTTCAACCTGCCGCGCCAGATCACGGGCTGCACCTTGAACAGCCAGAGCGCAGCCGGAGCAGTCCAGCCGAGCTTTGGTCTGAGCTTCGACTCCGATCTCTTGGACGGCAACAACCCGAACCGCTCACCCGGCGGCAAGGGTGCTTACTCGGTGCTGCTCGACAATGGAGGAGGAGTCGCTGGCGCCATCGGCAACCCCAACGCGTCGAATCACAGCGGCCCTCCTGGATCGATCGTCCTCGGGACGGCGACATTCGTCTTCGACCTCACTGGTGACCTCAGCGACATCGATGTCACCTTCATCACCAAGAGCTTTTCATTGAATCCTCCTGGATCCATCTCCGCCAACGCGGTTGTGCACTTCCAGGCGGGTGGCCCCAACGAGGACAGCGGAACGATCTCGGACAACACAGAGACCTGCGACCCGCTCTTCTACGCCGAAGGCAATGCGGTCCCCGGTGGCACGATCGACCTCATCGTCAACGGTGCTGAGGGCTGTCACGGCTGCATCGTGCTGTCCGACCAGAACCAGGGCCTCAAGGTCGGTCCGATCCAATTCGACGTCGGCCCGAGCATCCTCGCCGTCTTCGGCTTCAACCTGCCGGCCGGCGGTCTCACACCCTTCTCGGTCAACATTCCGAACAACCAGAACCTGATCGGCAACACCTACTACAGCCAGTGGGTCGCCGTCGACTTCAACACCTGGTCGTTCGAGACGTCCAACGTCGTCGAGATCACGATCCAGGCTCAGTAATCCTGACGCAAACCTGATTCGATCTTTCAGGCCTGCTCGAGACTTCGAGCGGGCCTGTGTCGTTTCGGGACCGGACCGACGACGGACACGGAGTGCCCAAGTCGAGCGAGAACCGAGTCTGTCGGCGAGAGCCCTCACGAGCGGGCTTGGGCCAGGGTCGCACTGCCGTCATCAGGCCACGGAGTTTCCGATTCGAGGTTTGGGTCCTCTCCGATGCGCTCGGAAGGAGGACGCGGAGACCGGCTGAAGTTGGCGGTCCGGACGACCACCCGGCAGGTGTCCTCCTGGCGAGCTCACTCGAGCGTCAGTGAAGAGTGTTTGTCGAGTCCTTGGCCTCGGAGTGCCTCGCGGATGTCCTCGGGGGCTCTCCAGATCACCAGCTCCTGGTTGGCCGCCAACCTCTCGGACACCAGCCGCGCCAAGGTCTCCCGACCCGCTTCATCGCTGCTCTCGACCTCACCCAGATCGAGATGGACCTCGTCTCGCGGCGAGATGTACCTCTCCCAGAAGTGCTCGAGACAGTTACAGCTCGTGACCTCGAGCTCGCCGCGCACGACCACGCGCAGACCGACCTTCGACTCGCTCCACTCGAACTTCATCGCGTGGCTCTCAGACGACGTAGTGACGCTCGACCAACTCGAAGAGCGAATCCACGCGCTTCTCGAGCTCGTCATATTCGGTGACCGGCATCCGCAGGAACGCCTCGATGTGCGTCATCTCGGGGAAGGGCAGATTGACGGAGCGGAAGCGGTTCAGTGCCTGCGTCTTGTCGATCAGGTCGTGATACGACATCTGACTCGCGTACTGGGAGAGCGCTTCCCGCTTGCGCGGCTGCTCGGGCGTGATGTCGAGCAGGTGCGTCGCCAGGTGCTGGTTGCCGACCTCGTACATCATCGCCCAGCCCGCGAAGCCGGCCTGCTGCAGGCCCCGCGCCACGCGCCGTCCCGCGGCCACGTGATCGGGATGGATCTCGAATATCGAGGGGAAGTAAACGACCTCGGGCTGCCAGCGCTTCACGAGCTCTCGGACTTGATCCTCGACACCAGAGGACTCGGTCAGTCCGCCATCGGGATGATGCCAATGCTCGGACTCCTCGATGCCGAGCACGCTGAGCGCCGCACTCGACTCTCTTTCGCGAATCGCGATCAGGTCGCCTTCGACCTTGCCCTCCTTGTCGCCGAGCGCACCGTCCGTCAGGAAAACGACCCGCACGCGCTCGCCGCGATCCCGGTGAATCGTGAGCGCCCCTCCGCATCCGATCACCTCGTCGTCGGGATGCGGAGCAAAGGCGAGCGCACCGCCACGCGGGAGGAGATTGCGATCGAGCAGAATCGGATACTGTCGCTTCATGACGGGCTCTCTGTGGGCGGAGGAGGAATGATGCGGCGATAGCGGGAGCGCAGGTCTTTCAGCACCTGATCGATCGCGGCAGAAGTCAGCGGCTCGGGCAGAGCCTCACCCAGCTTCTCGACGAGCTCCGAGCGTTGAAACGAGCTTCGATCGAGTCGCTCCTGGGGCCCGCGCTCGATGGCTTCTCGGTACAGGTCCCGCAATGCGTCGACGTGCTCGCCGATCGTCCAAGGCTTCTGTCCGCGGGTCGCGGCGGCCTTCGACGCGACTTCGCCGCGATCCACCGTGAGTCGCTCCAGCAAGCTCGCGAGCGCCGCGGCGTCTCCGGGCGGCACCGTCCAGCCCGCCTCTCCGACTCGCTCTTCGAGCGCGCCGCGCTCGGAGACGATCGCCGGCAGCCCCAGCAGGAGCGCCTCATCGAGGACGAACGAGTACGACTCGAAGCACAAAGTGGGAAACGCGGCCACGTCGACCTGCCGCCCGATCGCCGGCAAGTCCTTCGGGCCGAACTTGCCATGAAAGGTGACCGAGAGACCATCGGCCAGCTCTTGAAGCCTAGCCGCGAAGCCCGGATCGGGCGTGCCACCCCAGAGATGGACTTGCGCGGCAGACGGGTTCGACAGCCTGCGCACCGCATCGAGGAGGACCTGGGGACCCTTCGAGTCCACGAGATTGCCCCAGAACCCGATCCGAAGCGGACCGGAAACGGCCGCCTCTCCAGCGGATGCTGGCTCCAGTGAACGCGCGTTGCCGTGGGGCAAGACGTGCGCCTCGCAGGCGCCGGGAAACACTTCTTCGACGAACTGCTCCTGAGCTCGAGACGGCGCGATGACTCTGCAGGCGAGGCCGAGCTCCCGGCGCAGCGCCAAATCGCGTGCGGCGAGCTCGAGCTCGAAGTCGTGCGTCTCGTAGACATACAGCCCCGATCCGCACGGGATGCAGGCCTCGAACCCGAAGCGCTTGTCGCAGAAGCGACCGTCCACGACGCGAAAGAAGCGCGGACAGGTCGAGAAGAGATCGTGCAGCGTCACCAGGGCCGGGATGCCCAGCCGGGTGAGGAGCGCGACGAGCTCTGTGTCGAGGTTCATCCAGTGATGCACGTGGGCCACGTCGGGCCGCTCGTCACGCAGCACCGACTCGAGCTGCTCGCGCACGCTCGGGAACGAGAGGTCGACGGCGTAGTTCTCACCCGGTCGCCTCAGGAACCGCGCAACGCGCACGCCTTCGTGCTCGCCCCAGTCGATCGCCCCCTCGTCGGCTCGCCGCTCGCTGCCAGCCAGGACCAGGCAATCCTCTCCAACGCCACGCAACTCGGCACAGACCGCCTCGGTATACATCTCGATACCGCCACGGAACTCGGGTGGATAGTTGGGGAGCAGGTGAACGATCTTCATGGGAGCGATCGTCGTTTCATTTCCTCATGACCTCAAAGCTTCTTCGCGGAGCTTTCGCGGCTTGCGCTCGGCCCGGGACCCGAGCTCAATCCAGCTCGACGAAGGCTTCGCCGTACAGTCCGCCCTTCTCGAGGAAGAGAGAGCGATAGGTGTTGAGCCCCTTCACGAGCCGGATGTAGTCCACGTACTTGAGCTGACTGACGTACTTCTCGCAGGCGGCCAGCTTGGTGTCGTAGACGTCGGTCACATCGACGACGTGCGTGGGCACACAGGCGGACCAGCCCTCGTAGCCGATGAGCCGCACGCTTCGCTTCACCTGAGGCGCGGCGATCTGGGCGATCTTCGAGACCACCCAATGATCCGAGTGGGCGTCCCTCGGCCAGGGCACGTAGACGATGTCCGCTTCGTGCTGATCGACGAGTCCGGCGAGCCGGGGGGCGACGAGGTCGACATCTTCCTGACGCACCTCGGTGCCGTCGGGAAAGCCCCAGAACTCCGGCTCCTGGACACCGAGCTCGGCGAGCGCCGCTCGCGCCTCGGACTGCCGCACCTCCGCATAGGTCGCCGCGTCGTAGTGACCGTCCGGGTCGCCGCTGATCCCGGACGTGACGAAGACCACGTGAACGGCGTCCCCTTGCCGAACATGCTTGTGGAGCGTCCCACCCAGGCTGAAGGTCTCATCGTCGGGATGGGGCGCAAAGCAGAGGACCCGACCCTTCGGCGGATCCTGGAGCACCTGAGGCGGCGGCTCGGGGCTGAAGAAACGGTTGTCGCTCATCGCCTTCTCTTCGGATCTCGATCGGTCAGCGCTTCAGGAAGCGAAGCACGTAGTTCTGCTCCAGGAGCGGCCCGGTGTGGACGTTGACCAAGTCGAAGCCGGCGGCAGTGATCTCGGAGGAGAAGACCTCCTGACCGGCGCGGACGTGGCCGAGGATCCACTCGGGCGACACGCCGGGAATCCGGTGGAAGTCGATGACCACGAGCTGACCTCCCGGCTTCAAGGCTCGGTAGATCGTCGCGAGCGTGCTCTGCGGGTATTCGAAGTGATGGTAGGTGTCGCAGATGAAGATCAGGTCGACCGAGGCGGGCGGCAGCTCGACGGACTTTTCGGTGCAGACGACCGTTTCGAGGTTCGACAATCCCTGCTCCTTGGCGTGCTTGGCGACCGAATCGAGCAGGGTGTCGTTGATGTCGACGGCGATGACCTTGCCCTTGGGCCCGACGCGCTCGGCGAAGAGCATCGCCATGAAGCCCGAGCCCGCACCGACGTCCGCGACCACCGACCCCGGCTCGGGTCCGACCAAGGCGGCGATCTCCTCGCGCTTGGTGAAGATCTCTCGGCTCTCCGCCTCGAGGCGAGCGACGAGAGGCTCGATGTTCGAGCTCTTCCAAGAGTCATTGATGCCGGGCTTGACGCTCTCTTCGTCGGCAGGTGCTACCGACCGCCGCAGCGCGGCGAGGCGACTCTCGAGCTGTTGGATCTGGGCCTCGATCTCGGCCACCTGAGGGTCCTGCGCCTTCGCCGTGGGCTGTGCGACACACACAGTCGCCGAGACCATCATCCACACTGCGATCCACAAGCCGAGGCGCCTCGCGCCGCTTCGAATCTGATCGTTCACGTCGTTCTCTCTTCTCTTGTCGGTCTTCTCGGGACGCCGGGACGCCCGCATGATAGGCGGAACGCTGGACGTGCGTCACCGACATCTTTCTCTGAGTGGGCGCGTCGCCAGCCAGGGGAATCCCTCGCCTCGAAGGTGGGTCTTGGCCGATAGATCCTGAGACGGTGAGCGAACGGGTATCGGCGAGATCTCCTCCGACCTCTTCTCTCGATTCGCCCGCGCGCCTCGTCACCGGTCACTGCCCGCACCGACCTGAGCCACTGCTTTGACGTACCCGCGCTGGAGACCGCCTCATGACTCAGTCGGCGCTCCTCGAGAGCTCGCCTGACAACCGCCGCTCCGCCAAGCCCTCCACTCGCCCTGGAGCCCGAACCGGCGATGTGCAGCCCATCGTTCCTCTGCACGAGAGCGGCACGCGCCCGCCGCTGTACCTCCTGCCCTCGGCCGACGGCTCCTTGAGCGAGACGCGCCGCCTCGTCCGAGAGCTCGGCAGCGACCGCCCCGTCCTCGCCTTTCAGCCGCCGACCTGGCCGAAGGAGGACCCGCTTACACTGCCGATGATGGCCCAGCACTACCTCCTCGAGCTGGACAAGCGGCACCCCGGCGGCCCGGTCCATCTGGCCGGCTTCGGCCTCGGGGGCCCCGTGGCGTTCGAGATCGCGAGGCGCTTGAGCGCGGACGATCGAGCGGCGTCCTTGTTCCTCATCGACACGTGGACGCCGACCGGCTCCGTTCCGACGCCGCACTCGCTCCTCCGAGGTGCGCTGCACTTCGCGGTCAATCTCCCCGGCTGGGCGATCGGCAATCTCCAGCACCACGGAATCCGCCTTCCCCTCGAATGGCTCTTCCAGCTCTGCTCACCAAGCCATCGCCATCATCTGCGTGGTTTGAAGCCCGACGACATCCAGCTCGCACTGCGGCAGGTCAAGGCCTGGCGTCAGTACCACCCGGTGAAGACCGAGCTTCCCGCGACGCTCTTCCGCTCGAGGATCTCCCCGCTCTTTCGCGGCGTGACACCCGACACCGGCTGGCGCACGATCCTGAGCGACCTCGAGATCCGCACCCTACCCGGCCTCCCCGGCCGGCTCCTCGAGAGCACCTGGGTCCGCCCGTTGGCCATCCAGCTCCGCACGCTCTTGAGCCAGCACGACCGGATGTAGACGACCTCAGGCCCGCGCTGGAAAGAGTCAGAGTCTGAAGGGCCTGCGGCAAGACGGCCTTGTCGGCCTTTGAGGCTCAGAAACTGCCCGCCGCGAGCGCTTCGAGCCGAGTCAGCCACTGGTCGAGGTGGGGGCATTGGCTCCGAATCGAGCTCAGCCCGATCTCCTTGGCTATGACAGGTCCAGCACTGAGCTTATCGTACTCCGGTAAGACCCTCAGGATGCGCTTGCTGGGCGCGGTTTGAGGACCATCGTCGATCCGCTCGGGGCCACCGCATTCTTCGACGATTGCCTGCAGCTCTACGATCTGCCTCTCACGACAGGCATAGAAGAATCCAAACTGGGAAGGCTCCGAGAACAGACAGGCTTCAAACTCATGAAGCTGGATGTAGGGAATGAACCTCGGATCGTTGATGTCCGATGCCAGCGCCTCCTCCAAGTGATCGACTCGATCGTACGGGAGATGCCTCAGAGATTCGGAGCCCTGCGTGCCCGGAAAGTCTCGGGGGAGCGCGTACAAGTCGATCATGGTCGTAAAGAAGGCGTTTTGGCTCTGGTCCTCGCTCAAGGAACGGATGATGTCTCTCTTGAACGGCAAGTACGATCGCAGCCCTCCTCGATGAGCCCGCCTTTTCTTGTGAGCATTGGCCACAAGTCGCGTGTACGGGTAGACACCGTAATCGTACAGATGCGGCGCCACCACTGTAGTCACGAATGTCTGCTCAGTCTGACCTTCCGCGAACACACAGAGGCGCGCCATCAGTGCGGTCCTCCCTCCATCACATTCTTCTCCCACACTTCACCAAGGCTGTAATCCTCGAGCCAAGCCCGTAACGTCTCGGAGTTTGGGCGCGAGAATCGTGTCTCACCGTTCGTTCGATTTGCAACGATGACATCTTCAGGCTCGAAGCTATCCAAGAAGGCACTCGATTGAGTGCTCACGAGCACTTGAGCTCGATTGGACACACTCTTGAAGAGAGACGCGACGAGATTGAGAGCATAAGGATGGAGGCCCAACTCGGGCTCATCGACGATGATGAAGTTTGGAAGCTGACCCTCGGGCAACATCAGCAACGTGACGAGGCACATGGCCCTGAGGGTACCGTCGGAAAGCTGGTGTGGACCGAACAGAGCGGGCGAGCCTCGGTGTCGCCAATTCAGCTTCACGCGGTGCGAAGTATCCGGTTCCAACTCGAAATCATCGAAGAAGGGTGCCACCAACCGAATGTTACTGAGGATCCGCCGATAGGAGACGTCTCCTCGCTCGGACCGCAGACGAAGTAGGACTGCTGCGAGATTTCCCGCATCCGGCATCAGCCAACGATTGTCGTCGACATAGCAGGCTTGCCGGACAGTCGCAGTCGAGGATGTGTCATGAAAATGGAAGACCCGGCAACGATTCAAGAGCCAGCGAACGGACTTGGCAGCATCTCCACCATTCTCCGCTTCCTCCCGTATGCCGGTTTCGCTGTGCCCGACTCCCAATGAAACAACCGTCGGCTCGAAGTTGGTCGCCGCATGAAAGCCGACATTCTCTTCTGCAAAAACGAGAGAGTCGTCCACTGCGTGAAGCAGGCGCATCGTGTACTCATTCACTCCGCGCTCCACCTCGAACTCGAGGGAAGCTTGGATCTGGGGAGTCACTTTGGGCCCGAAGTGAAGCAGCGAGCTGGCGTGCCCACAAGCACCGACATGCTGTCTCAGTCGGCTTCCCATCATCTCGTTGAGCAACTTGAAGAACGAAATGAGGTTGCTCTTACCGGCTCCATTGGCACCGATCAGGATGTTCATCGCGGTCAGCTCGAGATCCATCGACTTGATGGACTTGAAGCCTTCGAGTTTGATTCGCTTCAGGCTTTCCAAGCTTTGCATCTCCTGAGAACGGCACCCGAATCCCGAGCGGAAGCTCTGATCGAGCGGAGTCACTGCTCGGTCGGCTCCTCGCGGCGAGCCGGCTCCGCCGTCCTTTGAGCGTCTCGCCTCGCCGATCCCGATCACTCTAACAAGTGGAGCGCTCGACAAGAACGTCCTCGGTGCGGTGCGTGCGGTGCGGCGACGACCGCCCTCTTCGCCCCTCAGTAGATATCCGAGTCGCCCATGGTGAAGTACCAGGTGGGCTTGACCCAGCTCAGGGTGAGGTCGGGGTGGTAGATGCGGATGCAGAGGTTGAAGAAGGTGTCGCGCGTCTCGAAGCCCTGCTCTTTGAACCAGGCAAACTCGGGCTGCTCGGGATGGAGCCAGGTCTGGACGGGCGAGAGCCCATTCTCCTGGGCGATCGATTCGGCCGCGTCGAGTAGCGCTTGGCTCGCGCCAGCATCCTCCCTCGGCACGAGCCAGTCGACGATCGCGAGGACGTCTTCATCGAGCCAGCCCTCGCGGATGACCGCCGCGCCTCTCAGCTCGCCACTCGCGTCGGGCATGGCCAAGAGCCGGTAATCGGCCAAGGGGCAATCGGCGTAGCGCCAGTTCCAATACGACGCGTCTCGGCAGAGCGCGAACTCATGTACCGGAATGAGGCGCTCCCAGAGCCGATCCAGCTCGGGGCCGAAGCGCTCGACCTCTTGCACCGCGTCCGGACGCTTTCCATCGCTCCGCGGCGGTCGCTCGAGGATCGGGAGCGGCGCGAACACGGGGCGGTAGTGCAGGAGCCGCGTCCCGACGGGGAAGGCGAGCTCGTTCGGGCAGCCGTACATGAACACATCGAGGTCTTCGCGGCCGTGCGTCTCGATGAACTCCTCGGCGAGGGACACGAACAGCCCGCGCTTCCTCAGGCCCTTGCGATACGGCTTGGCGACGAGCGAGTCGACGGCCTCGGAGCACAGCATGCGCTCGCCGCGGACGTTGGCCCAGGCGGGTCGGCTGCAGAACTGCCCGACGATCTTGCCTTGTGTGTCGACGCCCAGGAGGATCCTTTGGCCGGCCGGGTTCTTCTCGAACTGCCACTGCCATTGCTCGAGGGTTCGTGGCTCGAAGCTCTCGTTGTTCTCGGAGAACACCTCGTTGAAGAGCGCGATGATCTCGGTCTCGTCTCCGGGCTCATACGGCCGAGTGATCCACTCGAGAGGGGCGCCAGACATGTCTCGGTTTCTCCTGGGAACGGGACGCGGTCGAGGTCAGCTACGCAGGATCTTACCCAGGGTGGCCGAGATGTGGGCCAATTCGCCTCGGCAGTCGGCGTCGAGCTTCTTGCGCCGCCGCAGGATCTCGAAGGCGACCTCGAGGCCCCGCAGGATCGCGATGCCTTTGAGGTACACGCCGCCGAACCAGCCGTAGTACTTCCGGTAGAAGGCGATCCGGTTGGTCGTGTAGGTGACGGGGAAGTCCTGGAGCTGCTTGGTGCTCTGACCGACGTGGTGGATGATCCTCGCCTCGGCGAGGAAGAAGACGCGGTAGCCGTGCTCGCGCAGCCGGAGGCAGAAGTCGACGTCGTTGAAGAAGATCGGCAGCCCCTCGTCGAGCACGCCGACCTCCTCGATCACCCGGCGCGGGATCAACAGCGCGGCGCCGGGCGGCTGGTCGACCACCCTCGAGTCGGCGTGATCCCAGTCCCGCATGAAGTAATGATGCAGGATCGGGTTCTTCTTCCAAAGCCGCTCGAAGATCGTATCGAAGAACAGTGCCGTCAGGAGCGTCGGGAACCGGTGGCACGCTCTCTGGATCGAGCCGTCGGGGTTGATGAGCTGGCAACCGACTGCGCCGTATTCGGGATGCGACTCGGCGAAGTGGACCAGCCGCTGGAGGGCGTCGCCCAAGATCACGGTGTCGCTGTTGAGCAGGAGGACCGCATCCCCCGTGGCCGCGGCGATGCCGATGTTGTTCCCGCGCGAGTAGCCCTCGTTGCGATCGTTCCGGATGAGCCTGGCCCAGGGGAACTCCTTCTCGACCATATCGGCGCTGCCGTCGTGGGAGGCGTTGTCGACGACGAGGACCTCGATCTCGAAGGGCGGCCGCTGGGCTTCCACGGACGTCAGGCACTCCCGCAGGAGCTGCTGGGTGTTCCAGGACAGAACGACGATGGAGAGCCTGGGCCGGACCGCCGTCTTCGGGCTCGGCTGCTCGCTCACTCGGTCTCGCGTCGAAACTTCCACGTCCTGAGGATCTCCAGCGGCTCGGGGCGAATGGCGCGCACGTAGAACTCGCCCATCGTCACGAACGACCACGCGGCGTCGCTGATGCGGAACTCGGGACCCGGCCCGAACATCGCCGCCGCCAGGAAGAAGAAGGGATCGGTGGTGATCTCCCAGAGCAGCCGATCCGATTCGACACCGCACTCGAAGGTCGGGGGCTCGTCGCGAAGCACGCCGAGGTCGATCACCGAGGTGAACTTCGGCGGACCGATCCCGATCTTGGGACCGAAGGCGAGGCAGAGATTGAGGCCCTTGTAGACGCGGTAGCCGAGCGCACCGAAGTGCTTGCGATAGTAGTACGATTGCGCGCGGTAATAGCGCCCCATCGCCTCGTTGAAGACCGTCGCCGCGCTGCGGTTGAAGTAGTGGACCAAGTCGACGTCGCAGAGGTAGTAGAGCTTGAAGCCCTTTTGGCGCGCCCTTTGGAAGAAGTCGGTGTCCTCGTAGTAGAGCGGGAACCCCTCGTCGAAGAGGCCGCCGATCTTCTCGGGCAGATCGCGCCGCATCAGCATGCAGCAGCCCGTCAACATCGGCGCCTCGATCGGCTCGCGCGCGGTCCAGTACTTCAAGGAGTCCTTCGTCCGCGCCAAGGAGAAGCGCCTTTGCGCGCTCTCGAAGAGATGACACGCCACCTCACGGGCATGGCTCTTGAGCGTCGGCAGGACATTCGGCGGCAGCATCATCTCGAAGTGATCATCGAGATAGGTGCGCGGCGAGACGGCGGCGACGTCGTCGCGTCCCCGCAGGAAGGCGAGCATCTTCTCGAGAGTCCCCTGCGGCATCCTCACGTCCGGGTTGATGACGAGCAGGTATTCGCCGTGGGCCCGCTCGAGACCCAGGTTGTTGCCGCCGGCGTAGCCGTTGTTGACGGGGTTGTGGACGACCTCGACGCCCCAGTCCTTCAAGGGCTCGAGCAGGCTGAGATCGTCATTGGGAGACTTGTTCTCGATGACGACGATCTGCCTGGTTCCGCCGAGCTTTCCCTCGAAGTCTTGGTCGAGGATGTCACGGACGCAGTCGACGGTGTAGCGCGCCGAGTTGTAATTGACGATCAAGACCGTCAGGTCGACGGCGCCTTCGTCGCAGGCGCGATGCTTGGGGGCTGGCCGGGCGGCCGTCTCGACGTCGCTCACGATTCGAGTGTCCTTCCGGCGCTCGACGCCTCTTCTTGGGCCGAGCCGTGCTCGGGCGGCAGGATCTTCCAGGTGCACGGCTGCATGAAGACACCGACCTCGTGACGATCCGCCGTGATGATCAGTGTGTCGTCGCGCGCGATCTGGCTGTAGCGGTGCACGTGATTTTCGTCGAACAGGTGACCCGTCACGACGAACTCGCCATTGAGCTGCTGGAAGTTGGGCAGGCTCAGGACCGCGATGCCGGCCTCTTGATCGAGCGTCAGGTCGGCGTACTCCGACGTCGTCCCGAAGGTGATGATGTTGTCATTGCGCATGATCGCCACGACGGCATTGACGTGGTATCGGCCCGGATGCGGATTCTTGAAGTGCAGCCAGAACTCGATGTCCTCGCCGTGCTGGATCGTACGCACGTCCTCGGTCTGCCCGGGACGCCTCACCTCGATCTTCTGGAGGACCGGCCGGTCGTCGATCGCGATGTCCTGGATCTCTTCGCCGAGGAGGTGCTTGTCGCTCTGGGACATCGAGCGGATGTAGTTGGCATAGTCCGCGGTGACGTCGAGTGGATCGCCGATCGCTTCGAGGTGGCCGTGCTTGAGCCACATGACGCGGTCGCAGATCTGCCGGACGTCGAACATCGAGTGCGAGCAGAAGAGGATCGTCTTGTTCTGCTTCTTGAACTCGAAGATCTTGTCGACGCACTTCTTCTGGAAGTGCATGTCGCCGACCGCGAACACCTCGTCGACGATCAGGACCTCGGGCTCGATCGCCATCGCGACGCTGAAGCCCAGGCGCATCACCATGCCCGAGGAGTAGGTCCGCACGGGCTGGTCGATGTAATCGCCCAGCTCGGCGAAGTCGATGATCCTGGGCAAGAGCTCCTTGATCTCCCGGCGCTTGAAGCCGAGGATCGTCGCGTTCATGAAGATGTTCTCGATCCCGGTGAAGTCGGGATGGAAGCCCGCTCCCAATTCGAGCAGGCTACCGACGTGCCCGTGGATCGTGTAGCTGCCCGACGACGGCTCGGTCGTGCCGGTCAGGATCTTCATGAAGGTCGACTTGCCCGAGCCGTTGGCGCCGATGATGCCCAGCGCCGAGCCACGCTGCACGTCGAGGTGGATGTCCTTGAGCGCCCACTTCGGCGTGTGGTACTGGCGGCGGCCGAACGACAGGGCCTCCTTGATCCGATCGGAGTTTCGCCCGAAGAGCTTGTACTTCTTCGAGAGCCCGCGGACTTCGATGACACCGCTCACGGGCGAGCTCCCTCGGCAGCGTCTCGCGCCACCTGTCGATAGTCAGGCTCAGATCTCATCGGCGAACTTGCTCTTCGAAAAGCTGAAGAAGACCAGACCGGCCCCGAAGACGACGACCGCCACCGGAGCGAAGATCCCGATCTCTCCCCAAGGTGCGCCCGAGCGCTCGGGGTGGATCAAGATCCACCGGTAGGCCTCGATCAGATGGTACAGGGGATTGAGCTGGAACAAGGCCCGCGTCTCTGCCGACAGCCCGTCGATCCGATCCAGCGAGTAGAAGATCGGCGTGAGGAACATCAGGAACATCATCAGGACGTTCACGATCGGCTGCGTATCGCGCAGGAAGACGTTCGCGCTGGCGAAGAACAGCGTCAGCCCCGAGGTGAACAGCACCTGGAAGACCAACACCACGAAGTAGAGGGGAAGCCTCGTCCAGTACGTCACGCCCGGGAAGCCGTCGGAGGTGAAGCACACCGCACCGACGATCAGGGCCGTTCCAATGAGCTGGGTGACCAGCGTCACCAGCACGATGTACACCGGCAGGAGCTCGGAGGGAAAGTAGATCTTCTTGATGAGGTTGGCGTTCTCGAAGATGATCCCGCACGAGCGCATCATCGACTCGGAGAGTGCCAAATAGGGCAGCACACCGCAGAGGATGTAGAAGGCCGAATAGGGACCCGGTTGGAGGCCCCGCTTCTGCGCCTGCTCTTGACCGATGCCGACGCCGAGGATCTCGACGAAGATCATGTAGTAGACGCCGAGCAGCGCGAGCGGCATCGCGATCTGCCAGAGGCCACCGATCAATGAGCCGCGGTAGCGAGCCTTCAGCTCTCGCGCCACCAAGGCCTGGATGATCTCGCGGCATCGGAGAATCGTCAGCGGGAATCGACTGACGTCTCTCCAAACTCTCGTCGTCAAGCTTCGTCTCCAGAGGGATTGGGCCGGTCCCGACCAATGGCGACACGCTCCCCGGACGCACCCGAACACAGGTGCGGGACCCGGGCCGTGGAACGGGCCCTGTCGTCATCGAGCTTTCGGGACAGCAACGCTAGGCTTTCGCTCGAAGATTAAAGGTCACAAGGTTTTGAGGATCAAGCGAATTCTCGCCGCCCGGCGAAGCGACGATCCTCGCCCCATCCTCCCCATCCTCTGCTCGGTCGGAACCGGGGTCTCGCTTGACCCTCGAATCGACTCCGATGAGACGGCGAGCCCGCTCGGCCCGCCATTCCGGCATTTCGAGACATCCGGGACTTCTGACCCGCTCAGCGTAGGGCCCGGCGCTCGTAACGGCGTTTGAAGTCCTCGGACTCGGTGCCCCGCGTGGCCTGGAGCAATACCTGCAAGTGAAAGAGGAGCGTCTGGGCCTCTTCGGGGTCGTCATCGCCCGAGTCCCATTCCGCCCCTTCACTCTCGAGCGTGTTGCGCCAAGCCGAGTTGATCTCCCGCTCGATACGCATCCCGACGATGTAGGCATCGCTGCCGGCCTCTTCGAGGGTGAGGTGCGCCCGCCGGCGCTCGCCCTTGTTGTGGAAGACGCCGAGCTCCTCGCGCCATTTCGTCATGGCCGAGCCACCGTCGACGTCGGCGATGTCGATGCCGGGAAAGCGCCCCTTCTCGTACATCACGTCGAGCGAGGCTTGCCAGACGAGCTGCCGATTCACACCGCGCACGGTCGCGTATTGCCACCGCTCGCTCGCGCATCCGACCAGCGCGGAGCTGGCGAGGAGCAACAGACCGATCAGCGCTCGAGACATGAGAGGTCCTTTCGTTTGCCTGGCCGGCCCTCAGGCCGAGCCTTCCTTCTCGTACATCGATTGCCGCTTCCTCAGGACCAGGCGCAAGGGCACCTCCTCGAAGGGGAACTGGCCCCGGAAGCGGTTCTCGAGGTAACGAAGGTAATTGCGGGGGACGAGCTCGGGGTCGTTGAGGAAGAGGGCGAAGGTCGGCGGCTGCACGTCGGTCTGCGAGCCGTAGTAGAACTTGGCGATCTTCCCGTGGGACGGCTTGGGCGCGCGCCGCGAGACGGCTTCTTGGAGCACCCGGTTCACTTCGGCCGTCGGCACCCGGTGACGCGCCTGATCGAACAGCTCGTGCGCCAGGTCGATGATCGAGCCGATGCGATCGCCCTCTTTCGCCGAGACGAAGACGATCGGGCAGAAGAAGAGGAACGGGAGCTTCTTGCGAACGTACTCGCTGAACTCGCTCGGGTCCCACTCTTGGACCAGGTCCCACTTGTTCCCGACGAGGATGCAGGGCTTGTGATGGGCCCGGACGTGGTCGGCGATCTTCTTGTCGACCTCGGAGATATCCCGCGTCACGTCGAAGAGGTGCAACACGACATCGGCGCGCCGGATGCTCCGCTCGGCGCGGTGCTGGCTGTAGAACTCGATCGAGCCCTGGATCGAGCTCTTGCGCCGCATGCCGGCCGTGTCGATCGCGAGGTAGCGCCGTCCGTCCCGCTCGAACAATACGTCGACGGCGTCGCGGGTCGTGCCCGGGATTTCGCTGACGATGACACGGTCCTCCTCGGCGAGGAAGTTGACGAGGGTCGACTTGCCGGCGTTGCGCTGTCCGACGATCGCGAGCTTCATCGCGGGCGCATCGTCGGTCGCCCCGGGAGCTTCGAGCTCCTCGGGCTCGGGCAAGTTCGCGAGGACCTGCGACAGGAGCCCGGGCACCCCATGCCCCTCCTTGGCCGAGATCAGCAAAGGCTCGCCCATTCCCAGCCGGTAGAACTCGTGGACGGTCTGCTCGGCGACCCGTCCTTCGACCTTGTTGGCGACGAGCAGCACCTTTCGATGGCTGCGTCGGAGGAGGCGAGCGACGTTCTCGTCGAGGGGATGGATACCCTCCTTGGCGTCCACGAGGAACAAGACGATGTCGCCCTGCTCGAGGGCGAGGTCGATCTGCTCCTGGACGTGCGCCGAGAGGTTTTGCTCGTCGACGATGCCGATGCCGCCCGTGTCGACGATCTCGAGCGGCCGATCCTCCACCTGGATCCTGGTCGAGACACGATCCCGAGTGACGCCGGGCGTCTCCTCGACGATCGAGATCCGCCGCTTCGCCAAGCGATTGATCAGAGAAGACTTCCCCACGTTCGGGCGCCCCACGATCACCACGGTCGGCACGCCCGGATTGCTGGCACTCATCGGCCCATCAGCCTCGTTGCGGTCACTGCTCGATTCGATTCCAAGCGGGACATTGTACCCTGGAACTCAGGGAATGACAGGTGTACTCTCCACACGGACTCGAGGAGGTCCTGCACACTTCTCGAGCCGAGCGGTAGACAACGTCACCATCGGTGGTGCGTCCCAGGGGAGGGACGGAGCGATCGCACGTTTCTCATTCGTGAGACGACGCCAACCAGTCGAAGCCGATCGTTTCACTGGTCCAGGACGGACGCCTGACATCCTCCCCACCGGAATCTCACCGGTGGCACATGAGCTGCACTCGGCGGGCTTCAACGGACGCTCAGGCGAGTGCTTCCCATCAAGGAGGGGGCCCGGACACGTCGGGGCCTCGAAGCGCTCGCAGCGGCGAATCGAGAGGAGTGCCCAAATGGAATCCCGGGAACGCCCGGAAACGGTGGAGCGTGCGCCGCGGCGCAGCGCCTTGACGCGGATCGCGTCTTGGACGATGGCCGGCGGGCTCTTGGCGGGCTACGGCGCCTTTGCGGCCATCGCGGGTCGATACCTGTATCCGGCCAGGAAGGCCCGCAAGGGCTGGATGTTCGTACGCGAGCTGGCCGCGTTCGGCAACGGCGACTCGGTCGTCTACCGGACGCCGGGCGGCGCGCGCGTCAGCATCGCTCGCGTGGGCACGAAAGGAACGGCAGACGACTTCATCGCTTTGTCCAGCACCTGCCCGCATCTCGGCTGTCAGGTGCATTGGGAAGGGCCGCGCAATCGATTCTTCTGCCCATGTCACAACGGGGCCTTCGACCCAAAGGGTCGCCCCATCGAAGGACCTCCTGCCGAGGCCGGGCAGTCCCTCCCGCGCTACGCCCTCAAGGTCGAGAACGAGCTCCTCTACATCGAGGTCGGACTCGAGGAGCTGACGATGGGCGAAGGCCACCTCGAGGCTCCGGGCGGACCGAGCGGGCCGGGTCACGATCCCTGCCTCTTCGAGTCCGCGGCCGAGCGGAGGTCGTGAGATGGGACGGATCGTCGATTGGGTCCAGAGCCGCATCCCGGTCTCGGGCGACCAGCTCCGCGAGTTGACCAACGAGCCGGTCCCGAACCACCTCAAGCGTTGGTGGTTCTGCCTGGGCGGCACGCCGATGTACCTGTTCGTCGTGCAGATCGTGACCGGTATCCTCCTAGCCTTCTACTACGAGCCGGCGCCGTCCACGGCCTACGACTCGGTGACCTACATCACCGAGGGCGCGGCGTATGGGTGGTTCATCCGAGGACTGCACAAGTGGGCGGCGACCCTGATGGTCGCCACGGTGATCCTCCACCAGATGCGGGTCTACTTCACGGGCGCGTATCGCAAGCCGCGCGAGCTGAACTGGATGATCGGGGTCTTCCTGCTCATCTGCACGCTCGTGACCGGATTCACCGGATACAGCCTGGTCTACGAGCAGCTCAGCTACTGGGGCGCGACGGTGGGCGCGAACATCACCGACAGTGTTCCGATCGTGGGCCCCTTCCTCAAGAGCTTGCTCCTGGGCGGTGAGGCCTACAACGAGCGAACGCTCTCCCGCTTCTTCATCCTGCACGCCGCGGTCTTGCCGGCGACGATCGTGATGCTCTTGGTGATCCACGTCTCGTTGATCCGACTCCAGGGTGTCACCGAGCTCCGGTTCGAGGACGATCGCTCGGAGAAGCGCCACTTCAACTTCTTCCCCGATCACCTTTACACCGAGATCATCATGGGCCTGGTCCTGATGATCGTGCTCAGCGTGCTGGCGACGGTGTTGCCGGCGACGATGGGTCCCAAGGCGGATCCCCTGACCACGCCCGAGGTGATCAAGCCCGAGTGGTTCTTCTACGTCGCCTTCCGCTGGCTGAAGCTCTTCTCGGGCACGTTCGCCGTTCTGAGCATGGGCTTCATCGTCTTCGTGATGTTCGTCTGGCCCTTCATCGATGGCTGGATCCGCAAGCGGTTCCCCGCCTCCGAAGCGAGCGTCTGGATCGGCATCCTCGGCGCATTGGCGATCATCGGTTTCACGATCTGGGAAGCGGCCGTCGCTCACTGAGATCTTCGCGAGGCCAGGTGCTCGAGCCGGGCCTCCTCGGAGCTGAGCTTCATATTAAGGTGTACTCATGAGCCTGAGATTCAAGCAATTCGTCATCGCGATCCTCGGATTCGCCTTCCTCGGATCGTTGATCTTCGTCCAATACATGGAGGTGACGCGCCGCCGCCAGGAAGCCGGCCTCAGCGATGCGCACATCGCCGTGCCCGACAGCTCGAAGAACTGCGTGAGCTGTCACGAGCAGCAGACCGCCGGCATCGTCGCCCACTGGGAGGGCAGCACACACGCCGAGAAGGGAGTCGGCTGCTTCGAATGCCATCAGGCCCAAGAGGGTGACGCCGATGCCTTCCAGCACGAAGGCTATCTCATCGCCACCATCGTCACGCCCAGGGACTGTGCCCGCTGTCACCAAAAGGTCGTCGACGAGTTCGCCCGCAGCCATCACGCCGCCGGCGGCAACATCTTGGCCTCGCTCGACAACTTCTTGGCCGAGACCGTCGAGGGCCACCGGCAGCCCTTCAACCCGCATTCCCCCACGCCGGGCCGCCCTGACATCGACTCGGTCAACGGCATGGCGAGCGCCTTCCTCGGCTGCCAGCAGTGCCACGGCAGCAAGATCGCCTTGAAGTCGACCGACGGCAGCAAGATCACCGTCGACGACCTGCAGCCCGGCCCCGATGGCCAGCCCACCAATCGCGAGGCGTTGGCCAAGATCGTCAAGGATCAGAACGGCAAGCCGCTCTTCGACACCGGAACCTGGCCCAACACCGGCATCGGGCGCTTGAACCTCGACGGCTCGAATGGCTCCTGCTCGGCCTGCCACAGTCGACACGACTTCTCCCCGCGGCGCGCGCGCCAGCCCGAGAACTGCGGCAAGTGCCACCTCGGTCCCGACCATCCTCAGAAGGAGATCTATGAGGAGTCCAAGCACGGCGTCGCATTCCGTGACTTGAAGGACCAGATGAATCTCGACGGCGCGACCTGGGTGCTCGGCGAGGACTACTCGCAAGCACCGACCTGCGCGACCTGCCACATGTCCGGCAACAGCAAGAACGGTGGGCGCATCACCCACGATCCCGGCGAGCGGATCTCCTGGACGAACCGGCCGCCGGTCAGCCTCGTCCTCGACACCGACATCAACGGCAAGGTGGTCACCGAGACCGATCCCCAGAAGCGAGCCCAGATGATCGTCCACAGCGCGGCCTCGAAGCGCGAGGAGATGAAGCTGGTCTGCAGCCATTGCCACACCAGCGACTACATCAACGGCTTCTACCAGCAGTACGACGACCTGGTCGTCCTCTACAACGAGAAGTTCGCCAAGCCGGGGCAGATGATCGTGGCCTCTCTGAGAAAGGGCGGCCTCATCACCGATCTCCAGTTCGATGAGGAGATCGAATACACCTGGTTCTACCTCTGGCACCACGAAGGTCGGCGCGCCCGTCACGGCGCCGCCATGATGGCGCCGGATTACACCCACTGGCACGGCATGTACGAGGTCGCCGAGCGCTTCTACCAAGAGCTCATCCCTCAGGCCCAAGAGATCGCCGACCACGCCGAGGCCGAGGGCAAGACCGAAGAGGCCAAGGCCGTCCGCGAGACCATCGAAGCGATCCTCTCGCGGCCCGAGCACGAGTGGAAGGAGTCGGGAACCAAATGAGCGGGTACAGACAAGCGAAGCCGACCGAAGGCTCCGACGATCCTCGGGAGAGCGGCCACCACGAGCATCGATTCGACCGGCGAGCGGCGCTGAAGGCGCTGGGAATCGGCGCCTCTGGCATCGCCGCCTTCTCGTGCTCGGACCGAGAGAAGGCCGAACGCCTGCAGGACGAAGCGGCCCAGATCCCGGCCGACCTCGATTGGGGCAAGGCCCCCTGCCGCTTCTGCGGCACGGGCTGCGGCGTCGAGGTCGGCGTGAAGGACGGCAAGGCCCTCGCCGTGCGCGGCGACCTCGCCAGCCCCGTCAATCGCGGCCTGCTGTGCGTCAAGGGCTATCACCTGCCCGGCTTCCTCTACGGCGAGGATCGGCTCACCCATCCCATGCGGCGTCAGGCCGACGGCACCTTGGAGAAGATCACCTGGGACGAGGCGCTCGATCTGATCGCCGAGAAGTTCGGCAGTGCGCTGAAGGACCACGGTCCCGAATCGGTGGCCGTGTATGGGTCGGGTCAGTGGACGGTCTTCGACGGCTACGCCGCGCTCAAGTGGGTCAAGGGCGGCATGAAGAGCAACAACCTCGACCCCAACGCCCGGCTCTGCATGGCGAGCGCGGTCATGGGCTTCATGACGCAGTTCCAGAGCGATGAGCCCATGGGCTGCTACGAGGACTTCGAAGCGGGCGACGACTTCCTCCTCTGGGGCAACAACATGGCGGAGATGCACCCGGTGCTCTTCAGCCGCATTCTCGAGCGCAAGCGTCAGAGCCCCGGCACTCGCATCATCGACATCGCCACGCGGCGCACACCGACCAGTGACTACGCCGACCTCTACGTCGAGTTCCGGCCCGGCTCGGACCTCGCCCTCGCCAACGGCATCCTCCACCTGCTCGTGAAGAACGAGTCGATCGATCGCGCCTTCCTCGAGGAGAACGTCACGTTTCGGCGCGGCATCGAGGACCTCGAGCAGATCGGCTACGGCTGCTACGGCGATCAGGCCGAGCGTTACACCTTCAAGGACGAGGCCAAGGAATCCACGTTCGAAGAGCTGGTTCAGTTCCTCGAGGACTACACGCCCGAAAAGGTCGAGGCGATCTCTGGCGTGCCGGCCGCCCAGATCCGCTCCTTGGCCGAGATGTACGGCCAGGGCTACCGAAACACCGTCAGCCTGTGGTGCATGGGCGTGAATCAGCACGTTCGCGGCACCTGGATGAACAACCTCATCACCGACCTTCATCTCATCACGGGCAAGATCAGCCGGCCCGGCAACAACCCCTTCAGCCTGACCGGTCAGCCCTCGGCCTGCGGCACGGTGCGGGAGGTGGGGACGCTCTCGAATCGCCTGCCCGCCGACATGGTCGTCATGAACGAGGAGCATCGGAAGACGGCCGAGGAGATCTGGGGCTTGCCCGAGGGGACGATCAATTCCAAGCCGGGATACCATGCAGTCGACATGTTCCGCGCGCTCAGTCGCGGTGACGTGAAGGCGATGTGGATCCAGGTGACCAACCCTTGGGTCACGATGCCCAATCTGGAGCGCTTCGAGCGGAAGCCGGGCGACGGGCGCTTCGTCGTCGTCAGCGACATCTACCCGACACCGACGACCGACGTCGCCGACCTGATCCTGCCGTCGGCGGCCTGGATCGAGCGCGAGGGTGTCTTCGGGAACTCCGAGCGTCGCACCCAGCAATGGAATCGATTGATCGATCCACCGGGAGAGGCGAAGGAAGACGCGTGGCAGATCATTCAAGTCGCCAAGCGCATGGGCATGGAGAACCTGTTCCCTTGGCCCGAGAACGACTGGCACGAGCCGATGTTCGAGGAGTATCGCCGCTTCACGCTCGGGCGCGGCAAGGACCTGGCGAGCTACGAGCAGCTCAAGAAGACTCGCGGCCTGATGTGGCCGGTCGTCGACGGCAAAGAGACCTCGTATCGCTACGCGGCCGGACACGATCCCTACGTGAAGAAGTCTTCGGGAGTCCACTTCTACAAGGCGAAGGGTTACGGCGAGCGGGCCGCGCTCTGGTTGAGGCCCTATCACCCGCCGGCGGAGGTCCCCGACGAGGCGTTTCCGTTCTGGCTCTGCACAGGGCGCGTCCTCGAGCACTGGCACACCGGGTCGATGACGCGGCGAGTGAAGGAGCTCCATCAGGCGGTGCCGAAGGCCTACATCGAGATCAACCGGGCGGATGCGCTCGAGCTGGGGGTCAAGACGGGCGATCGCGTTCGGGTCCTGAGCCGCCGCGGCGAGATCGAGCTCCCGGTGGAGATCGATGGTCGCGGCAAGACGCCGCGCGGCACGGTCTTCATACCGTTCTTCGACGAGAGCTGCCTCGTCAATCGACTGACGCTCGATGCGATGGACTCCATCAGCAAGGAGCCCGACTACAAGAAGTGCGCGGTCCGAATCGAGCAAGCGCCATGATCAGGACACTCGCGAAGTGGATGCTCCTCTTCAGCTCGGCCATCGGGCTAGGCTGTCAGGAAGAGCCCGGCGCTCAGGATTCGGTGCCCGGTCGCCCCGGCGGGCTCAAGTCCGCCGGGTGGGTTCGAGCTGAGCGCCGCGCATTCGACGGTGCACCGCCCGTCATCCCGCACCGGCGCTTCGGTCCCCCCTGCCTGACGTGTCACAACGACCGCGGCATCGATGTGGCCGGGGTCGGCTTTGCGCCGGCCAATCCGCACGCGCGCACCGAGGGCCTCTCCGATCGCTCCCGATGCGAGCAGTGCCACGTGTTCCGGCACTCCGAAGAGGTCTGGACTCCGAGCGATTTCACCGGGCTTCGCCAGACGCTCGCCAACTCGCGGAGCGCTTATCAAGGCGCACCGCCGGTGATTCCTCATCGCGTCTTCATGCGGGAGAACTGCTTCGCCTGTCACACCGGGCCCGCCGCCCGGGAGGCCATTCGCTGCACCCATCCCGAGCGGGTCCGCTGCCAGCAATGTCACGTCCCGGTCACGACGAACGACAGATTCTTGCAGGAGTGAGTGCCCTGGGCAGCGCGAGTCCAGGACTCGGCCGGCGAGAAGGTTGGAATGAGCTTTTGTTCATTTCATTGAAGGCTCGAACGAGTATCATGCTGGAGCTCGCTCCCCGGCGGCAGGATGCTCGGGTGAGGTACAGAGGCGGTCACCCTGCTGCTTGGCGAGCAGGCTCCGGATCGCCGCATCCGAACGGCGGAAGGCCAGGCGCTCGAAGGCGACCGCCTTCGCCTCGAACAAAGGGAGGAAGAGACCGATGAGAGCACTGATCTGGGTCGTGACCTTGGGGCTTTGGTGGACGACGAACGCGCTGGGGACCCCCGTCCAAGAAGGGCCCGAGGCGCCCGCGTCTGAGCCCCGAAGCGAGGATCCTCAGGACGATGAGGCCGCGGCAGGTGTCGACGAGCCCGAGCCGAATACCCAAGAGGCCGATCCGCAATCTTCCGAAGAGACCAAGACCGACCTCGCGCCCGAGGCGGCTCGAATGTCCAACGTCAGTGCGCCCAAGGTCGAGTGGCTGGAGCTCGGCGGGCAGTTTCGGGCGCAGTTCGAGTATCGGGATCCGGCGGCCTATGTCGTGCCAGGCACATTCGGGACGCCGCTGTTTGCCCGCGGCAATGCGGATGACGACTTGATGCTGATGCGCACCCGGCTCCACGCCGATGCGCGCATCAACGAGAACCTTCGCGCCTTCGTCCAGCTCCAGGACTTCCGCTTCTGGGGCGCCGAGGCGCCGCCGACGCTCGCGACGACCGTCGATGACGAAGGCGTCGATATCCATCAGGCGTTCGTCGATCTGGAGCGGCTCTTCGACGTCGACTTCGGACTGCGCATCGGCCGGCAAGAGCTCTCCTACGGCGATCAAAGGCTGGTCAGCCCGCTCGACTGGCGGTTCCGCGCGTTCGACGCGATCAAGGCGCGCTACCGCCGCGACGACTGGACGCTCGACGTCTTCGCCTCGAACGTGCTCGAAGGCACCTCGACCAATCGCGATCGGATGTTCAATGGCGCCTACTTCACCTGGGAGGTCGACGAGGAGGCCATCCTCGACGTCTACCTCTTCCAGAGGATGTATGGCGATCGCACCTTCGCCGGTGAGAGAGGCGGCCTCTCGGATCTCGAGGACTACACCCTCGGCGGGCGCTATGCGCGGCGTGGCGACCTCGGCGGCGCCGAGGTCGACTTCACCGCCGAGGGCGCCTTCCAGTTCGGCTCGCGTGGCGGCGACCACGTCGAGGCCTTCGCCTGGGCGCTCAAGGGCGGCGTCACCCTCGACGAGGAGACCAAGTTCCGCATCGGGGCCGAGTGGGCCTACGCGACCGGTGACGAGGACCCTCTCGACGGCAACAGCAACACCTTCGTCCCGCTCTTCCCCTTCGGCCACTTCTTCCACGGCTACTACGACCAGTGGGTCTGGAGCAACGGCCACGACCTCGCCTTCAGCGCCAGCTTCTGGCCTCATGAAGACCTCAAGGTGCAGCTCGACTGGCACAACTTCTGGCTCGACGACACCCAGGACGCCTGGTACGCCGCCGACCTCACCCCGATCCGCCGCGACCCCACCGGCAGCGCTCGCCGCTACGTCGGCAGCGAGATCGACCTGACCGGGCGCTGGAACATCCAAGAGCAAGTGAGCCTCTGGTTCGGGTACTCCTTCTTCCAGCCCGGCACTTACGTGAGAGACACCGGCAGCGCCCCCGTCGGCAACTTCATCTTCGCGCAGTTGACCGTCGACTTCTGAGGGGTCGACACGGGGAGCACGGAGGGGCTTACACGGAGGACACGGGGAAAAAGGATGTTTGAACGGAGATCGAGAATCGGGATCGTTCCCTCGCGCATCGTGCCTCGTCATCGAGACTCGTGCCTCGTCATCGACAATCGTCATCGCGCCTCCTGCTTCGTCATCGAGACTCGTGCCTCGTCATCGACAATCGTCATCGCCTCTCCGCCCCCGAATTTCTCGTACCGATTCGCCTCGCTCGTCTCACCATGGCGTTGATGATCCGCGGTGGTCGTGGATCTTGACGGACCCGAGCGAGCGACATGGACGAGAGCATTCTCCAGCGACTGCGGCGCGGTGATGCTTCGGCCTTGGCCGAGGTCGCACGGTGGCACGGGCCATCGTTGCTTCGGTTCCTGCAGCGGCAGGCACCGGCCGGCGTCGATGCCGAGGATCTGGTGCAGGAGACATTCCTCGTCCTCCTGCGCAATGCCCGGCGGCTCGATCGCGCCGACGGGCTCGCCGGCTACCTGCGCGGCATCGGACAGCGATTGGCCATGGAAGCGGCTCGTAAGAACGCGAGACGCAAGTCGCTTCTGAATCGGATGCCCGAGCCGAAAGAGCCCGCCTCCCGAGATCCCGAGGTCGACGCCGCCGTCTCGGCCCTGCCTGCCAATCTCCAGGCCGTCATCGACGTCTACTACTCCCGCGATCTCACCTACGAGCAAGCTGCCGAGCTGCTGGGCATCACGCGGGCCACGTTTCAGAGCCGTTTGCGGCGAGCGCTGACCGAGCTGCGATCTGCCCTGACCCCGAACGAGAAGGAGTGCTCTTCATGAGCTCCGAGCTCCACCTGGATCCGCTGTCCGAGCGACTGCGCCTTGCCCTGACCGTTCCCGACGATGTCTGCCAGCGACTCGAGAGACGAGCGCTTCGGGCACCCGCCCGGAGGTTTCGTTGGCGCGTTGCAGTCAGCACCTTCGCCGCCGCCACCTTGCTTGCGCTCCTCGGCATCTGGCTCTGGGACAGCCTCCTTCCACGGCAGGGACTGGTGGTCTTTCCTCGCGAGGTGGAGCAGGCCCTTCGAGACGACGGTCCGTTGGTGATCGAGATCAGCCCGAGTGAAACGGCCGATCGCGGGGT
This sequence comes from Planctomycetota bacterium, assembly GCA_040219065.1. GTDB lineage: Bacteria > Planctomycetota > OFTM77 > OFTM77 > OFTM77 > OFTM77. The sequence goes on from JAVJTD010000475.1 coordinate 29,133, forward strand.
CGCCTTCTACGATGAGCCGACCATCGGATGGATGCTCGAGGAGTGCGACGGCGTCGTCTACGGCGAGGTGAAGGCGGTCGGCGATGCCATTCGCTTCGAGGTGTCGTTCTCTCAGCCCGAGTGGATTGCCGGCTATGCACGACAGCTACCAAAGGACGGCGCCTATCCCGTCGTCTCGTGCACGCGCGCCCTGACCTGGAAGGAGGGCGAGCGCGCGTGGCTGTTCCTGAAGCGCCATCCTGAGACGAAGCGGCTCGAGGTGATGTATGACGGCAGCGGCAAGATCTCCCCGCCGCTCTGGGACATGTTCACCCAGGACGACCTGTTCTCGCTCATCACGAAGCGTCATCTCTCTGCCGAGCGCGTGGCCGAGATCGTGAGCCGGCACGGTGGGCAAGGCGTGCTCAACGTCGAGTCCATGATCTCTTGGTTCCGTGAGCAGAGCGTTCCCTGGAGCGCGCCCGTCATTCAAGCGGCGCTTCGCAACCAGATCGCCCGCTTCGCTTCTCGAGACGACATCTCTCATCCGGCCGTGCTCATTCGCCATCTGGATCCGAGCGGTTGGCTGATGATCCCCGACATCGCCCGAGACGAGGTCCGGCGCCGCTTCGATGCGCTCGATGACGAGTGGGCGCGGCTAGCCTGGCTCGAAGGTCTCCACCGCTTCCGGGACGCCCGTGGCGAATGGCCATATGCGCCGGACTTGGACCGCTTCATCGATCGTGCCGAGGCCGACCTCGATATCCACGGCCAGAAGACCGGATACCTCGAGCGGATTCGAAGGGCGTATGCGCTGCTCCTCGACATCGATCCTCCGCGCGCGATCCGAAGGCTCTGGGAGCTCTACGACACCGTCGAGGAGGCGGCCTTCTGGGGCCCGGTCGAGTTCCTCGCGCCACTCCTCGAGCACGACCGAGAGCGCGCCGAAGCCGAGCTCGTCCGCACCTCCGGTCCCGATCGCCCGAAGAAGCGACCTCTGCGTTTCGACCTCCTCGCCGCGTGCGAGAGCTCTGCCGCACAGGCGCGCTTCGCTGAATGGCTGGAGGACGACGACTTCGACTTCAGCAGCCTCACCTATCGAGGTCAGATCCAGCGAGCCTTCATCGAGCTCGGCGACGCATCACTGTACGAGCGGCATCGTCCTTTGCTCCACCGCTTGCTCGCCGAGGACGATCTCACGACCGGCGAGGTCTTCATGCTCACCGACATCGTGCTGGCTTGCGAAGGCGACCTGACCCCGGCGCTCGGCGCCATTCGTGACGTCTTGCGGAGAGCGGCCGAGGCAAATCACGAGTCAGTGACAGAGCTCATCCGCCTCGTGCAGAAGCACGTCGGCTCAAGGCGAGTGCTCTGGCACGATCCGACTCGAGAAGAAGCGATCGCGGCGGCGAAGGCGCTGCTCGGCGAGCTGCCGAGGTGAGGGAGCTTCGAATCGGCCTCAGACCTGAGACGTGCCGCATTCGGACCGCCGGCTTCAGCCGGTCTCCGTGTCCTCCATCCGAGCGCCTCGGAGGGGACCCGAGCTTCACATCCGAAACTCCGTGGCCAGGCTCGGCCCCGGCCCAAGCTCGCTCGTGGATGCCCTCACCGAGAGACTCGGTCTTTGTCTCGCTCGACTTGGGCACTCCATCGCGCAGAGCACGTTTCACACCCCACATGCTCCGCCGTCGAGCCAAGGGCGCGCCAGACTTGAAATCAGAGCCCGCACGGGTCCCTGACACGGAGCCGTTGTCATTGGGGCGGCGAGGTTCACGGCGAGGACCTCATCCGTCTGGTGATGAGTAAGGGACGACGCGACATGCCCGTCAATCTGGGCTGTCAGAACGTTCCCTCGCCTTCGCTGCGGGATCTGTCCCGTCGTCCCTCACGAGGCATCACTGAATCGATCATGAGCTCTGTGCGCGCCAGCGTGTTCCCCACCCCGCGCCAGTGACCTGTTCGGGCTCCGATCGTTTCGCCATCTGTCTGTTCCTGAGCCCGCGCCGGGCGCAGCGCTGATTTGATCAGCTCGGGCTCTGGTCGACCCAGAGCCCGACGAGACGACATTACTGAGTGACGACGGATTCGGTCGGCAGGATCGAGCCGAAGCTGCCGCCGTTGATGACGACGCCACCGAAGAACACCGTCAGTCCGACCGGGGTGGTTCCCGGCAGCGGGATGTTGAAGGTCGACGCGGCTCCACCGGCGATCGTGCCGGTCGTGAGGAAGGGCGCGATCGAGAGGCCGAGCTGCGTGATCGGGTCGAATCGCACATCGACCGTCCCCGAGCAGGCGCCGCCCGGCAGGGCGATGCCCGGCGACGTACCGCTGATCGAGAGCAGCACCAGCGCGTTACCACCGTCATCCGAGCTCGGCAGGTTCGCGACCGAGAAGCCGACCGGGTTGCCGGCCGAGGGCGTGCCGTTGATCGAGAGCCCGGACACGTTGACGACACCCACCATGCCGAGGAGCTCGTGCGGACGGCAGAAGTAGTCGTACTTGCCCGACTCGTTGAAGGTGAACGTGAACGTCGGGAGCCCCGAGCTGACGGATCCATCGAAGATGGCACCGGCATTCGGGCAGAGCGAGCTCACACCATTGGTGATGGTATGCACGCCCGCCTTCCATTCCCAGCGGACGCTGTCGCCCACCTGGATGTTCACGGTTTGCGGCGTGTAGAAGTTGTTGAACACTTGGACCACGTGCGTCGTCTGCGCGCTGGCCAAGCCAGCGAACGCGATGACGAGAGCGGCGACGAGGGGGATCGTACGCTTCATGAAACTCCTCCGGGCGAGGCGGCTCGGCCGCGGCAGACCGATCCGGAGCTCGCAGTATCGAGACGAAATGACCGTTCCGTATCAGCGGAAACGAGATCGCGTGCTGAGCGCAACGGTTTCAGGCAGGCTTTCGTGGAAGACCCGGCACACCGGGCCCGCGTCCCGGACTCTACGAGCGGCAGAGCCGAGAGTGCCCCCGATTCTATGGGAATCCCGAACATCGGGCACCCCGCATCTTCGCGCCGGCGCCTCAGCGCTCGAAGCGCAGCATGCCCGTGAATCCGGCCTCGATGCGCGAGGAAGGCGGCGTCGCCGATGGCACCTCGAGGCGAGCCGCCTTCGAGAGCGCCCGCTCGACGTGGATGATCACGCGCTCCGCGTCCACTTCGATCCTCAGCCGGCCGCCCCGGAACCGGATTCGATCGATCGCGAGCGATGGCCAGTCGATCGGAAGCCGCGGCTCGATCCGCAAACCTTCGGGAGTGGCACGCAGGCCCAGGAATCCGTCGATGAGAATCTGCGGCACCAGCACACTCTCGAAGAACTCCTGATCGAGGCCGAGACCTCCCGCCGTGCCGCCGCCTTGCAATGTGCCCGGACGGCTGCCGTCGTAGTACTCCCGGTATCCGCCCGCTTCGCGCACCTCGTCGTACCAGCTCACGATCTCGTGCAGCCTTCGCCAGACGTCATCGGCGCCCCGCGTCCCGAGCCGCGCCATCAGGTCGAAGTAGCTTAAGCCGAGCACCGCGCCGCCTTCCTGAACCTGACCACCCCTGGGAATCGACTCGGGCGCCGACCAAAAGAAGCCGTACCAATCGACGTTCCTTCGCGTCGTCGCGCGCGGACCGAATCGCCAGGTGTAGATGTCCGCGCCGGTGCTCGTGTCCCCCTCCACGATCCGCTCGCCGCTGATCCACGTCAGGATCTGCCGCGCTTGCTCCTCGTTTGCCAGGCCGTAGTGGATCGCCTCGAGATTTACGAAGGTGAAGCCGTAGTCGTGCGGCGCGCCGTCGGCATCGATGCAGGCGACGAAGCGGCCGGTCTCCTCGCTCCAGAACAGCTCTCGGCCACGCCGCTGCATTCGCTCGGTGAGTGCGGCCCAGAACGCCTTTGGCCTCTTCGGCGGCGGAACGTCCCAGCTCGGATGCGCCGCGCAGGCTTCCTCCAGCTCGCCGAGCGCCTGGGCCGTGGCGATGAAGAGTGAGGTGGCATAGGTATCGAGATGGCCGAACGGCAGAAGATCCCAGTAGTTGTTGCCGATGCCGCGCCCGGAGTGGATCACGGCGCGGCCGTCTTCGTCGCGCGAGAAACCGGGACGACCGTCGTGCCCCACCCACTCCGTCCTGACCGCCCCTGCTTCGAGCACGCCGTGCTCGAGAAGGAGATGCTCGGCGGCATGTCGAGCTCTCGGCATCTGCTGGCGCAGGAAGTCGACGTCGCCGGTCCAGGCGAAGGTCTTCGCGATGCCGAGGATGAACGACTGTGAGTTGACGTTGTGACGCGTATCGTACTGCGTGAAGAGCGAGTGGAGGACGAGCTCGGCGTTCGCTCCCGCGCCTTCGATCTCGAGTCGAAGATCCGAGACCGCATCTCGCCACGCTTTCTGCTCGTAGAGCGGCAACACCACGGTTGTGAGCGCTTTGCCGGGCGGCGAGATCGCTAGCCGCGATCTCTCGTCGCCGACCGCCCAACTCAAATGAAGCCGGGCCTCTTGAAGCCCGTGCCCGCGCCAGCGGATCTGGAGGAAGGGTGCCTGGAGCGTATCGAGCGGTCCGCCAGGCAACCGGATCACCGCGCGTTCGCCGAGAAGCCGCAGTCGCCAACCCGAGGCTTCCATGTCCGCCGCCTCGAGACCCTCGAGCGCGATGCCATTCGGTGAGCTGAGATTCGGCTGTCGCCAAGGAGGACCGGGCACGCCCTCGAAGGAGAAGTGCCAACCGCGGCCTCCGCGACCCTGGTTCCAGAAGGGAAACGGCCAGCCGCGCGGATGCGCAATCGAGGGGTGCTGATGCGTGGCGACGTAGCCGTCCGCATCGACGTCTCTCCGCGCGAGCGACGACTTCCACGCCTCTTCGAAGGCGGGTGCCTCGGACGTGTCGGGCCAGAGCGAAGGCCCCGGTAGCCAAGCGTCCCAGAGCGTCGACTTGGGACCTGCGCCCCGGTAGTGCTGCCAGTACAGGTGCCGCAAAGAATCCATCTCGGCCTCGTGGCCTGGAACGGTGAGGCGAGGAAAGTCGTCTGGAGGCTCGTCGCTGGCGATCAGTGCGCAGCACAGCGCCAGTGCTGCCGCGATCATCTCCCGCCCCGGAGCGTTTCGAGCACCAGCTCCTCGATCAGGCGGGGCAAGATGCCGAAGGAGTAATCGATCTCGACGCGCTCGGTGTCCTTGTGCGCGTCGAAGCCGACCGGGCCCAGGTTGACGACGGGCATGTCGAGGTCGGCGATGCCCTCGAGATCCAAACGGTACCTCTCGCCCCAGCCGGGCAGGTTCGCTTCCAGGGTTCCGATGCCCGAGCGCAGCGATTCAGGGAAGGCGAGGTAGCTCATGTCGGAGATGTAGGGATAGAAGTGACGCAGCACGAGCTGCGGCAAGTCCGAGTGGTGCCTCTCGACCAACCGCTCCACGGCGCGACCGAGCGCGGAGTCGGGCGGCGTCGCGAAGCCCGGATAGTAAGGCGGCGCGAGGTACACGACGACGCCGGGCTCGTCGGCATCCGGCAAGTGATCCCAGAGTGCACGGACCGCTTCCCTCGCCGCGACGCGCTCGTCCGCCTTCGAGTGTGCTTCGAGCGCTTTGGCCAGAATCGCACCCGGGTCGTGTCCGCCCGCGGCGACCGCGCTCTTCAGCTCCTCGAGCGTGAGCACCCTCGGCTTCCATCCCCGGCTCGGCGCCTCCTGACCGCGGCGCTCGGCATGGCGCCTCTCCTGCGCCTCGACCGCTCGGACGGTCTCTTCGAAAGCTTCCGTCGCCGCAGCCTTCATTTGATGCAATACGTCTCGAGGCGATCGCTCGAACGTGAAGACGTTGTAGTAGAGGTGCACCTGCCGAGGGGTCTGGACATCGTAGTGCGTCTTGAGGTCCTCGACCTTGAGCGCCGTCGCGGGCGGTGTGACTTCGCCGTGGACGCTCTCGCAGAGATCGGCGCCCAGCTCGATCCTCTGATGGATCGCCGCGGCCAGGAGCGTGGCCGGGAAGCCGAAGTAGGGCTCGCCGACATGGCTGACGCGGCCGCAGACCAGGAAGGCCGGCAGGAGCTTGCCGATCGTGCCCGAGTAGACGAAGCGCGTCGGATCGTCCGCATGCGCAGGGCTCGTGTAGTCGGTGTTGATGAAGCCCTCGTACTGGATGCCCTCGCGCCGCCGGTACTCCCGCAGGAACTCGCCGGCCTTCAACATGCCGGCCGAGGCATTCTCCTCGTCGCACACCGCGACGAAGAGCACCTCGCCGGGCAGATCCTTCGGCCGCTGCGCGAAGCGCTTCATCAAGGTGGCGCACGTCGCGACCGCTCCCTTCATGTCGAGCGCCCCTCGGCCGAAGAGGTAGCGATCGCCGTAGCGGGGCCCCAGGATCTTCTCGAGGGCGTCCGGGTCGAAGGCGACCTCCTGATTGACGCCGTGGGACGCATAGCGCGCGTAGTCGTCGATCGGCACCGTGTCGACGTGCCCCGACATCAACACGCACGCTTTACCCTTCCCCCGGACCCGCGCATACAAGTTGCGACGACCGTCCCCGACCTCGCGCAGGGGCGTCTCGAGGATCTCGACACCGCCCTCTCGCAGCTCGGCTTCGAGAATGTCGATGACGTCGTTCTCGGTCAGAGACGGGCTGATGCTCGGAGTCGCGATCAAGCGGCGAGTGAGCTCCAGGATCGACTGCTTCACGGCTCGGCTCTTCAGTGAGGGGTTGCTAGACTGTCGACCATGTCGACCGGCGAGTCATCCTACCGGTCGCGCTTTCCTTTGAGAACGAGGACGAGATCGATGAGGGGTCTGTTCACAACCAGTTGCCTGATCGTGGCCTCGGTCGGCGTGCCCGGCTGCCTCACCCCCGAGCGACCTCTCGCGGGGCATCCGACCTTCACGATTGCGTCCATTCACGATCCAAACGACCACGTCCCCGAGTGGGCCGAGACGGAGCTACGCGGCGGATTGCAGGCGCTGTGCTTGGAGGAGCTCGGTGTCGAGTCGGTCCTCTTCGAAGACGAGCCCGTGCCGGAAGCCCTGCAGCTCCGGATCGCGATCGTCGACTACATCGCCCCCATCGACACCTCCTTCACGATCGACCGCGGCTTCGGACGGCGCGATGGCCTGACGGCTGAGCTCGAGGTCCGGAGCGACTCGGGAGACACCCTCTTCGAGGAGACCGCGACAGGCGCTGGCCGCGGGGCGTGGCCCGACGATCCTCCCCTCCTCGAAGACGCTCGCCTCGCCCGCATGATCGAGGAGATCCTGGAAGCCTGGCGGCGGACGTTGCAGCGCGCCGGCGCGGGTGCGGACTGAGAGGGGGGCTCAGTCGAGGAAGGCGATCCGCCGCCTCGGCACGTCGATGACCACTCGGAATCGCCGCATCAAGCCGGCGCCGATCGTGCCGAGCACCGACGACACATCGAAAGGAGCGTCCCCGCTCCGGACCACGAGAGTGGAGACGTCCCGTTGCCGCCGACCTCCGAGCTCGATCCACTCGATCGACGTGCGAAGGACTTTCCGAGAGCCTCCCAAGCCCGCCACCGAACGCGGCACCTTCTCACGACCTCGAAAGCATGCGAAACCCGTGGCTTCGGGATCGGTGAAGATCACTGATCCGTCGAAGCCGGTGTCGAGGTCGAAGAGGCCCGATTGCTCCGGGAATCTCACCTGAACGTGCAGGCGCCCCTTGTCGACGATCAAGGGCTGCCAGTCGGCGTCGACCGTGAACGACGCTGGATCGTGCAGCTCGATTCTCGGAGCACGCAGGTCGAGCACCATCACGGAGCGATGAAGCACCTCGATGCCGCAGAGACCGACCACCGGCACGGTCGAATCGGTGCGCCCGACGTCATCGGCCGAAAGCTCGCCGAAGACCGGTCGCTCGAAGGAGACCGGGCCTAGCCGAAAGCTCTTGCCGCGGAACAAACGCCCGTCGAACGTACCGCCGACTCCCTGCTGCGATTGCCGGCCGACGGTCGACAGCTCGAGGGCTGCCGCCGTCGATCCGAACACGCACGTCCTGAACGCCCCCGTGTCGAAGAGGAACCACCCCACATCGCGATCGTCGATCCGGGGCCGGGCGAGGAGCCGGCCATCGGGGAGCTCTCGAAGCTCATCGAGAGCGGCGCCAGCGAACGGGCGAGGGCGCTCGATGCGTGGCTTGGCTCGAAATGCGTCCGATGTCGGCGCCAGCGGTCGAATCGTCTCGACCTGCCAGACGGTCGTCTCACCTTCGAGGTCGCCTTCGATCCGCGTCGGCCAAGTCATGCCGTGCTTGCGCCGGTAGTCGAGGAACGAATAGACCTTCCCGAGTTGGAGCTTCTTCGGTAGGGCCGAGCGGCGATCCAGGTACAGATGGCCGCCGAGCGATCCCTCCCGAGGAAAGACCTCGATCGCGATCTCCTGATCGGAGCTCTGTTGCCTGTCGATCGCACACTCCAAGGACGACTCCGGATCGAGCCAGCGTCGCGTGAGGACGCCGTGCAAGACTCGAGCGATGTCCAGAGAATCGAGCTCGAGAAAACTGGGCATTCCAGAAGCATCGATGGTCCAGGCGAGCCGACCGTCGAAGCCCTCGGCGAGGTCGACCGCACAGCCGGTCGTTCGCGAGAATCGTCCGTCGGACGCGAAGCACCAAGTGAACCGGCCCGATTGACCCAAGTAGCCCGTCACCGTGCCTTCGAGAGCGACACCGTGCTGAATGCGATCGAAGGCCGACTGTCCGAGGGCGCGCCTTGCGGCCGAGCGTACCACTGAGAGGTCGAGGGGCAGCGGGTCGGCACGTCGCGATCTCGAATCGCCACAGCCGACCACGAGCAGGATCAGGCAGGCGAGGGTCGAGGCTCGGCCGGTCTCAGCCCGTCCCCGTTCGAGTGTGATCGAGCGGTGTCTCGACTCGGGAGTCACCAAACGCGCCCGTGAAGCTCCAATCATTCCCTCATGCTCTTCAGGTCCTCTTCGGACAATGGGGGCAAGACGATGGTGCTGCACCGCTCCAGCGTTTCGAACGGCGGAGGTTACTCGGCGTCCGGCGTACGGCGAAGGAACGGCGCCGGTGGTATCTTCGAATGGGCGGTGGTATCGTCCCGTTCGAGCCTCCCCGATCGACCGGAGGTTCCTGGATTCTATCGGAGCACGTGGCTCTGTGCCCAGGCTGCCAGTCGGAGAGGCTCGGCCCTTCGAAGATCGGCCCGTGAACTTTCGATTCGTACTCACGCACATCATCGAGTTCGCACGAGCGCAGGGCTACTCCATCGCGGTCGTCGGCGGCTTCGGGCTTCACGCCTACGGCTTCAGTCGCGTGACCTATGATCTGGACTTCGTAACCGAGGTCGAGATCCAGGCGAGCTTGGTGAGCTTCATGGAGTCGCTCGGCTACGAGACGCTCTATCGCTCGGAGGGCTACTCCAATCACCTGCACCCGCAGACGGAGATGGGCCGCGTCGATTTCGTCTATGTGCGCGGTGAGTCGAGTCGAAAGATCTTTGCTCGCGCGAAAGAGAAGATCATCATCGACGAAGTGGGGGCTCCGGTCCCACGCCCCGAGCACCTGATTGCGATGAAGGTCCAGGCCATGAAGATCGACCCACAGCGGATCCAACACGAGCTTTCGGACATCCGACTGCTGCTGAGCCTCGAAGGCGTCGACCGGCAAGAGGTCCGTGACTATTTCGTGCGCGCCGGGATGGAGGGCCGCTTCGATGAGCTCGAATGATGCTGCCGACAGGCTCGATCTCGATCGCGATCTCCCGACGACGGAACGCGATGTCGAAGCTCTACGCGCTTGCCGCACCCTGCCACGCCTCGACCTGGAAGCCTACCTCGCGTTTCTCGAGGCGATGGGTCCCCTGCCCCAAGAGGAGTTGAGGAAGCGCCGCGGTCCGCGCGGCGACCAGGTCTTCGAAGTCCTCTGAGGTCCTGTCAAACTCAGTCGGAGCAGCCGCAAGGAGTCGCTGCTCGAGGAATGGTCCGACACACTCTTCCCATGTGACCCGATGGTGAACCTCACGACGAACTTGGACGATCCTCAGGCGGTTCCCTATTTCCTGTGGGACGAGCCGATGACCGTCTCCGAGCTCCGGCACCGCCTCGCTCACGCCTCCGAGGCGGAACGATTCAGACTGCTCGGCAAGGTACTGCGGGAAGCGAGAGACTCTGACGCGTGGCATTTCACGACGCCCCAGGAGGTCCAGCGTGAATGGCGACACGTCGAGCGCCACTTGGGCCGACGGAAGCCATTTTGGGTGTTTTTGCTGTCGATCTGGCGAGAGCTGGGGCTGCTCACACCTCAAAGAGTGGTCGACAAGCCACTCCACGGCATGGTTCGTATCGATCCACCCGAAGAGATCCTCGCGAACAAGCTCTGCACATTGCTCTCGCGTGCCGAGATCCGTGATCTCGTCGATGTCATGGCTCTCGACCGTGCCGGTTTTCGCATCGAGGACGCGATCCCGTTTGCCCAAGCCAAGGATGCCGGTCTGACTCCCGCCCAGCTCGCTTGGGTCTTGTCTTCGGTGGAGATCGGAGAGGACTCTCCCCTCCCGGGCGGCATCTCCGCGGTCGAGTTGCGGTCCTTCCAGCACGAGCTCTGCACTCGGCTGGGCCGTCTGGCTTGGCCATAGATTAAGGGGCCTTCGAGCATGTCGTTCGTGGCAAGGGTACCCAATCCACCGCAGCCGCCGGGCTGTACGGATCGCCCCTCCCCGGTACACTCAAAGCTCGATGGAGATGCTCGCGAGAGACTACCGACACCGTGCACCGGCTAGGCGATGAAGAGACCCGATCCGTCCGAACGTCCTGCTGAAGGCGATGCCGACTTGCCGACCTCGGAGCTTGGCGAGACACGCGAGGTTCCGGCCGGCTCGCCGAGATCGTCTCGCAACGAGGCATCCACGACAGGCGATGTTCCTGACGGCCAGCCGGAGAGAGTGCTCGGGGACTACCGGCTCTTGCGCGAGCTGGGTCGCGGCGGCATGGGAGTCGTCTACGAGGCCGAGCAGATCTCCCTGGGGAGACGCGTGGCCCTGAAGATCCTGCCGAAAAGCGTCCTCACCGGCTCCGTCGAGATCGAGCGGTTCCAACGAGAAGCGGCCGCCATCGCCAAGCTGCAGCATCCGGGTATCGTGCCGGTGCACTCGGTCGGAGAGGACCAGGGCATCCACTACTTTTCGATGGAGCTGGTCGAAGGCACTTCGCTCGCGGACGCGATCCAGGAGTTCAAGGATCAGACCCGTGGCCAGGCGGCCTCGCTGCGAGCGTCGAAAGGCGAGCGGAGCTACGCGGCCGAGGCAGCCGAGATCGTGGCGCAGGTCGCCGATGCGCTCCAGTACGCACACGATCGCGGCGTCATCCATCGCGACGTCAAGCCGCAGAACATCATGCTCGAGGAGGACGGACGTCCGCGGCTCCTCGACTTCGGGCTGGCGAAGGAGGTCGGTGTGAAGAGCCTCTCCCTCACCGGCAGCCTCACCGGTACTCCCCACTACATGAGCCCGGAGCAGCTCCTCGCCAAGCGCGTCAAGGTCGATCATCGGACCGACGTCTATTCCCTCGGCGTCGTGCTCTACGAGCTGCTCACCTTCCAGGTCCCGTTCCAAGGCCAGACTTTCCAAGAGGTCCTGACGCGCATCAGCTTCAAGGAGCCGAAGGCACCTCGCAGCTTGAATGCGGGAGTGCCCACCGACCTCGAGACCATCTGCCTCGAGGCGATCGACAAGGATCCCGACGCACGCTACGCCACCGCGCGCGACTTCGCCGACGATCTCAGGCGCTTCCTCCGGCTAGAGCCCATCCTGGCCAAGCCGCCAGGTCTGGTTCGTCGGGCTGTCAAACTCTGTCGGCGCGAACCGGCGAAGGCCGTTGCGGTGCTCTTGTTCCTCATCCTCATCGTGGGCGGTCCCGTCGCGTTCGGATTCGTGCAACAGGCTGCGGCCCAGCGCGAGTCAGGTCTGCGAGCCGAGACCGAGCAAGAGCGAAGAAAGACAACCGAGGCACTCGAGCTGGCGGAGCAAAACGCACAAGAGGCGAGGCAGAACCTCGGGGAGCTGCTTCAGCTCTCCAGCATCGAGATCCTGACCGACCTGAGGAGGCGTGCGGACGAAGAGCTCTGGCCGCCTGCACAGCACAACATCCTTGAGATGAAGGCTTGGATCGCTGACGCCGAGCGAGAAGTCCTGCCCCTGCTCGAGCCGCTCGAGGCGCAGCGGGTGAGGCTCGAAGGAGAAGCCGCTCCGTACACCGAAGATCAGGCACGGCGAGACCGAGAGTCCCATCCAGAGGCAGCGGCTCTGAGCGAAGCGCGCTCGCAGGTGAAGGACCTCGAAGAGCAGATCGCCGAGGCGAATGAAAAGCCGGCCGGGGCAGCGGCCTTGTTGGCCGGAGCGGCCAATGCCGAGCGGCAAGAAGAGATCGAGCGGCTCGAGCAGGCGCTCGAAGCGAAGCGAAACGAAGCCGCCCGCCTCGAGCAGCTCGTCTCCGAAAGGCGGACGTGGGAGTTCGAGGGCGACGACAAGATGGACGCCAGCCAAAAGCGCTGGCGATACCACCTACTCGAGTCGCTGCTCACCGATCTGAGGAGCTTCGTCGATGGTCCCGGCCAACCGGATTCGGCGGCGGTCGGGTATCCTGGCGAGTGCTTCGGATCGAGCCTGCCCGAGGTGCGAAAGCGGCTCGAGCTGGCCAACCGGCTGCGGCAAGAGACGGTCGATTCCGACGCGGCGAAGATCGCGTGGTCCGAAGCGATCGTCCGGATCGAGAACCACCCGGAGTACGGCGGGCTGGAGCTGTCGGTTCAGGAGGGCCTCTTCCCGATCGGACCGGATCCGATCTCCGAGCTGCATCTCGAGGAGTTCGCTGTGCTCGCGACGGGCGAGCGGCCCTCGAGAGGCGATGCGACCGGGCAGATCCTCGTCTCGGACGAGATGGCTTTGATCCTGGTCCTGATCCCGGGCGGCGAGTTCGACATGGGGGCGATCCCTCCCGATGCCGACCATCTCGCCGGCGCCCCCAACGTCGACCCGCAGGCCCGCTCCGACGAGGCCCCGATCCGGCGCGTCGTGCTGGATCCGTTCTTCCTCTCGAAGTACGAGATGACGCAGGGCCAGTGGGAGAGGGCTCGTGCGCTGCGACCCAGCTCTTTCAATGCAGACCGCTTCGCGCGAGCCGCCTGGCGCCGACATCCGGTGGAGCAGGTGAGCTGGCTCGATGGCGATGAGGTGCTCTCGCGGCTAGGTCTCGAGCTGCCGACCGAGGCGCAGTGGGAATACGCCGAGCGCGCGCGAACGACGACGGTGTGGTGGCCCGGCAACGAGGAGTCGGATCTCGAAGGGGCTGCCAACCTGGTCGACCGATCCAATCAGCGCAGCGGCGGCACGTCGCCGACGGTGGCTTGGGATGACGGCTTCCCGGTCCACGCGCCCGTCGGATCGTTTCGCGCGAACGCCTTTGGTCTGCACGACGTGATCGGCAACGTGTGGGAGTGGTGCCAAGACGGCTTCGCAGACTACGAGGTCGAACCGCGCGCGGGTGACGGCCTCCGCGTGATCGCGAGCCCCCACAACCGCGTCAACCGAGGCAGCAGCTACGGCGCTGCCGCCGGCAATGCCCGCTCGGCCAATCGAAACCGAGGCGCCCCCGCACTCGGCACCAGCACCCTCGGCCTCCGACCCGCCCGAGCGATCGAAAGGTGATCGGAAGCATTGCGACTCCTCGAGCTCGACATCGCCGGCGCGCTTCCATCCCGGCTTCCGGCTTTCCGCGTTGACAATGTCTCATTTGGGAGATGCCCTCATCCCGAATTGCACCCAGAGGATTACCGTCATGCCGACGGCCGCGGTCTTCAAACATCTCGGACTCTTCACGGGATCGAAGCGGCCCACTCGCCGCGACTTGATCCGGCGCATCCGAGAGGGGCTACCCGCCAAGAACGTCAAGCGCTTCCTGGAAGCGCACCGGTTCACGATCGACGAGCTCGATCAGGATCTCGGCCTGCCTCGTTCCACCTGGGCCAGGATCATTCGCTCGAACGGAAAGTTCAGCGCGACACAGTCGGAGAAGATCGAGCGGCTGGTCGAGGCCTATGCATCGGCGGTCGAGGTGCTCGAGAGTGAAGAGCGCGCCATGAGATGGCTGAGGCAGCCGAATCCCGCGCTGGGCGGCGACCGGCCACAGAGCTTGCTCGACACGGACGTGGGCGCTCGCCTGTACTCCCCGTCTTCATTCGAACAGCGCGCGGAAGCGCTTCCTCTGCTCTTCGAGCCATGCCTCTCGGTCTTCTTCATCGCCGAGGTACTCGCCGGGTCGGACTTCACAGAGCAGGCGCATCTTGGTGATGTCGTAGCCGCCGATCGGGGCGAGGAGGGTGCTGCCTTCGAGGTCTCTTGGTGGGTTGAGCTCCATGGCGTGGCAGACGGTGAGGAAGACGCCGACTTGGTGGACGGCGACTTCGCTGCGTCCGGGCGCGAGGCCTGCGCCGGCGATCCAGAGCGGCGGCATGTCGCCTTTTTGGCCTCGGTTGCCCATGACCAAGACCAGGGTTTGCGACAGCTCGCCTTCGAGCACGCGGTTCAGCACCTCGTTGGCGGCGGTCCACGGCTCAGTTTCTCCCGAACCCTTCTCGAGGAAGAGCGCCAGCATCGACGGCGAGTCACCGAATCGCTCGAGCCAGTCCAGAGCGTCCTCTGCAGCTTCCGGGGACGCCTGATGGCGAGCGACTTCACCGAATCCTTGGAAGATGCCGGCATCGGGACCGGGGGCTTCCTCACCGGACACGAACGCCACGCTCGCCCATCCCTTGGCCAAGAGCAGCTCGGGCAGCGTCAGGAACCCTTCGGGCAGATCGCCGCCGCGGTCGAATCCTGCGCGATGCTGCGGGGGATAGAGGCCCGTCAGAACACTGGCCCACGACCCGGTCGGATCGGCGGCACCCGGCCACGCCTCCTCGAGCCAGAAGCCCGACGTCGCGAGCTCCTTCATTCCATCACTGTCCGGTCCGAAGCCGTCGCAGCAGATCAGGACGACGCGCCGGCGCAGCCGGGCCTCGGGGACGCAAAGGCGAGCGTCGCCGACGAAGACCTCGGCGCCGGGGCCAGCGCCCTCGAGGCGGAATCCCAGGACGCAGCGTCCTTCAGCCGCGCTCAGGTCGACGCGCTCGCGTCGCCAGGCGCCAGCAATCTCACCGAGATCCCGAAAGAAGACCACGCTGCCTTCCGTCGTGTCACCGGGCCTTTGGAGCGTCAGCTCGAAGCGACCGCCCTTGCCTGTCTCGGTTCGCAAAGAGAGATCGAGCACGGTGCCTGGCGGCAAGACGATCTCGAACGTGTACTTCTCTTCGGGCCGGACCCAGAACCCTTGGAGCTGCCGGTCCTCGGCGACGTCACTCCGAATCTCGGGCCTCGGCTCGATGCGATCGAGGGCGAAGACGACGCCACCGAAGCTCCAGTCGAGAGGGATCGACGGGACCCTCGAGGCGAACCAGAGCCCTCCTGCCGAGAACGCAATCGCGACGAAAACGATGACCAGGATGACGTTCTGGTACGGGCGCATGCTGTCACCGAGGGATTGGCCTCAGAGCAGGCCGAGGTACTTGTGGAGCTGCGGCAAGACACGAACGTCTTCGAGGTGCGCGCGGCAAATCGCCAGAGCCCGGCGGAGCAAAGCCTGATGATTCGGGTCGCTCGCCTTGAGCGTCTTGAACTCGGGCTGCAGGATGAACGGAAGACTGGTGTCGATGCCGGCCACCAGCGAGACGGCCCTCTCGAGCTCTTCGAGATCCAGCTCGGGTCCGATGACGACCTTGACCTGGATCCGTCGCCCGGCACCATGAGCCACTCTGAGAAACGCCTCATGCTGATCGAAGCGGTCCCCTTCGCGAGCGACGGACGGTAGCTTGAGGTCCATGCTGACCCAGTCGAGATCGCTCACGATCCGCTCGAGCTCGGGGGCGCGCGTGCCGGCGGTCTCGAGCAATACCTGGAACCCGCGGCGCTTCAGCTCGGGGATCAGCCTCTCAAGGAACGGTACCCGCAGCAGCGGCTCACCGCCGGTCAACGCGACGAGCGGACGAAAGCCCAGCTTCTCGCCGATGTCCTCAGCGATCTCGAGCAATCTCTCGAATGAGAGCGGGTTCGGCTCGCGGCGCATCGGCTCGGCCAACAGGCCACCCCCGATGCGCACGCCGCGCGAGACGCCGTCCAGGGACAGGCTGCCTGGTGTGTCGCAATACACACAGCGCAGGTCACAGCCCGCGAAGCGCAGGAACAGGTGCACCTGGCCCGCGACGACGCCCTCCCCCTGAAGCGAGGCGAAGATCTCGGTGAGGTCCGCCACCTGGTCACTGGCACGGGCCGCTCGGACGATCGCGGCGATGTCCTCGGACCCGCCCGTCTGCGGCTGCCCGGACACGATCGTCGCTCGCCCGGCGCTCACGAGACCGCTTCGCGGGCGATCTGGTCGAGGATGTCGATGCCGCGCTTGAGCACGTCGTTCGGCGCGGCGAAGGACAGCCGGAAGTGGGTGGCGCGGCGAGAGCAGGCGGAGCCGGGGACGAGCAGGACGTCGTGCTTGATCGCCTGGTCGATGAATCGCTTCTCGTCGAGCCCTTCGGGCACCTCTGGGAACATGTAGAAAGAGCCGTCCGGTCGAACGATGGAGTAGCGCTCCTTCAAGCCGTCGAAGACGAGGTTCCTCTTGAAGCGATACTCATCGATATATTCACTCATATCGACATCGAGCGCGGCGACGCAGGCTTGCTGAGCCATCGACGGCGCGCAGACGAAGCTGAACTGCTGCAGCTTCCGCATCGCGTCCAAGATGTCCTTCGGGCCGACCGCCCACCCCACGCGCCAGCCGGGCATGGCATACGTCTTCGAGAAGCCGCCCAAGACGAGCGTCTCGGACAGATGCTGGCACATCGAGCGGTAGCGCGGCCCGTAGACGAAGGCCTCGTAGATCTCGTCGGAGATCACGGTCAGATCGTGCTGGCGCGCCACATCGGCGATCACCGTCAGCTCGTCGGCCGAGAGCACGGCGCCCGTCGGGTTCGACGGCGAGTTGACGAGGAGGACCTTGGTCTTCTCGGTGATCTGACTCTCGAGCGCTTCGCGGGTGACCCGGAAGCTCGGGTACATGTCGTAATACTTCGGTACGCCACCGGCGATGTTCACCAGGTGCTTGTACATGACGAAGTAAGGATCGGGGATCAGCACCTCGTCGCCCGGCTCGACCAAGACGAGCATCGCGAGCAGCAGTCCGCCCGACACGCCGGAGGTGACCAAGGACGACTCGGGCCGGAAGTCGTAGCTCTCCCGGTAGTGCTGAACGATGCGCTCGTTCAGCTCGGGGATGCCCTGGGTGACGGTGTACCGGTTGAAGCCGGATCGGATCGCCTGAATGGCGGCTTCCTTGACGGGCTCGGGCACGTCGAAGTCGGCTTGGCCGATGGAGAGGTTGATCGGATCCGTCATGCTGGCCACGAGCTCGAACATGCGACGGATGCCACTGGCCTCGACCTTGTTCGCGCGCTCGGTGATGCGATCCGAACTCATGCAGTGGACTCCGATCCGGGTGTGGGACAGCCTCCCCAAAAGAAAGCGCGCTGCGACTCCCAGGAGTCGCAGCGTACTCTGTCGCGCTCGAGATCAGCGCGAAGGAAGAGACAGCGGCCGCAAGCGACCGATGTTACTTCCGCTTGGCCTTGGGCTTGGCGACCCGGACCTTGGGCAGTCCGAAGATGCTGTTCTGATCGCCCTTCCAGCGGCCGTCGCGCTGCAGGATCGCGAGGCGCTCGACTCGGGTCAGAACGTTGCGACTACGCGCCAGCATGTTCTTCGGCGCCAGACTCTTATGGATCGACATGGGACTTCCTCGAGAGGGAGACCGACACTCGGTTCTTCAGGTCAATTCGCGACAGCATAATGCTTCAACTCGGCCTTGTCGAACGGTTTTTGAGCGCTGGTGCCTTCGCCGACCCGCCACTCACGCAAACGATCGAGAATGCCCGAACCGGCTGCCTCGGACTCACTTGCGAAGTTCCCGAGCACCAGGTCGACCTGACCGCTCCCATCCGCCGACTCATACACTTCGGCTGGCATCGGGAACTGACCCGAGCGGTTGAGCTGATTGGCGAGCTGGCGAGCCGTGCGCAAATCTTCGAAGCTGCCGGCCAGAACGCCCACGAAGGAGCCTTTGGCGACCTCTTGGGCCTGCGGTGCTCCGCCCGAGCCCGCCCAGAGATCCGGCGAGGCGGACGCGGCGCCCCGCGAGTAGCCGAGCTGGTATCCCGCGAACACCATCACCGCGCCGAGCAAGGACACCGCTGCCAGGATCGGCGCGCTGAGCCAGAGGCCACGCCGCCACAGGCTAGGCGCATTCTCGGAGCGGCCAGGCGCCGGCTCGAACGCTGCGGGCTCTTCGGCGAGCGTGTCCTCGGGCTGTTCGGGGGCGCTCACCTCGAATGGCGCGGGCTCTGGCCGCGGCGCCTCGGCAGTCATCATGGAACGGCGCTCGATCGTCGCGACCTCGGCGGTCGCACTCGAGACCGCCCCTTCGCCCTCGCTCTCCCCGATGCGACGCTTCAACGAGCGCTGACGCAGCAACTCGTACAGACCCGGCTGACTCTTGGTCATCGGAAACCCCTCCTGAATCCGTTCACCGCCCCAGATCGGGGCGCCCCGGTGATCGGCGTCGGACACGGATCCGCCCAGATCCATGACCTCTGTGTGTCCCGGCCATCCCCGGCCGGCCCCGATCATCGGGAATCTCCCGGATCGTAACGAAAGCCCCCCGCCTTGAAAAGTAGTCTCTACAAGAACGCCACTTTGATGAAAGGAAGGAGAGTGCCTTCCTTCAACCTTGCAGCCAGAGCGCCCACGCCCCCAAAGCCAGCACGAGGAAGACGAGCGAGCCCGTCAGATCCCGGCGATGCTCGGGATGCGTGCGATGCGGACGGCCCGGGTGGAGCAGCTCGGCTCCTCCTTCGAACACCGGCCGAGGCGCCGCCTCGGGCACCGACCACGACTTGCGATCCAGATCCTCCTCGCGCGTGACGTTCGTCACGATCAGCTCGCAGCGCTCTCCCGGTGCAAGGCCTTCGAGCACGGCCCGAAACAGCCCGACGTCCAGGACCGTCGTCGGCAGTGGCTTTGGCCCCTTCGGCGAGCCCTTGGCGATCTGCACCTCGTCGAAAGCGGCCACGCGACCCTTTGAGGTGGTGACCTCGATGACCGCCTCGCTGCCGTACCAACCGATCGACCAGGCGACTTCCGGGCGTGGAGAGGGCAAGAGCGCCGTCAAGAACCGGCCGAGGAAGCGCCCCAGATCCGGCCATGCCGACAAGGCGTTGCCCCAAGCGCCGTCGAGTCCGTTCGCCAGCACACCGACCCGGCCCAACCCGGCCGCACCGATGCTGGCCAGATCCTCGTCCCCGCTCGCCGTCCGAATCAGCGTCCGGGCATCCGCCCGGGACCGCGCCCGCTCGAAGCCGGGAAGCCGAGGCAGGCTGTCGTCACTCAGATCGGCCGTGATCGCTTCGGGATGTACGAGCTCGAGCGGGACCAGCTCGGGCTCCTTCGGCTTCGGCTCGGGCTCCGGCTCGGGCTCCTCCTTCTCGGGCTCTGGCTCTGCCTCTGGCTCGGTCTCGGGTGGCTCGTCCGGCGGCAGGCGATCCGTCACGACGCGCTCGACATCCATCAGGAAGATCTGCGGGATGTCTTCCACCGAGGCGAAGTAGTAACGGCCGCCTCCCCACGACGCCAGAGAGCCGAGCTGATCGTGATTGTGCTCCCGCCCCAGCCCGACGGCGGACAACGTGATGTGCCGGGCGCGCATCTGCTCGACGATCGGCTTCGTCGCTTCGGGGAACGCCTGACCATCGGACAAGAAGATGACGTGCCGTACCGCCGCCGAGTCCGGGCTGAGCGTCTCGAGCGCATTCTGGAGCGGCGGCGCGAAGCGGGTCTCGCCGCCGACCCCGATCTGCGCCAGCGTCAGCCGGATCTGCGTGCGCTGCGTCACCGGTGTCATCGGCAGGACGACAGTCGAGTCGGAGGAGAACGTGATGATCGCCACACGATCGCCGTCGTCGAGGGCGTCGACCGCGGCCCAGGCCGCCTTCTTCGCCGCCGCGATCTTGTGACCCGCCATGCTGCCCGAGGTGTCGAGCACGATCGCCAGCGCCACCGTGTCCGCCACCCGCTCCTTCCGCTCCGGGCTCTTCGGCTCCGCTCCCGGCGGAGGGCGCAGCACCTCGGGATCGGGCTGGGGCTCGGCTTCGGGCTCGGGCTTCGCCTCGGGCTCCTCCGCCTCGGGCTCTCGGGGTGGCAGCATCGTCACCGGGAGCCACTCCCCCAGCTCGCTCGCCGCCAGCGTCCGGAGCGCGTCGCCCTCGCTTCCCGAGACGAGCAGCCCCGTGCCACCTTCGAAGATCTGCTCCCGCAGCCACGCGATCTGCTCGCCATTCGGCTCGGCGCCTTCTCCCAGAACGACGAGGTCCCATCGATCGACCGGGCTAGGGGAATTGGTCGTCTCGAGCGTCCAGCCGCGCTGCTCGGAGAGCTGGGTCAAGAGGGACGGCGCATCCTTGCGTCCCCACCACAGCACCCGCGGCTCGGCAGAGACCTCGACGGTAACGGTCAGGATCGGTCCCCCCTCCAGCCTGGCGATGAGCTCCTGACGGCCGGGCTCGAAGGTCGGCACCACGGCTCGGACCGTGGCGGTCTGAAGCGCCTCGGCCATCCCCGAGAACGATACCGGCTCGCCATCACCCAGCCGAACGTCCCCTCGAAACGGACCGTCCCGGTTCGAGCGCACCTCGAGCCAGGCCTCGAGTTGCTCACCCGCGCGCACCCCGGCGGCCGGGCTGATGCGGACCAGGGTTTGGCTGGGACCGACCGGCACATCCACGGCCACGGCCCGCACGCTCTGCCCCAGCCGTTGGAGCCGCTCGAGCGACGCCTCGACACCGACCCGATCTCCCGCCAGCCCGATCCAGCGGCCGCTCCGAGTCGCATCGACCGTCGCATCGGCGGCGATCTCCGAGACGACGGATTCCAGGGACGCTCCACTCGAGGGCTCTCGAAGCAGCGCCGCGAGGAATGCGCGCTCTTGCTCTTCGATCGATCGGCCGACGAGCTCGAACTCGGAGCCATCCCCCAACGACTCGAGGATCAGCCGATCCCCTTCCCGGAAGGCCTCGAGCGCCGGCCGCAGGGACTCGAACGCTCGCAACGCGGCATCACGCGTCGCTCCCGGCACGGGCACGACCAACAATCGTCCCTGCAGAGCCGTCGGACGGTACGTGCGCCACGCCGGACCGGCCAGCCAGATGGACAGTACGATCCATGACAACGAGACGGCCGCTCCCCACGCTCGGCGTCGCCTGGCCGCTCCGCGCCGGTTGAGCAGCCACCAGCCCACGCCGGGGAGCACCAGCCACAAGAATGTCGAGTTCGTGAAGACCAGCCCTTCCATGACGGCACATTATGGAACAAGCGACGCCCTCGTTCGACGCTGCTGGTGCCGCTTCCGGGATTCGGGGGCGCCCCCGGCGCGGCGCCAGAGCATGAAACTGGGCATCGATGCTGGAGTGCCCAAGTCGAGCGAGCCAAAGACCGAGTCTCTTGGTGAGGGCTCCCACGAGCGAGCTTGGGCCGGGGCACGCCGTGCCGCCAAGACAGCGAACTCCGAATGCTCCCTTGCTCGGCACCTTTCCGCTCGATCGGTGGCACTGTCGAGGAGGCGGCTCCCAGCTCGGTGAACGCTCCCCCGTTTCGGTCGCGCGGGCTCTTTTCTTGGGGGCATGTTTTCACGTCGGAACGGGAAAGGATCGTCCCAAACGAAAGGGGGAGAGCCGCGAGCGCAGCGACCGGTCCTCGCCGATTCCGTGGAGGGTCGTTGCCGGTAATCGACCGGGCGAGGATCGAGTCCGTCCGGCGACTCCAAGAACCTTCGAGCGTAGCGAGACTTTTCTAGAGAAGGCTCGCTACGCTTCGCAGTTCTTCAGGTTGGCGATGAAGCGGCAGGATCCTCCCCGAGCCGAGCGAGGACCGATCGCTCCGCTCACGGCTGCTCTCACCCCACTGTCAGTCGAGGACCTCCTGGTCGGCGCTCCCGCATGTTTCAGATCAGCGGCGCCCCCGGCGGCGGACCGGCGGAGCATACAGGTGGTGAAACCTGTCGAGCCCGGCTCTCCCGAACGTCCAACGGCTCGACTTCCAACTCTCAACTTTGAAGTCCGTGTCTCCGCTATTCCCGTCTGACGACGAGGCGCGGAGCGCCGGCGCTGGACTAGCCCCGGGCGAAGCCCGGGTTTCAGATCGGAGCGGGAAGCGCCCTCCTGGACGAAAGGGGGTGAGCCGCGAGCGCAGCGAACGGTCCACGCCCCGTCCGGGGAGGGTCGCTTCCAGTGATCGCCAAGGCGTCGTTCAAGCCCGTCTCGCGACTTGAAGAGCCTTCGAGCGAAGCGAGACTTCGGCGAAAGGCTCGCTTCGCTTCGCAGCTCTTCAAGTCGGCGATGAAGCGAGACAATCCTCCCCGAGACTCTACCGGCAAGGACCCTCAACGGACTCGGCGAGGACCGATCGCTGCGCTCACGGCTCACACCCCACCGCCCGTCGAGGCCCCTTCGGTTCCGATCCCAGTGATGCCGGCGATCCGACACCTGGCATCATCGAGCCACGGAGATTCAGATCTGAGGTCTGGGTCCGCTCCAAGGCACTCGGACGGAGGACACCGAGACCGGGCGAAGCCGGCGCTCCGAATGCGGCGCTCAGAGCGCCGCATTTCGATTCGGAGACGCCCTTCCGACCTCAGAAGGGAATGTCGTCCAGATTGAGGTCGTCGTCGGGCGCCGACGACTGCGGAGCCGCCGGGCCACCGCCGTACTGCGGAGCCCCTTCGCTTCCAAAGCTCGCCGCGCTCTGCCTCGGCCCCGGTGAGCCACCCGAGTCCCCCCGGCCCCCGATGAACTGGAACGTCTCGCCGACGACCTGCAGCTTCGAGCGCTTCTCGCCTTCGGGCGTCTCCCACTGATCGAGCTGGAGACGTCCCTCGACGTACAACTCCTTGCCCTTCGACATGTACTGGTTGATCGTCTCGGCCGACTTGCCCCAGTACGTGACGTCGATGAACGACGTCTGCTCCTGTCGATTGCCGTCGCGATCGTTGTAGTAACGATTGACGGCAATCCCGAGCTTGGCCATCGCCTGGCCGCTTTGGGTGTACCGCAGCTCCGGATCTCTCGTGAGCCGCCCGATCAACATGACCTTGTTCAGATTCGCCATCGCCCGATCGCTCCCTCTGGTTTGCTGTGACTCATTGCGCCGAATCCTAACACTTCTCTTCGCCGTTCCGAACACTCGGGAGAGCTGGCGGCGCGCAAGCTCCCACCCTGCCCAGGCGACACCCTAAAATCAAGCTAAATCATGATCGGCCGCAGGCAGGTGAGCCTTGACACCCGATCTGCGCCAAACGTAACGTGCACCCCTCTTCTCGATGGCGGTTGAGAAACTCCCCCCAATCCCAGAGGCCCAGGAGGCCACCATCCCATGACCCGACCCGCGTCCGAGCGAAGGCGCCATCCGCGCGTCCGTGTGGATCTGCCCTTGTCCCTGTCCTTCGAGACCCAAGAGACCGAGGTCCAGATCAAGGATCTGTCCCTCAGCGGGGTCTGCTGCCGCACTCCTTTCGAGATGAATGAGATGACCCAGGTCCAGATCGCCATGGAGCTGCCCATGGACGAGCCGGCCAGTATCGAGATTCGAGGCGTCGTCGTACGCTGCGAGCCGATCGAAGACCAAGAGCCTCCCATCCACGACCTCGCCATTTTCTTCACCGAGTTCCAAGGGGAGAGCCAACAACGGCTCGCCGAGTACCTTCACGGACAGCTCGCCACTCAGCCCGTCGGCTGACGCGCTCCCCTAACCAGTCGGGGTCGGGCGCTCAGGGTCTCGAAAATAGCGAGTTTTTTCCCGATGGCGACCCGCCCCGCGACGAGCCTGCGCATGAGGATCTTGATCGTCGAGGACAACCAGAAGATGGCGCGCTTCCTCCAGCAAGGGCTGCAGGAAGCCGGCTATCGCACGAGCTGGGCGCCCGACGTCGCGCAGGCGAGGGATCACCTCTTCGAAGGAGAGTACGACCTCGCCGTCCTCGATCTCATGCTTCCCGACGAAGACGGTCTGGTGGTCTGCCGGGAGCTACGGCGCCAGAAGAGCGCCCTGCCGATCTTGGTCCTGTCCGCACTCTCGGCGATCGACGAGAAGGTCGCCGCGCTCGATGCTGGCGCCGATGACTACCTGACCAAGCCCTTCGACTTCGATGAGCTCCTCGCCCGGGTGCGCGCCTTGCTCCGGAGAGGCCAAGGGCAAGAAGGCTCGACCCTGCGGCACGCCGATGTCGAGATGGATCTCCTCGGTCGCAAGGTCACACGCGACGGTGAGCCGGTGGCGCTGACCAAGAAGGAGTTCAGCCTCCTCGAATACCTGATGCGGCATCCCGAGCGCGTGCTCTCTCGCGCCCAGATCGGCGAGCACGTCTGGGAGATGGACTTCGCCAACACCAGCAACGTGATCGACGTGTACATCGGTCTGCTGCGGCGCAAGATCGACCGGGACTTCGAGCCCAAGCTCATCCACACCGTCATCGGCCAGGGTTACTACTTCGGGACCGAGCCTCCGGCCCACTGAGGACGTCCCCATGAATCGCGCCCGCTCCCTCCGATTCCGCCTCACGGCACTCAACCTGCTCGTCTTCGGGCTGCTCCAAGGCGGTGTCCTGCTCAGCCTGTTCCTCGCGAGCTCCGCCTGGCTCCGCCTGGACTTCGACGAGTGGCTGCGCGCCCGCGCCGAGGAGCTCCGGCCCCACATGAGCCCGTCGCCCTCGACGCAGCGGCTCTCCGACGCTGTGCGGTTTGAGGGAATGATCATCCAGCTCACCACCGCCGACGGCCGGGTCCTCTATCGCAGCGAGCAGAGTACCTACTACCTGCCCGAGACTCGGTCACCGGCCGGGGGCAAGGAGTTCGAGACGCTGCCTCCGGCTCGCGAAGGAGACTCGCCCTACCGCCTCTACAGCACGCCCCACCAAGATGAAGCCGGAGAGCCGATGCTGCTCCAGGTCGGGGCCAGCCTCGATAGGCTGCAGAGCACGTTGAAGACGCAACGGACGATCTTGATCCTGGTCTTTCCCCTCAGCCTCCTCCTCGTCGCCCTCGCGTCCTGGCTCCTCGTCGGTCAGGCGCTCGCACCGCTCTCCAAGATCATTCGTGAAGCCCCGACCATCGACGCCGCGCACCTCGACCGGCGCCTCCCGGCTCCCGGCGCGCCTCGCGAGCTGCAGGAGCTGGTCGTGTCCCTCAACGGCATGCTCGACCGACTCCAGCACGGATTCCGCGCCCAAGAGCGCTTCCTCGCCGAGGCCTCCCACGAGCTCCGGACCCCCATCGCCGTGCTCCTCGGTGAAGCCCAAGTACTCGCCAAACAGCCGCGCGACGAGAGGACCTATCAGGAGTACTTGGCACTCGCCGAGTCCGAGCTGCAGCGCCTCAGCCGCACGCTCGACAGCCTGTTGATCCTGGCGAGGGCCAATGCGGGGCATGCGGTCCGGTTGGCGGAGCGGGTCTCGATCAACGAGGTGGTCTTGACGGCCGTCCAGAGGCAGATGGCCGCCAGCGATGTCCCGATCGATGTTCGCCTCACCGAAGACGCGGACCCGATCGTCCTGGGCGACGAGCCACTCCTCGTGACCTGCGTCTCGAATCTCCTGTCCAATGTTTAGAGGTATT
The DNA here is from genome assembly GCA_040219065.1 of Planctomycetota bacterium. Taxonomy (GTDB): domain Bacteria; phylum Planctomycetota; class OFTM77; order OFTM77; family OFTM77; genus OFTM77. Next base: position 54,852 of record JAVJTD010000475.1, read on the forward strand.
TTCCAAAGGCGGCGAGCGTGAGGTTGACGGTCAGCCTGGAGCCTGCGCTAGCCCGCGTGCGCGTTGCAGATGAAGGCCCGGGTGTGGCTCCCGAAGATCGGGAGAGCCTCTTCGAGCCCTTCGCCCAGCGTCACTCCGAGCATCCCGGCCAAGCCGGTCTGGGCCTGGCAATCGCCCGCGCCATCGCCGAGCTCCATGGCGGCGAGCTGAAGCTCGAGACCACGGCTCCCGAGGGCGCCGTCTTCTGCCTGGACTTGCCGCTGTCCTGAGGTCGGGCCTGCCCAGTAAACAGAGCCCGCGCGACCGACTCGGAAACTCACCCAAGAGCCAAACGCCGCCTGCTCGGCAAACCTGGCCGTCGAGCAGAAAGGCGCCGAGCAAGGGGGCGACCTGCTCGCCTCCGGGACTTCTTCCCGAGATGAAAGACTTCTCATCTCGTTTTCAGAGCCGTTTCAGACCGGTCCCCTACTCTCGTGACAACGCATCCCGCTTCTCATGTGGACGCGGTCACCCTGCAAAGGAGAATGTCATGAGACTGATGAACAACAAGGCCCTCTCGGGCCTCTTGCTCGCTTCGCTCGCCGTCGCCCCCGTCGGGATCGGATTGGCCGTCGACAGCGCCATTTCCGAGTCGACCGCGAGCGCCTCGTCCTTGCCCCTCACCGAGATCGCTCGCCGGCTCGAGCCTTCGGTGGTGAGCATTCAGGTCGTCCAGAAGCCCCGCGTCCAACCCATGGGTGAAGGTGGCTTCCCCTTCTTCTTCGGCCAGCCCGGGCCGCAGCGTCAGGTCCCGCAACCGCCCGCTCGAGGCGTCGGCTCCGGCTTCATCGTCGACGAGGACGGCTACATCCTGACCAACAGCCACGTCGTGAAGGACGCCGAGACCGTTCGAGTCATCTTCTCGGACCGCCGCGAGCTCGACGCGAAGGTGATCGGTGTTGATCCCTTGAGCGACGTCGCTCTGATCCAGGTCGAGGCCGATGACCTCGTCCCAGCCCAACTCGGGGACTCCGAGAACATCCAGGTCGCCGAGACCGTCTTGGCCTTCGGCAGCCCCTTCGGCCTGACCCAGAGCGTCACCTCGGGAATCGTGAGCGCCAAGGGCCGTGTCGGGGTCGGCATCAACGACTACGAGGACTTCATCCAGACCGACGCGACGATCAACCCTGGTAACAGCGGCGGCCCGCTCGTCAATGCGCGGGGTGAGGTCATCGGAATCAACTCCGCCATCCTCTCGCGGAGCGGCGGCTCCAACGGCATCGGCTTCGCCATCCCGATCAACATGGCCAAGCAAGTCATGAATGGACTGCGCGAGAACGGCTCCGTCAGCCGCGGCTTCCTCGGTGTCTCGATCCAGGACCTGACCGACGATCTGGCCAAGTCCTTCGAACTCGAGAGTACCCAAGGTGCCCTGGTGTCCGACGTGGTCTCGAGTAGCCCGGCCGAGAAGGCGGGCCTCAAGGTCGGCGATGTCATTCGTCGCGTCGACGATCGCGAGATCTATACCGCCGCCGAGCTGCGTCAGGTCATCGGTAGCAAGTCGCCGAAGGACTCGGTCGAGGTCGCCCTCATTCGCGACGGTGAGTCCGAGACTCTGAGCGTGACCCTCGGGGAGCTGGACGGGACGAAGGTGGCCGCAACCCGCGCGCTGCCGGAGGACCTGGGGCTCTCGATCGAGGACCTCAGCGCCGAAGAGGCGGCCGCGCAAGGCCTGTCCCGCGCTGGTGCCCGGATCCGTGAGGTCGCCCCTTTGGGCCCGGCCGCCCGCGCCGGACTTCGCCCGGGTGACCTGATCCTCGCGGTCGGCTCCGAGACGGTCCACTCCGCGGCGGATGTCCGTGGCGAGCTCGCCAAGAGCGATCTCGAAGACGGCGTCCGACTCCAGATCGAAAGGCAGGGTACCCGTCACTTCGTCTTCCTCAGACGAACCTCCTGAGCGGGTCCGGGTGACGCGGGGCCGGGGCACATCCGCCCCGCGTCACCCTCTCTTCAGATCCCATGCGGCTCTCCGAGAGCGCTCCCCTCTCTTCCTCCAGGGGTGACGCGATTCTCGAGAGGGCCACCGGTCGCCCGAGGCGTGATCCCTTCTCACCTCGGGCGATCCTTTCTTGGTTGGCTGCGATCCCCTCGGAGTGCCCAAGTCGAGCGAGTCAAAGACCGGGTCTGTCGGCGAGGACTCTGCGCAAGCGAGCTTGGGCCGGGGCGGCCGTGCGACGACAGCGCACTCCGTGCGGCCCCTTGCTCGGCACCTTCTGGCTCGATCGTCGGCGATGTCGAGGAAGCGGCTCCCCGCTCGGTGACCGCTTCCCGTTTCGGTCGCGCGGGCTCTGGTTTGGGGGCATGTTTTCACGTCGGAACGGGAAAGGATCGTCCCAAACGAAAGGGGGAGAGCCGCGAGCGCAGCGACCGGTCCTCGCCGATTTCGTGGAGGGTCGTTGCCGGTAATCGACCGGGCGAGGATCGAGTCCGTCCAGCGACTCCAAGAACCTTCGAGCGTAGCGAGACTTTTCTAGAG